>JAFXDK010000095.1 GCA_017521805.1 Ruminococcus sp. | reverse complement strand
TTCAGGTTCAACTGGCATAGGCTTACCTTCGGGAACAGGGTCAGTTTTGTATTTATCCTGATCTGTTGCATTTCCGTCGGAATATATGCGGTTGTCGCTGTTATTAACTCCCGAAAGGTACTCGTCACGTTCAGCTGATGTTACAGTTTCAGTTTGTATAATATCTTCTTCGGTATAAACCTTTTCTGTTTGCGGCTGACTATCGCTGTATGAATCTGTGACAGGTGCAATTGTAAATTCGCTTACTACTTTATCAATCGGAATATTCAGTATAGTGGTTTTACTTCCTGTAACAGAAACAGAGTATACAGCTTTGCTGTCATTATATGCGGAGGCATTCTGCTCTGTCCACTTTTCATTGAGATGAATCGAGAGAAGAAGCGGAAAGCCGAAATCCGAACTTTCGTTCATAACTGTTTTAATTCCGTTATCGGTTTCTGTAAGTTCAATGGATAAATTTATATCTCTTGTATTCTTTATATCGCTGCCGAAAATTGTCCATTCGTAATGAATAGAGTTTGAATTTCCCTCAAAGACAGCAATGGCATTTTCTTTTTTTATCTCATCAAGAATTTTCTTTTCTATGATTCCGCTTTCGGGGATTGTCATAGGCTTTTTAAGATCTGTTTGTGCATAATTTCCCTTACAGGAAGTAAAACAGAACGCAAGAGCAATTGTTAAAATAAGGCTGAAAATTCGTTTCATATTCATCATCCCACAACTATTTTACTGTTTCTGACTTTCAATGTATCACGAGCCATTGCAAGACTTTCGTTTTCATCAGATGCCGCAAAAACAGCGTCCTCAAATATAAGGTCGTATACATCGCCTTCTGAAGCACTTCCACGCAGTCTGAATTTCAACCGCAGTACAACATTGTCGTTATCTTTCAGCAATGTCTTGGTAAAAGCGTTTTTGCCTGCCGTTGTATCAAGATACATAATATTGATTTTTCCCGATTTATTGCATTGGGACGGATTACAGCCCCACTCGGGAAGCTTTTTCGTTACGGTTTCATCTTCGTTGAGTACAAATACATTCCCTTCTCCAAGACCGATAAATTCAAGATACGCAGGGTCAAAGGCTATACTCATACTTGCCGCAGGATAAAGTGCGTCACCGAAATCTGAAATTGTTACATCAAGGGAGATTTCTTCCGTGTCTGTACTGATTTTCTGGGGAGTTTCTATTGTAAGCGTCGGGATTTTATTTATGCTTTGATTACAGCGTGTGAAAAGCAGTAAAATTATGATAAGCAATATAATTCCCAATATAATTATAATCCATTTCCTTGACTTTGATTTTTTCTTTTCTTCACTCATAAATGCTCCTTTATAAAGGGAATGGGAGCGATAAATCACCCCCACCCTTATATTGTAACCTCTATATTACTTGTTCGTGCTTAAAGCAGATGCCTTTGTGATAATCATATATTCGCTGTCATTTACATAAGCTTCAACAATACCAAGTGCATCAAATGTATTAATTCGACTGTCGCTGTTTACGTTAAGTGCAAGGATTTCATCGTCCTCAGGTGCATCTGTCTTGCGGAGCCATGTATCAACAGCACCGAGAGCATCCTGTGCGTTGATAATACCGTCGTTGTTTACATCACCAAAAGTAATATCAGCAGGTGTTTCTGTTGTGTATGTAAAGTTTGCGCTGTCTGCAAATTCTGTCATATCAATTCCTGCGTCAACAAGGCATACATATGTCATAATTCCTGTTTTCTCAGAAATTTCGGAACTGTATCTGAACTCATACTTGTTAGTGCCGTCATTGTATGCAAGCTTTCCGATTTTGTCATAGCCTACTGCTGCAACGGCAACAGCTTTCTTTGTTGAGGGGATAAGGTCAATATCATCACCGATGTAAAGACATACTGCACTATAGGATACGCCCTTGACAACATCAATTACGCCTGTTGCTTCTGTGGTATCTACAATAATCATTGACTTTTCATCAGCAGAATCAGAATTGAGCTTGATTGACATTCCACCCACAGATACATCAAGCTTGTCGCCTGCATTTACCTTATCAACGGTGAATTCGATTGTGAAAAGCTGTGCAGGGAACTCTGTTCCGCTTACAGTAATATCGCTGTTGTTGTTAGCGTCAAAATATACCACACGAAGCTTTCCTGTTTCAGTTTCAAGGTGATAGCTTACTTCACCGCCGTCAAGACGATTTCCGGCTGTAACGGAGGATACGCTTAAACCTGCGGGAACATTCATAACAAAGTCAATAAGCTTATAGCCTGCTGTATTGTCCCACTGATCAATGCTTATAGTTGCATTGAAACTTTCACCTGATTTGTCAGAAATCTCCGAGGGAACTCCGAGAATAGCAACAGGCTTACCTGCAACTACTTCACTTCCAACAGTGTCAAATTCAACATCAGACATATCATAAAGTGCTGTTTTGCCATTCATGAAGCGGTTATATGCTGCAAGAGCATAACAAGCCTGATCGGTTGCCATACCGTTTGCACTGCCTGCCGCAACGTGCTTGAATGCGGCTTCATCTTCGATATAATAAGTAAGCAAAGCATCTACAACGGATTTGTTGTTCTTCACAAATCTGCTGTCTGTATCGGGATT
>JAFXDK010000098.1 GCA_017521805.1 Ruminococcus sp. | reverse complement strand
GTTACTGCTACGATAATTACTATACACGCTGCGAAAATTGTGATGCACTCGTTCACGTTGATGACGCATATCACTACAATAATTCAGATTACTGCTCTGAATGTTATCACGACATTGCCAATGAAAATAGTGCAATTAAGGAATATGGTTACAAGCCTGAACCTGTGTTTTATGGCGATAATTCGAGATATTTCGGAGTTGAGCTTGAAATTGATGGAGCAGGCAAGGACAGCGATAACGCACGAGAAATCCTTGATATTGGCAACGAGGACGAAGATCATATTTACATTAAATCAGACGGAAGTCTTGATGACGGAATGGAGATTGTCAGCCACCCTATGACGCTGGATTATCATAAAAATTATTGCTGGTCTGAAATCATGAAAAAGGCTGTATCCCTTGGTTATCGCTCACACCAGACAAGTACCTGCGGACTTCATATCCATGTAAACAGAATTTGTTTTGGTGAATCAAGAGAGGAGCAGGATGAAGTAATAAGCCGTGTTCTCTACTTTGTGGAACACCATTGGAATGAACTACTTAAATTCAGCCGCCGTTCTGAATATACAATCAATCGCTGGGCGGCTCGTTATGGCTACGAAAATTCGCCTAAAGCAATTATGGACAAGGCGAAAAAGGGAAACTTTGGCAGATATGCCGCTGTGAATCTTTGCAATTACAGTACTATTGAGTTCCGCTTATTCAGAGGAACGCTTAAACTGAATACGTTTATAGCCACATTGCAGCTCGTAAATGAGATTTGTAATGTGGCTATTTCTATGTCTGACGAGGGTTTGCAAAAGCTGTCCTGGTCAGAATTTGTAGCGAATATTACAGATACCGAACTCATCCAGTATCTGAAAGAACGCAATTTATACATCAACGAAATGGTTGAAGAAACGGAGGAATATTAATGAACAAATTTAATCTCATGGCAATGGCTGAAAAGATGCCTGCCAACACATTAACGCAGGAGCTTATCAAGCTTGCCGCTATTATAGCGGCTACTTGTCTTGCGGCAAAAATCGAGAACATCATTCATGAATTGTCGAAAGATAATTCACCTGACATAACAGGCGAAATCAGATACGAGGAGGGAAAGTAATATGTGTGCATTATTTGGCTGGCTCGATTATAAGGGAATAATCCCCAAAAAGCTTTTAAAGAAACTTACACAGGCATTAGCAAATGCAGCAGAAGAACGTGGCACCGATGCAGCGGGTATCTCCTACATCAAAGACGGCAAGGTTACGGTTTATAAGCGGCCGAGGGCGGCTCATCTTATCAGATTTAACGCTCCCGATGATACAAAGGCGATTATGGGTCACACCAGAATGGCTACCCAGGGCGACAAGAAACACAATTACAACAATCATCCGTTTTCCTGCGTGGCAGGAGATACAAGTTTTGCATTTGCCCATAACGGAGTACTCTGGAATGACAAGGATTTACGTAAAAAAGGATTAGTACCTGAAAGTCACATTGAAACCGACAGCTACGTTGCCTGTCAGCTGATTGAACATCAAGGAAAACTCGACTTCGGCAGCTTAAAATATATGGCAGAAACTGTTGAGGGGAACTTCACATTCACCGCTCTCGACCAGCACAATTCTCTATATATTATAAAAGGAAGCAACCCTATGTGCCTGCTCCACTTTGAAGCCTTGGGAATTTACATTTATGCCTCCACCGAGAGCATCATGAAGAACGCTTTGAAGAAAACAGGACTTCATAAATTCGATGCTGAAAAGGTTGAAGTCGTTGAGGGTGATATTCTTAAAATTGACGAAAATGGAACTATGTCAAGAGCAGAATTTGAATACCTCACAGCATCGAGCCGTTTTGGTTGGTATAACTCCGCTGATTATTACCCTATCCATGAGGAATTATTACTTGCCTACTGTGGATGCTATGGCGTAGATAGTGCCGATGTGGAACTTCTCCTTGACTATGGATATACACCTGACGAGGTCGAGGATATGCTTGTTGATACAAACCTGCTCCATGAAACGCTCAGGGCTATAAGGTTTGAGGAGTGTGAAAACGTTTATGATGTATGCTGCGGAGGTGCTTGGTAATGGGAAGGAATGCCAATGGTGAAGGCAGTATTATAAAAGATAAACGTGGTTTCTGGAGAGGTGCTGTATCACTTCCAAGTAATGACGGAAAATATAAAAAGAAGTATGTGTATGGTAAAACTCGTAAGGAAGTTGCTGATAAGATGAATGAATTAATAAATCAGCTACGTACTAACACATACATCGAGCCTTGCAAGGTCACTCTTTATGAGTGGCTTTGTACCTGGCTTGATACATATTGCAAAAATGAAGTCAGAATGACCACCTATATCAACTATGAGACATATATCCATAAACATATCAAAGAGGGGATAGGAGGGTATCGCTTATGTGACCTTAATACCATTCTGATACAGCAGTATTATAATGAAAAATCAAAGAATGGCCGTTTAGACGGAAAAGGTGGTTTAAGTCCAAAGACGTTAAAGAATATTCATGATATGTTACACCGAGCTCTTGAAAAGGCAGTTCATCTTGAAATGATACCGAAAAATCCGTCAGCATATATAACGCTTCCTAAACGTCAAAAGCCGAATATACGATATTATACTGCGGAGGAACAAAAACAGTTGCAAGAGGCGATAAAGGGTGAAAAGTTAGAAATGGCTGTGCTTCTCTTGCTTTATACCGGTTTGCGTCAGGGAGAGTTGCTTGGACTGCCGTGGAGCAATGTTCATATTAATCATAATGGTAATTCGTATATCATGATTACCCAGGCACTTGTACGAACAAGAAATCCCGATACTAACGCACCATTGCGAACATTGCTGCTTATTACTCCTCCAAAGACGCAGCATTCAATCAGAACTATTCCGCTTCTTCCTAAAATAGCTGAAATGCTTGAAGAATATAGACGTGTTCAGGCTGAATATATAGCAGAAAATCATCTTCCTAATATTGGACTTGTGTTTACTGCAACTAATGGAAAAGAGTATGATCCCCGTGATTTTCAGAGAGATTTCAATAATCTTCTTAAACGTCATAATATTCGTGAAATAGGTGTACATGGGTTGCGGCACAGCTTTGCTACCCGTTCATTGCAAAATGGAATGTCTGTTAAAACGTTATCTACTATTCTTGGTCATAATAGCTGTGCGTTTACAATGGACGTATACTGCCATATTGATCAGGATATTGCGGCTGCTGAACTTAACTGTCTGAATGGATTGCTTGAATAATATTTGAAATCGAGATGGAAAAATATATGAAGTTTACGATGTATGAAAAAGCAAGCAATGATAAAAAATATATTGAAGCCCCATACAGAGCAGTAAATTTCCCGATTGATGATGAAGGCTGTCCTGTTTGTCCGAACAATAAAAAAGTTTCATTATCTTTACAGCAGACCGATTAAAGGCAATAAGTATGGCAGAACAGAAGAATTTTATCAATGTGAAGATTGTACAGCTTGTCCACATAAGGAAAAATGCTGCAAATGCAAAGATAATCGGATTATTCG
>JAFXDK010000001.1 GCA_017521805.1 Ruminococcus sp. | reverse complement strand
TTTCTTTTCTTTCAAGTGTATTTTTCAAAGAGCATATTTCCTGTATCAAGCCTGATACTTCGGCTCTATGCTCATCAGCATTTATAAATTCATCCATTTTATATCTGTTTCTCCTTTGTTTTGTTATATTTATTTTATCATATTTTAGCTTGTTTGTAAAGGGCTTTTCAAAAAATAGAGAGAACAATGCCAGATTATTAGAACGGGATTCTAAAGGGTGAAACCCTTTAGCAGAGTCAAGAGACAGCGTCTCTTGCAGGGTGTGGGACTGGTCCCACGCAGAGCAAAGCTCTGCGATGCGTTCAAGCGCTCTGCAAGGGGTGAATTTCCAAACAGTCCTGTGGACTGTTTGGAAAGAGGGGACGCTCTGCAAGAGAGAGCGTCCCCTTAAAAATTTTTCTATATTTCCTCAGAAATTTCCGCCGTTCCAGCCCCAATCAGTTGTTGCGGAATACTTTACATATACCCTCGCAGGCTCAATTCCAAGCCTTGCATTGAGTATATTACATATCTCCCCTGTCAGCCTGTCAAATGCCGCAGGATTCGGACTTCCGAAAACGCTTACCTCAACCATAGCCGCTGGTGCGTCATCACCCTTGAAATAGAGAATCTGCTCAGGCTCAATGCCAACCATAAGCCAAGCCTCAGACTTACCAGGAATTACGGAAATTGCCTTGCCTAAATCGGATTTTAAAGCTATTTCAGTTTCCTTTGATATCTCTTTGTTTGTTTTAACATTAATGTATGGCATAATCTTTTACTCCTTATAATAAATAAATTTTTCCGTCTATTTCATAAACCAGCAGTGTAAGTGGCTCTGCGTGATTTACAAATACATATTTCCCCTCAGGGGTGCTGTAACTGGTATAACCGCCGATTTCCACAGCCTTTTTCGATGTGATTTTTTCCTCAAGGGAATCGTCTATGGTATACAATACTGATTCAGCCTGTATGAAATACGATACGCCTTTTTCGTCCTCTTCTGTAAGACAGTCTGAAACATTGATATAGTCAATCTCAAAATCCTCACCGAGCGCTTCTGTAAGTGCTCCGTTCATGCTGTTAAGATACTGTTCAGCGTTCAGATATCCGCCCATAGCGCACATGTATTCAAGATATCCGGGATAGTAAAGGCTTTTTATTTTTTCGTGATTATTCTCGTTCAGTGCTGCAATATAGTCATGAATCAGATAGATTTCACGCAAATCCGCTTCCTCACCGTCACCGCCGAAATAACGTTTATCGAACTCAATACCATATTTGATATTTGAATCGTTTCTTGGAAGAAGCTGATAAATTGTTGCACCATAGGGCATTTCGTCCTGTGTTGCATTGGCGTTCTTGTCCATTGATGTATTCATCATCTGATGCTTTTCTTCATCATTGCAGGAGGTCATGGAAGCGCCAAGGAGAATCACACCAAGAGCCGCACATATAATCTTTTTCATATTCTCTGCTCCTTATCCGAAGGTATAATATTTTCCGTCTTTTTCAGCAAGAATAATATTTACCTCGCTGATAATTTTATGCTCATTTCCGTCCTCGGTTTCAGCCATAACAAAAAGTGTAAATGGCATAAGGCTGTCAATGTCATTCTTCACAAATTCGCTGTAGTCAATATCAAAGATATCCTTGTAGCTATCAAAAAAGCTTTGTATTAAAGTCTCCTCTGTCGTGCCCTCCTCGTAAATAGGCTGTTCGGCTCTGATACGTGTAATTTTATAATCTCCTGTAAACTCCTTTTCTTCGGCGGATTCATAAGTCAGCATATCCTTAACATCATCGCGAATCATATTGTAACGCATTTCAAAGGAATTTTGCAGACTATAGTCTTTGCCTACGGTCTTGCTGTATTCCTCACGCAGATACTTATCATAGCGTTCTGCATAGTCGGGATATAGCGAATTTTTGTATCCCTCAAAATCGTTGTTCTGAATTGTAAGAAAATATTTTTCAAGGGCAAGCAATACATCAGTTGTAACAGTGTCATCACCTGCGTAAAGCTTTACACCATGGGAGCTGTAACGGTATGCGCCAAGCTCATATTCCTCGCTGTCCTCAGCGGGAGTAATAAGCTCACCAGCCTCATTTTCGCCTATATTCTCAATAATCTGTGATATATTTTCTTTGTCCGCGCTCTTTTCCTTTTCGCAGGAAACGCATGAAGCGGCGCAGACAGCGGCAAGAACAAATGCCGCTAATTTATTAAACTTCATAAAAACCTCCGAAATTCGTTCTTATATTTATTATACTATAATTTTATTATAAATTCAAGTGCATATTATGTTTTTCTTGTGATATTTTCAATGAAATTTATTCATTACGCCAAAACCGCCGCATATTACAGCGGCGGTCGGTTTGTATTATAGAATAATTATGCTGTAGGAAAGTAAATTGGATGATTTCCCATTTTAAATTCCATAGGGCGCCAACTTACTTTTGTGGATGAAATCCAAGTGCCTGAACTATTATTAGAATCATTAACTTGGAAATTCCCCCATTCTGCCCAATAAAACAATTCATTATTTTTTATTAAAGAAGCCTCATAAATTATATTATCATAATAATCAGGCTTAGGGACAAGATTCATTTGAACAACACCTTCAAATTTTACTTCAATCGTTCGATATTTGGCATCTTGACTTTGAAAAACAATTATCACACATTTTTCGGAGTCAAATGGATTCATCGCCCCGTCTTCTTCTACATATCCGCCACTAATATATACTATTTCTTTAATACAGCTGTCATGAAACGAACCAAAATTATTCATAAGCTGTTCTATATCATAATCGGTATTAATCTCGCAAAAATCCATTATATTCTCCTCAATATCGGTAGTTTTTATGTCCAATCTCAGCCGTAAAAATGTGGGAAGTCGCCTAAAATCTTTTCACAATTTATTATACTACTTTTTTATTATAAATTCAAGTGCATATTATGTTCTTCTTGTGATATTTTCAATGAAATTTGTTCATTACGCAAAAACCGCCGTATATTACAGCGGCGGTTGAGATTGTTGAAAAACTATAATTTCGTTCCGAAATTGCGGACTGCCAAAGGCAGCCCCTACACAAAACAGCTTAGAATAGCCGTTTTGTAGGGACACGGCGTGCCGTGTCCATTATGCAATACACCTTTTTCTACAGACGGAAACCGCCGCATATTACAGCGGCGGTTGATATATCTTATAAATCCTGTAAATTACTTTGAAAGCTCAGAAAAATCTGAAATAAGCTTTGCATCGTATTTCTGAATTCCAAGTGCGTCGTTAGCTGTTATACCCTTAGTTCCGTCTACATCGGCATTAGCCGTACCCTCATCGGAAAGACCGTATTTGTCAGGATTTCCGATAGACTGGAGAATTGCTGTTGAATCGGCAATCGTTACCTTGCCGTCGCAGTTAGCGTCACCAAGAAGTGTTACTTCAACATCGGGATTATCAACAGGATCGTCAGTTGGCTCAGAGGGCTGTGGCTCTGTAGGAGTTACAGGGGGATTCGTAGGAGGCTCAGCAGGTACTTCATATCCCTCTATGATAGAGTGGAATGCTTTCTTTGCCTTGTAATCAGCGTCAAAGAGAAGCGGATACTGCTTTCCTCTCCAGCTCTGGTCGTCTGTTACACCCCAGAGAATTACTGCGGATACATAATCCTTGTACTCATATATAGCGTCCCAGATACCCTTGTAATATGCAGCCTGAACATCAAAATCACCAGACTTGGGATTTTCGGGAGTTGTAACGTCAAGCTCTGTAATCTGAATATCAAGTCCAAGCTCAGAATACTTCTTGAGAGCGTTCTTGTACATATTTACAGAGGGGAATGCTGCGTCAAGGCTCTGGCGCGCGTCAAGGTGAGACTGCATACCGATACCGTCGATAATACCCTTTTCCTTGAAATCCTTAGCCATTTCGATAATAGCATTCATCTTGCCGTCCATGTACTCATTGAAGTCGTTATAGTAAAGCTTACAGCCCTCGGGAGCATACTTTCTTGCATATGTGAAAGCAGGCTCGATAAATGAGTTATCGCCGAAAACCTGTACCCATGCGGAATTCTGTGAACCGCCTGAACCCTGCTCTCCGGGTGAACGGGGCTTACCGTCATCAAGCCATGCCTCGTTTACAACGTCGCAGGCATAGAAATCAATTGTGGGATATAACGCAACAAGCTCTTCAAAGAAAGCCTTTATATAATTCTCCATACGGAGCAGCATTTTTTCCTTGCTTACCCATTTGCCGTCATCGGCATAGTTCTCCTTGAAGAACCAGTCGGGTGTCTGTGAATGCCATACAAGAGTATGAATTCTTACAGGAACATTATTCTTCTTACAGTAGTTAAGAAGCGGCTTTGCAGCGCTGAATGAAATCTGCGGAACTGTATCGTCTCCTGTCTCCTCAACGTAAGCCTGACAAGCAGCCTTATTGAGAACAGCGTCGGGCTTCATTTCATTTCCGCATGTAAGGCTCTGATAGTAGTGCTTTTCAACAATATCCATTGTGGCACGTGAACTGAAATTGTTGGGTACAAGTGATGTACCAACCTTGAAATCATGTCCGAACACCTGTGCAAGTCCTGGGATATCCTGCTCGATTTCAACAGCGGGAACTTCCTCAACGACAAAATCGTCAATGAAAAGGTCGTCGCTTCCGCCCTCGAAGTATACGTAAACACCTTCCATTTCGTCGGTAAAGCTTACCTTTATTCTTTCAACAGACATCCAGTCGCTGCCGTTGAGATTCTGTACAAGATTCTGATACTTAGGCTCAGTCTCGCCCTTAACGGTATACTGGAAGCTCATCATAGCGCCTGTGTAGTATCTGCCCTTGATTTTGGCGCTAATGTAGTATTCTGTGAACGGTTCAAGCTTGTCGTCAAGACGGAAAGCAGGACCATTCCAGCTTTCTGTACGGCCACTTGCAAGAAGTGCACTATCGCCGCTTACGGAAGCGTCTGTTGACGCTGAAAGCTCTGTTGTGTCGTCGCCGCCGCGGTTTGTAAATGCGGAAACGTCGCCATCCTCGAAATCGAAGCTGTAAACGACTTTAGGCTCAGCAGTGCCGTCTGCCGCGTATACGGCAGGAGCAGTGCCAACAGCAATTGATGCGGCAAAAGCAAGTGCCATTGCCTTTGTGATGTGTGATTTTTTCATTGTAATCATCCCTCTTTTTTGGATTCTGCACCATCGGAATGCCTATATTCCGCAAACAAATCCATAATATTGACACTGATCAAGTGCCTATTAAAATTTTACCACAATAAAGCGGATATGTCAATAAACCTTGACAAACTTCACAATATTTGAAACCAACCGCAATTTCTGACCAAAAATCGTGAAAAAATCGCCGCAGAATCAAATCTGCGGCGATAATAATTATTTACTTGATAGGAAGACTGCTTACATTGATAAGACCTGCATCAATCTTCTGGATTACGATAGCATCATCTGTTGTTACACCGTTGCCGTTGCCTGTTACATCAGCATTAGCTGCACCCTGCTTGGAAAGACCATATTTATCAGGGTTACCGAGGCTCTGGAGAATTGCTGTAGCGTCAGCGATTGAAACTCTGCCGTCGTTGTTAGCATCACCGTAAAGTGTAACTGTTGTAGTTGTGTTGCCGTCGTTTTCGTTCTTTGAAGTTGTCTTGGATGTTGTTTTAGATGTAGTCTTGGAAGTAGTCTTTGATGTTGTCTTAGATGTAGTCTTGGAAGTTGTCTTAGATGTAGTCTTGGAAGTTGTCTTGGATGTTGTACCTGAGGAAGAACCGCCGCTAAGAACAACCTTTTCAATTGTTACGCCGTCATCGTGAGGCCACCAAATCATAGCCTTAACAGTTGCACCAACGTTAGCAGGAATGTCGTAAGAAACTTCAACCTTACCGTTCTTTACGTTTACCTTGAAGTCTTCCTGCTCCCACTCACCTGTCCATGTACCGAAACCGCCTGAGCTTTCTGTATCGTTTGTGTTTACTGTGTAGTAGAGAGTAGCTGTCTTATAGCCCTTTGCGTTGAATTCAGCGTAGTTGTTCATCTCGCCGTCATCGCCCTCTTCTACGCCAACCTTCATGTCATCGGGGAGAAGAACCTTATCACCGCCTACGGGAGTTGTAACTGTATCAGAAGGAGTTTTTGAAGTTGTCTTTGTAGTTGTACCGTCCTGAGGCTTTTCTGTTGTGCTGGAAGAAGAACCGCCGCCGCTGTAAATCTTGTCAACACCGTCGATAGAAGAAACTGTCTTACCTGTCTTGTAGAAGTGATAGAGACCAGCAGATGCACCAACGAAACCAGCGTTGTAGTCGATAGCAACCTCGTTACAGATGTAGTCACCCATATTATCGTGGTATGAACCGCCTGCGTCGCAAGGACCGCCTACGAGAGCACCAACAAGAGTGTGTGAGTTAGAACCGAATGAGCTGTAGGGGCTCATGTGGTCGCCGTCTGGATTCCAGTTGTTCATATTGAACTGCTCATAGCTTGTATAGCCGGAAGCTGCTCTGTGGTGGGGGTTCTTAGCAGAATTGCTTGCAAATCCTACAACGAAGCAAGTATTTGCAGGGTTGCTGCCTGTAATGTAATCCATCTGACCCTTAGCCCAGCTTGTGTAATCAGCGTTTGAGTTCTTTGTAGCTGCGAGAGCACAGAACTGCATTGTTGTGTTAAGACGAGCACTGCCCCACTTATCCATAAAGAGATAATTGCTACCTGAAGCCTGACCGCCGATGTAGCTGTTTACCTTACCCCAGTCGCCTGTGATATGAGCGTAAACGCAAGCTGCACCAAGACCTCTGTTATCCCAGCCGTCAACCCAGCCGAGGTACTGTGTCTGCTTGGAAGCACAGTCATTCTTGTACTTTTCATTCTTGGTAGCAATGTAGAGCCAGCCTGCAGCGTTAGCCTGCTCATCCTGACATCCGCTTGACTTGTAGAAGCCGTTAGGTCCGTCAGTAGCAACAGCGTTGTGCTGTGTTGAGAAGTTGTAGAGAGCCTCAGCGTATGTAAGGTCCTCCTTGTTGCCGAAGTTGATATAGTTCAGTGCGAGAGCTGCAGCGTAGTCAGCAGCGATATCAGAAGCGCCGCCTGATGTCCAGAACATCTTTCTGCCGCTGCCCTGATTCTCGGGAGGTCCCCAGTAGCTGTGGTCAACAGTACCGTCACCCTTCTGATAGAGGAAGTTTGAAACACTGTTTCCGCTGAGCTTTGTGGATCTCTTGAAGAAATCACAGAAATGGTCAGTAATCATTTTAAGGTGTTCACCCTGACCTGTTGCCTCATAAGCGTCCTTGAACTCATAGTAGCTCCAGCCGAGAGATGAAGCTGTATAGCCCTGAGGAAGACCGAACATTGCGTGGTCACCTGCATCGTGGAAACCGCCCTGTACTTCATCGTCAGTATGGCAGTCATCACGCCAGGACAGACCTGACTTTTCACCTACCTCACTACCGCACATATTAGCGTCGTAGAGATAGAGAGAATACTGGAGGAGTTTTGCGTAGTCGTCACTGGCTGCACTTGCCTTGAGAGAGGGGGCAGATGCTGAGAATGAACCTGCTACAGAAGCAGCAGCGAGCATTCCGCTAAGTACGACTGACTTGATTTTCTTGAAATTCATTCACATCACACTTCTTTCTTAAAAATTCAAATAAATTGTGCCTACAATATGTTTGTACATTTATTATACATAATTTTCCCGAACTTTTGGTAACAAAGCGGTTACAAAGAGGTTACATTGTGGTTAAAACGCCTTAACTAATAGCAATTTCTCTATATTGACTATAAATGCTTTGTTGGATTTGTATATAATCACGGTAAAATTTTTATGCAACTATACAAAACATACGTCATTATTAAGTTTTTGTGAATTTGTAATATTAATATCAGTGTATATTTTGCATATTTTATATAAGTTTCAAACTAATTTACTCTATATCAGAAAATGTATTAATACAATCACAACAATCACAAACAAAACCATTTTACCACAATGTTACTCAAAAGTTACTTTACTCCTGTCTATTAACATGACCTGTTTTTCACTTTGCAGGATTTATATCCTCGATAGATAACATGCCAGCGTCTATTTTCTTTATTATAATTGCATCGTCAGGTGTTATACCAACTTCACCGTTGATATCTGCATTTATAGTACCCTGCTCGGAAAGTCCGTATTTATCGGGATTTCCTACAGCCTGAAGTATTGCGGTAGCGTCTGCAATAGTAACATTGCCGTCGCAGTTTGCATCACCATAAAGAGTATCAGAGGGATTATCTGAGGGAATAACAGTGGAAGGCTCTGTGGGAGGCTCCGTGGGATTTGTTGATTCATCAGCAAACTTAAAATCAGCATTGATTTCAGCCGCAGATTTCTTTATATCATCAAATGTTGTTGCATCTCCGCCGAAAAGGGTTGACGCACAAGCACTTGCAATGGCAAAACAGCCGTTATAGTCCAGCGCGCCCTCTGTATACTGGTATCTGTCAGCGTGATCCTCATAGCCGTTAGCGTCAATACCGCCTACAAGCATACCATAATTGGTATACTTAGCCGAAGGATTCTGCGCCGATGTTATACCCTCACCGCCCGGGTTTGCGGCACGGTGGTGGATATGTACAGGCCACTTTTCGCCAAAACCTAACAGGAAGCTGTAACCGAGATTGTTGTCGCCAAGCATATAGTCAAGCTGCCATTTTGCGCCCTGCGCGTACTCGCTGTTGGGGTCACCGTCAGCAACAACATATGCGTCCATTTGTATTGCACAGTTGATACGTGAAGTACCCCAGCCGTTAGTGTTATATGTGCCGACTTTCATGCCATTCTGTCCCTGAATTTCAACAATAAGCTCATCCTTGAAAGCTGTATCACCTGTAGCCTTGTACATCAGAGCCGCATAGCCCTGCCATACCTTATCCCATGAGTAAACCCAACCGTCATACTGACTTCCGCCGTAGTCCTTATTCTTGGGAACACGGGTAGGCTTATCGCCCTCACCTACAATCCAGAGCCAAGCCTGAGCGATAGCTTCTTCGTCCTGATACTGAGCGTCAGTGCTGTAAAAACCGCCGATTCCGCCCGTATTGTTGCCTACGTGCTTTGTACCGAATTCAAGGAGCGCTTTTGCATATTTAGCACATTTTGCGGAATATTCAGGGTCTGAATCCTTGAATACATAAGCCGCCGCACCAAGACCTGCCGCCATTTCACAGCTTACAGAGGAGTTATTGTCCGAAGCTGTCAGCCAGAAAATCGGGCGGTCATATGTCTGAACCTCGGGAGCGGACCAGAATGAGTGGTCTGTGCCTCCTTCCGCAACGGTATGAGCTACAGCCGCAACATTTCCCGAATTATCGAGGAAAGTTGTTTTCATAAGGTAATCAGCACCCCAGCGCATTTCATATTCAAAGTGGTCGCGGCAGTATGCCTTTTCGTATATCCCCGGATTGAGATAGTCGGATATACCAAGACTTGAAAGAGCAAATCCGATAGTCAGATTGAATTTGATATGGTCGCCTGCATCGTGCCAGCCGCCAGATACATCAACTTTTCCGTCACCGTCCGGGTCAACTACAGATTTTGCAGAGCCGTCAAGAGAGCCTACAGAAGCCGTTGCATCGTAAGTATGACAGTCGCCGCGCCATGTGAGCGGACCGTCGGTTATACCTGTTCCGCAGGCATTGGAATCGAAGAAGTACAGGGACATTGCCAGTGCCTCCATGTAGTTATGGTCAGCGGCAGATGTATTCAGCGCTGCCACGGGAATTGATGAAACCGCCATAACCGCAGAGGCAGCAGCAGCGGCGATTTTTTTTGTAATCTTCATGATAAATCATCCTTTCAATATTGATGTGTTTTTTAAAATGGATATTATCCCTCTATTGTATACTTATTATATCACAAACAGAAATACAGATTGTGAAATTTTTGTGTATTTTTGCCATATCCACATAAAAATCAGCATATTTATCAATTCCGATTATTCATTATTGTGCAGATTAACAATTCCCAAAATTGTATTTTAGCGCACTGCGTCTGAAAAAATTTGACATCTGTATTTTATAATGTTATAATAAGGTATAAAATGCAAAGGAGTATACATATGCCACGATTTTTTGCGGATAATATAAATGAAAACGATATAGTTTTAGACGGCGAAAACGCACGTCATATCGGACGTTCCCTGCGTATGCGTCCCCACGAGGAAGTGACGGTATGCTGCGGCGGCATTGACTACGACTGCGAAATACGGCAGATTACAGAGGATTCCGTATATCTCGACCTGCTTGAAAAGCACCCCTGCTATGCCGAACCAACGGTGAAAGTCACGCTGTTTCAGGCTGTGCCGAAGCTTGACAAGCTGGAGTACATTATACAAAAATCCACGGAATTAGGCGTATCGAGAATTGTGCCTGTATTGACAAGGCGCTGCATATCCCGACCGAATGAAAAAGATTTTGCAAAAAAGCTCCCACGGCTTGCAAAGATTGCAGAGGAAGCGGCAAAACAGTCAGGACGAGGCATAATTCCCGAAATATCGTCCATTGTCAGCTATAAACAGTGCCTCGACATGATGAAAAGTCTTGATAAGAATGTTATTCTCTACGAGGGCGAGGGCGGCAAGCCCTTTGGCGATGTGAATGTTGAGGGCATAAAAACCGCAGGAATCCTTATCGGCAGTGAGGGTGGATTTGAAGCCGCTGAGGTTGAGGAAGCTGTTTTGGCAGGATGCGAGTGCATCTGGCTGGGAAAAAGAATCCTTCGTTGTGAAACAGCACCAATTTCTGCATTAACAATTTTGATGTTTTTAACAAAAAATATGTAAACACTTGAAATTCTGGAAAAAATGTGTTATAATATCTAATATGATTATCGAAGTTTCCGCAAGCTTTCCGATAACGCAAACTGACAGGCAGCAAAGCCTTGCAGATGATTTTAAAACTGCGGAGAAATGAGGATTTTAATATGAGCAAATTATTAACAGGACTTCTTATTGCAGGCGCAGCAGCTTTCGCAGGTGTTGTAGTAACAAAAATTCTTAAAGGCAAGGACGTTGACGAAGATTTCGACGATATCTATGATTTCGACGATTCCGAATTCGACAGCGAAGAAATCATTGATGATGCTGAAAAGGCAGCTGAAGAAGTTGCTGAAAATGCTGAAGAAGCTATCGAGGACGTTAAGGAAGCAGTTGAAGACGTTGCTGAAGAAGCAGCAACTGTTGTTGAGGACGTTGTTGAAGAAATCAAGGACGCTATCAACGAATAATTTACGTAATCAGCGGACGGCATATGCCGTCCGTTTTTCATACTGTCAAATCACATTTCAAACTTCACGTATTTTTTGTGCAAGTATACAAAACTACCAAAACAAGCTTGACTTTTCCGAAAATGTCTGGTATAATATAAAAGCTGTCAAGGACAGTCCAAAAATAGTCCGAGGCGTAGCTCAGTTTGGTAGAGTGCTTGGTTTGGGACCAAGATGCCGCAGGTTCGAGTCCTGTCGCCTCGACCAAATTACCACAGAAAATCAACCGAAAAAATTTTTTGAAAAAAATTTCAAAAAAGGGTTGACAAATCAAAAAAGTTGTGGTATAATTAATAAGTCAGTTAAGCTGGTGTAGCTCAGTTGGTAGAGCAGCTGATTTGTAATCAGCAGGTCGGGGGTTCGAGTCCGTCCACCAGCTCCATTTTATCGGCAATAGTCGGTAAATATCAGAAATTGTAAGGGAGAGTTCCCGAGTGGCCAAAGGGGGCAGACTGTAAATCTGTTGCTTTTCAGCTTCGGTGGTCCGAATCCACCCTCTCCCACCAATTTTCCTTAAATATCCCACGTTACTCCGCTGCAAAGAAAGCGGATTTTTTTATGCCCTATTAGAAGTTAGATGTTCAGAGGTTAGAAATTAGACAACTAAGCCCGAGAGAAAGTCAAATCACCGAGGGTACAGCAGATGATTTAAGAAATCTGCTGAAAAGCAACTTAGGAAAGAAATTCAAATAAAGCTAACAGCTAAAGGCTAAAAGCTAATAGCTATAAATATAAGGAGAGATAAATATGATAAGAGAAGATTTGAGAAACATTGCCATTATCGCCCACGTTGACCACGGTAAGACTACCCTCGTTGACGAAATGCTTAAGCAGGGCGGCGTTTTCCGCGAAAATCAGGCTGTTGCAGAGCGTGTTATGGACTCCAACGACATTGAGCGTGAGCGCGGTATCACTATCCTTGCGAAAAACACTTCCGTTATGTACAACGGTACAAAAATAAATATCATTGACACTCCCGGA
The DNA here is from genome assembly GCA_017521805.1 of Ruminococcus sp. GTDB lineage: Bacteria > Bacillota > Clostridia > Oscillospirales > Ruminococcaceae > Ruminococcus. Next base: position 35,878 of record JAFXDK010000001.1, on the reverse strand, counting down.
CATGCTGACTTCGGCGGTGAGGTTGAACGAGTTCTCGAAATGGTTGACGGCGTTCTTCTCCTCGTTGACGCTGCTGAGGGTCCTATGCCCCAGACTCGTTTCGTACTCTCAAAAGCTCTTGAAATGGGACATAAAATCATTGTTGTTGTAAATAAAATTGACCGTCCCGACGCTCGTCTTGATGAAATCGGCGATGAAGTTCTTGAACTTCTCCTTGACCTCGACGCTAACGAGGAACAGCTTGAATCTCCCCTGCTCTTCTGTTCAGGAAGAAGCGGTACAGCTTCAATCAGCCAGTACGAGGCAGGCACAGACTTAAAGCCTCTTTTCGATACAATTATCAACTACATTGAGCCTCCAAAGGGTGAGGAAGATGAGCCACTCCAGATGCTTATTTCCTCTATCGACTACAACGAATACGTGGGAAGAATCGGTATCGGACGTATTGTCCGCGGCTCTATCAAGGTTAATCAGCAGGTTACTGTCTGCGATTACACAGGCTCTAAGAAGAATTATAACTCCAAAATCGTTTCACTTTTACAGATTCAGGGATTACAGCGTGTGCCTGCTGAAACAGCACAGGTAGGCGATATCGTGTGGATTTCGGGTATTGAGGGTATCACTATCGGCGACACTATCTGCGCTACAGATGCTCCTGAGCCACTTCCCTTTGTTAAGATTTCTGAGCCTACTGTTGAAATGACTTTTGCTGTAAACGACAGTCCCTTTGCAGGCAAGGAGGGTAAATTTGTAACCTCCCGTCAGCTTCGTGAGAGACTTTTCAAGGAGCTTCTGAAAGACGTTTCTCTCAGAGTTGAAGAAACCGAGAATACCGACGCTTTCAGAGTTGCAGGACGCGGAGAAATGCACCTTTCAATCCTCATTGAAAATATGCGCCGTGAGGGATATGAGCTCTCCGTCTCAACTCCCCGTGTACTTCTCAAAGAGGGCGAGGACGGCAGAAAGCTTGAACCCATTGAGAGACTTGTTATTGACGTTCCTGAGGACTGCGTAGGCTCTGTTATGGAGAAAATGGGAAGCCGCAAGGGTGAGCTTGTTTCCATGCACCCACAGGGAAGCCGTATGAGAATCGAATTCCTCGTTCCTGCCCGCGGACTTTTCGGCTATAAAAGCGAATTTCTTACCGACACAAAGGGCGAGGGCATTATGAGCCACGTATTTGAAGAATATCAGCCATATAAGGGCGATATCGACCGCAGAAGCATGGGTTCACTTGTATCCTTTGAAACCGGCGAGGCTGTAACATACGGTCTTTTCAACGCACAGGAAAGAGGACAGCTGTTTATCCCGGCAGGTACTCCTGTATACGAGGGTATGGTTGTTGGTATGTCTCCCAAGAGCGATGACCTTGTTGTAAACGTGTGCAAGAGAAAGCACCTTACAAATACCCGTGCAAGCGGAAGCGATGACGCTCTCCGTCTTGTTCCTCATCGTATTCTCAGCCTTGAAGATTGCCTCGAATTCCTTGCTGATGACGAGCTTCTTGAAGTAACTCCCGAAAGCCTGAGAATCCGCAAGAGAATTCTCAACAACAGCCAGAGAGCTAAGGTAAGAGCTAAGCAGTAAGCGAGACATCCCCCACGGGCATATAATTATTGCTCCCTGTAAAAATTCTTGATAAGCAAAACCGCACAACACCGCGTATTATCGGTATTGTGCGGTTTTATTTTTATTCAATTACTTTAACTTTCTTTGCCATACGGTAAAGTAAAAAAGTCTGGAATGCATATTCTGCCAGAATTACAGTCTCTGCCAGTCCGTTTACAGCTTTATAAAGAAACATTGAAAAATCCGTATGATAGGGCGGGAAATATAATTTATATACTAAATAAATCTCCGATATAAGAAATATAGCAATATACGCTATTAAGGCAATTTTCCAACCCTTGCTGATTTTTTCATCCATAGGCTTTGAAAATTTCATATGGGCGATACCCACAAGCACAGAGGCAATTATAGGCAGCCATGTACTTATTTGGCTGAGCAATTTATATATCGGACCTGCTTGTGTCAAACCATTTAACATCTCTAAAAAGTTATCTGCATCAGCATTAGAAATGGAATTTGAAAACAACCCCCGTGTAAAAGGCAATATCAGCTTTGTAACACATGATGCCGCCGCAAGTATACCGCAGATTTTATATAATTTACCGTATTTGCCAAGGGAAATTAGAATAACTGTCGCAGCAGCAGAGAAAAGCAGATATACAGCCTGATTTCCCATATTCGGCACAGGCACATAACCGCCTGTTAATTCGTATATATGGAATACTAATCTTGCCGCTGTAAGACCTATAAGCCACCATAAAAGCTTGCTAATTATCTCCCCTTTTGTTTCCTGATAATCAGTTTCATTTGCGCTGATTGTTTTTGAATTGTTTTCATTCATGATAAAATCCCCTTTTTCTTGCATTTTCAATGCATTTATATTATACTATAAATATACCAATATGTCAAATTATATGGAATTTATAGGCTTCTATAAATAACACACCTGAGAAATAAAAAACGTTGCATTTATTTTAAAATTTCTGAAAAAATTTTTTCAGACTGCCAAAGGCAGTCCCGAGGTTATCGAAAAACCTGAATTTCGTTCCGAAATTGCGGGCGGATAATATCCGCCCCTGCACGAAACGACGCAAAATAGCCAATCTGTAGGGGCGCATTCCTGTGCGCCCGTGCATAGAACTGGCTTTTTCTACAGACTGCGGACTGCCAAAGGCAGCCCCTACAATGTGATAATTATAGTAAAATATCTGAAAACAAAATAATTACGCATTTTTTGTCCACTTTTTTCTTTTAAAACGATTGTTATAACAGGAGGTGATAATATGGCGGACAAACTAGAAATGCTTGTTGAAAAATTTGGAGGATATGTTAAAGCTATAATTGTAAATAAAATCGGCAGTGTTGCCTCTTATGAGGATATCGAAGATTGTATCAGCGATGTCTTTCTGGAAGTCTGTAAAAATCCCGATAATCTTCCTGCTTCTGATAATGAAATGAAGTATTTTATAGGCACTATCGCAAAACGTCGTGCTGTGGACTATTTCCGCCGTATTTCCTGCAAAAATAACAACTGCGGCGGTACTGATGAGGATATAATCCTTACCCCAGATAAAACAAATATTGAAGAAGAATCGGACAAAAAGGCTCTTAATACTGCCCTTTGGAATGCAGTGCAATCCTTGGGTGAACCTGATTCAGCTATTATTATATACCGCTATTTCTACCGCAGAAAAGCCCATGAAATCGGAAAAATCCTTAGTTTATCCCCTGCCGCAGTACATAAGAGAGCTCAGCGTGCAGAGAAAAAAATCAAGGAAATTCTTGTAAATCAGGGCTTTTATGAATAAAACACAGGAGGTATGACTAATGAAAAAGGATTTATTTAGATTTTCGGATTTAGATGACAATATTGTTGAGAATATCTCCGAAAAATATCCCGATATGGATAAGTCGGAGCAGAAATCAATCTGCAAAAAAGTCCGTCAAAGACTGAATACCGCGGAGGATTTCACTCCTGCCGATGTTGTAAGCGGTGTTGAAACTGCTAAAAAGCCTGTTTTCCGCTATATATTCGGAACTGCTGCTGCTGTTTTTGCACTTGCTGTTATTCCTGTTGCATTCAAGGCGTTGAAAAACGCTCCCGATGGTCCGGAAAATATACAGGGACCACCTGCTGTGGATATGGCTACTGCGCCTGTGGAAGATGAGGAAAAATCAACGGCGGCTGTTACTACTAAAATTGGGGAATCCGATATAATCGCGGAGGTTACAGCTCCCCAACCACCTACAGACGAAACTACAATCGTACTCCCCACATCTTCCGAAAATCCGGAGAAAACAAAAGAAACGGAAGCGCCACCGCCTCCGCCTGTTACTAAGGAGAAAAGGACAACTACAAAGGCATTGCGTACAACTGTACCGCAAGCTCCGCCTGCTCCTACATCTGCCCCTGCTGTCAGCACACCTGTAACGACAACTAAGCCTGTTACAGTTCCACCTGCACCGCCTGCTATATCAGAGGGCGATATCTTCGATATGTTGGCAAATCTCAGCTACAGCCCCTACACCTGCGACGGTATAGCTGATTATATCCTTACAGCAGAGGACGGCACAATATATCAGATTCTTGTGGGCTGTAAGCACGTATGGCGAAATGGCAGCGAGGAAGCCGATATAACTCCCGAAATCCTCGAATGGGTTAAGAAATACGGTGAGCCTTATAAAGTCAAGGATCATAATGCAAAGGCTGAGATTGACTGGTCATTTGGCGATTTCACGGATAATGTATGGGGTGTTACTTATTCGGGTTATTCTGAGGTAATTACAAATACTTACGAACTCCGTGAATATCTTGAAAAAATTTACCGTGATGACAAGGTTGAGCAATATCTCAATCAGTACAACGACAGCTATTTCCGCAGCAACGTGCTTGCACTCAATGCAGTTCAGCAGAGTGCAGGAGCAAGAAGTATGCTGGAAATCGAGGATTTTGCCGTAAATAGCAGCGAAATCAAGCTTACAGCCAAGTGGAAAAATTTTGAGGTTGCGGAATGTGTCATGTCAATCAACCTTGTAAAGCTTGAGATTCCAAAGCATATGTATGTTGAACAGCCGATTAACTGGAATATCGCCGATGAAAATGAGGAATATTATAATATCCGCATGAAAGAAATAGAGGAGTATGAGCGTCAGAACATCTGCACAATGGTGCGTGAAAGGGCAATTCTCAACGGCGAAATGGCAGATGTAAACCGCCTTACATTTAAACAGGCAGAGAAAATAATCAAAGAAAACGGCACACCAAATGATATATATGATTCGGCATATGCAGACAGAATTATTGAAGCATTCAACGAAATCTGCGATTGTCCCGATATTATCGGCGGAAGCGGAATTACACGCTATGAATATTGGTTAGGCGATAATTCGGGCAGCGAGAAAATAATCATATTTTTAGAACAGCCTGCGGTATGGTATGAATCAAAATACGGCAGAGAACGGTTACGATAACAATTACGGGCGGTCATTGACCGCCCATATTTTTTTCTGTTTTTCACAAAATGAAAGCTATATGAAAATGCCGCGATTTTCCTTGACTTTTCCCTTGAAACTGGTATAATTATAGTATAAACTATTTATGGGGGATTTCATTATGCCATTAGAATTACATTCACAATTATCACCTGTACAGCATGAGAAAATCAAGCGTGAACTGCTGTCGGACGAATTTCTTGACCTTGCAAAAGAAAAAACTCTGCCAATCGAAACACTTATGGCTTATTACCGCTGTGTGATTATGGAAATTGAAACTAAATTTTTCGTTTTGAATGAGGAACTCTCCCTTGAATATGACAGAAATCCCATTGAGACTATTAAAACCCGTCTTAAATCATGGGACAGCCTTATCAAGAAAATGCGGAATAAAAATCTGCCGATGAATCTGAAATCCCTTGAAGAAAATATTTACGATGTGGCTGGAATCCGCGTTATATGCTCATTTCAGGAGGATATTTACCGTCTTGCGGAAAGTTTTCTCCGTCAGGACGATGTGAAGCTTATCGAGAAAAAGGACTACATAAAAAATCCAAAGCCCAACGGCTACAGAAGTCTGCATCTTATTGTTGAAGTGCCAATTTTTCTACAGAATGAAACACGCCATATGAAAGCTGAGGTGCAGTTCCGCACTATTGCTATGGATTTCTGGGCGAGCCTTGAACATAAACTCCGATATAAAAAGAATATTTCCGACGCAGACGCTGAACTTCTCGGAAATGAACTGCTTATATGCTCACAGATGAGCGCGGAACTTGACGAGCGTATGCAGACGGTGAAAAATAAAATTTCTGTTGCGGAGAAAAAATAAAGAAAGGAAAAACTATGGAATTTTCCGAGAAATTACAAAAACTGCGAAAATCTAAAGGTCTTACACAGGAACAACTTGCACAGCAACTTTTTGTATCACGTACTGCAATTTCAAAATGGGAATCTGACAGAGGTTGCCCAAATATCGACTCCTTAAAGGCAATATCAAAGTTTTTCAATGTTTCAATTGACGAACTTCTTTCAAGCGATGAACTGATTGAAGTATGCGAAAAAGAAAGCGCAACAAAGGTATTGCAGCTAAAATCAGCCGTGTTTGCCATTCTTGATATTATGACTTTGCTGATTTTATTTCTGCCTGTTTTCAAACAGGAATCTGAGGGTGCTTTTCTGTCTGTGTCGCTTTTCTCACTTACGAGTATAATGCCGTATATGAAAATAATTTACATTGCACTTATCTGCCTTTGCGGATTATTTGGAATTGCTTATCTTTCATACGTCTTGCTTCAAAGAGAAAAGCTCAACAATTTTTTTAGATACGGCTCACTTTGTCTGTCAGCTGCTTTGATTTTTCTGCTTTTATGGCATTCTCCCTATGCCGTAGCTTTAACGCTTTTTATCCTGCTTTTCAAAGTTTTTCTGCTTGTGAAAAAGTCCTGACACGAAGGGTAACATTGCGAAATATAGCCATATGACACGGTTGGTATCACTATGTTACCGACCGTTTCTTGTGTGTCGTAATTTTCTGTATTATAATAAATTCAGGCAATAACGCCAATATCTTTTAAGGAGAATTTATTATGAAAAAGGAAAACAAACACACATTTTTTATCACCGTTCTGCTTTGCATATCCTCTGTGATATTCACTCTGCTGACAAAGCTTGCAGACGTACAGCCAATCGGACCGCAGAAATCGGAAATAGGATTTGCAGCTGTCAACGGTTTTATCCACAATCTTTTCGGAGTAAATATGATATGGTATCATATTACCGACTGGCTGGGACTTATTCCCGTATTTACCACGTTTGTATTTTTTGCCGTTGGTGTTACACAGCTTATCCGCAGAAAAAGCCTTTTTAAGGTTGATAAAAGCATTATAATTCTTGGAATTTTTTACATACTTGTTATTGCGGTATATCTCTTTTTCGAAAGTTATATTATCAACTACCGCCCTGTACTGATGAATGGCAGGCTTGAAGCCTCGTATCCCTCATCGCATACACTTATGACTATTTGTCTTATGTCCGTATGCATTGACCAATGCAGCAGGCTTATCAAAAGTAAAACAATCAATACAGTAGTTAAAATCATTTCCTATGCCATTATTACAGTTACAATTATTGGCAGACTTATTTCTGGAGTACATTGGTTTACGGATATAATCGGCGGAATATTGATAAGTCTTACACTTGTATCACTTTATCATTCTGCCATAAAAGTATCTGAAAAAAATTAAAAGAAAAATTTTCAAATTCCTGTAACGTTTTGTACTTCCCGATTGTCTAATTATCAGAGAACACAATAACGCGTTATTCTCTGAAACTTTTTTACGAACCGAGGTGAACCAATGGAGAACTTTGACAAGATATACGAGCTTTATGCCGCCGATGTCTACCACTACGCTCTGAGCCTGTGTATGAATGAAGCCACGGCAAAAGATATACTACAGAATACCATGCTGAAAGCTTTTACCCACTATGATAAATTTCGCGGTGACTGCTCTGTGAAAACGTGGCTTTTCGGTATTGCTAAAAATGAGCATCTCAACAATGCAAAACGTGCGGACAATAATAATCTGCCCCTTGACCATGCCGCAAATGCCCTTGATGAAAATATTGAGCATAGCTTCGGCGACCGCTTTCAAGCTCTGGAAATACATAAGCTTCTCCATAATCTCGATGAGCCCTACAAGGAAATATTCACCCTGCGTGTTTTTGCTGAACTGAAATTTGCCGATATAGGAGATATTTTCGGCAAAAGCGAAAACTGGGCAAGAGTAACTTTCTACAGGGCAAAGGAAAAAATTATACAACTTATGAAAGACGAAACGGAGGAATGAAGATGAACTGCAAAATTATAAAAGACCTTATCCCACTTTCTGAGGAGGGATTGTGCAGCGAAGAAAGCAAAGCAATGATTGAGGAGCATATCAAGGACTGCGAAAGCTGCCGTATGCTCTGCGAAAAAATGCCTGTGGATAGTAAATCCGCACCTGTTCCCGATGAAAAGGAGACTTTCAAAAAAGTCAACCGCAAAATGAAAAAGCTTACGTGGAAATTCTGGATATGCGGTGTTATCCTGCTGGCAATTCTGGGCGGTCTGGGGTATCTCACATTCGGGCAGATTACCAAAATGAACGGACTTCACAGCTTTGAAACGATAATACAATCCTTTGAAGTACGTAAATTAGCAAAATATATAGCCGATAAGGATTTTGATTCCTTTGTTGAGGCACAAGGGCATGGTGTTGAAGAATATATTTTTGATTATTATTCTCTTTTAGATTCAATGTTAGAAATAGACAAACAAAATCTAAAAGAGGCATATGAAAAAGATTACGGAAATACAAAGGTAAAAAAAATTCATGTTAAATCCCAATATATGCAGATATATAGTGCTGAATCTTATACAGTCGCAAATCTTGCTACTATTGAATTTGAAGATAATCGAAAACTTGAATTTTGGTTTTTAAAGGAGACAGACGGATTATACAAATTAGTAAGCGCATCAGACGAAATGGAAGAAAGTGATTCTACATTTATTCCTGCTCTATATTATTTATCTTATCATGACGCTAAAATTCTTGGAACAAATAATTTTAAGGCTGAGTATTACGACAGCTATATAGAAAATCAGGAAAAATTCCTTAACGCAGGATTTGCAGAAGATAATTTATATTATAGCGATAAATTTTTTGATGAAGAAAAAAATATGCTTTACTACGAAGTAGCAGTTGAAGCCTCTGACGATAAGGGCAGTGCTATTCTGACAACACGGCTCTATTATGACTACCTTGGCTTTATCCCACCCGAAAAGGACACAATAAACGTCTATACCGACAACTGCACTCCCGAACTGGAAGAAGCTCTGTATAACTTCTTCGGATAAAACAAAAAAAACGATGACCTCAGTACTAAAGGTCATCGCTTTTTTATTTGAAAGTGTGTGTGTATCGCCTGTGAAACGATAGATTAACCCTTTACACCACCAAGGGCAACACCTGCAATAATATGCTTCGAAAGGAGGAAGTATATCACAAGTACGGGCAATACTGTCAGGAAAAGTCCGAGATAGATTGCACCGAACTCTGTACGGTAAATATCACCGTTGAGCTGGCTTACCATGATTGGCAATGTGTGCTTGTCATTGTCGATGAGAAGAATCTGAGGGAGGAACAATGCGTTCCAGCTTGTTACAAAGGCGAAGATAGCCTGTGTAGCCATAGCAGGCTTCATCATCGGCAGAGCAATCTGATTGAAAATTCTGATTTCTCCTGCGCCGTCAATACGTGCGGACTGGAGAATTTCCATAGGAAGTGCAGGTATCATATACTGTCGCATAAAGAATACTACAGTAGGAGCTGCAATTGATGGAAGAATAAGTGCGAGGAAGTTGTTTGTCAGTCCAATCTTATATACAAACTGATAAAAACCGATACTTGATACCTGTGCAGGAATCATAAGTACGCACATAATAAGTGTGAAGAAAGGCTTTCTTAATTTCCAGTCATAAGCTACAACAGCGTATGCAGTCATTGTTGAGAAATAAACTGTACAGATTGTTGAACATGAGGAAATAATAAGGGAGTTGAAGAATCCCTTTAATGGGTCAAAAGACTTGTCTAAAAGTACATCAAGGTTACTGAAGAAGTACGATGATGGAATAAGAGATACAGCGTGCTGCTGAATCTGTGTTGTACTTCTTGTTGAGTTGATGATCATAATTACAAAAGGAAACAAGCTTATAATGGCAAGGAAAATGCAAAGCGCATAGCCGAATATTTTAAAAGCAAGATTTCCTTTGCTCTTTCCTGCTACTACTGCCATCTCATTGCCTCCTTCTGCTTTTTCTTCGCCGCACGGCGAGCTTCTCTCTTTTCCTTTTCAATCTTAGCCTCGTCCTTATCACGCATGAGCCAGAAGAGGACAGCTGAAAGGATAGAAATGAGAACGAAAAGAATCATACTTGCGGCAGCGGCTCTGTTGTAGAGATATCTTCCGCTGAACGCCTGATTGTAGATAAATACGCTGGTTGTCAGAGTTGCACCGTCAGGACCGCCCTCGTTGAACAGCTTAGGAATATCGTACATATTAAGACCACCTACAAGGCTGGTGATAAGTGTGTACAGAAGAACTGTTTTGAGGTTTGGAACTGTAATCTGCCAGAATGTCTGCCAACCGTTGGAACCGTCGATTTCAGCTGCTTCATAGATGTCGGGGCTGATACCGAGGATACCGGAAATAAGAACTATCATTGTATTTCCGTACCATGTAAGGAACTGGATAAACGCTACAATAAGCTGTGCAGGTGTTTTATACACAAGGAAGTTGTATGCTTCATCACGGAATCCGAATGATACAAGAAGGTCATTGATAGGACCTACAGGATATGCAAAAAGTGCATTGAAGAGGATAGCAACTGATGCCGCAGTAATGATATTGGGCATATAGAATACTACCTTGAAGAAGCCTTTTCCCTTAATCTCATTTCTGTGAGATGTGAAAATAGCTGAAAGAAGAAGTGCCATTGTAATCTGTGGTGTGAAGTTCAGCACCCAGATAAGAACGGTATTCTTCAAAGATTTCTTAAATGAATTGTTTTCAAAAATTGTCTTGAAGTTATCGAAAGGATTTTCAAGAAATTTCCACTCGGTATTGTTAAGTCCGACACAATCAGTAAAACCGAGAAGTAATGTGTAGAATGTAGGATACAGCGAGAAGAGGAGGAATGTAACAATAAAAGGAATACTGAATATATAACCCCACTTAGCGTAGCTGACACCCTTTAATTTAGTTTTCAAGCTTTCGCCACCACCTTATTGTTATGGGAACCTCTAAAAACCTCCCTCACAGCTTGATTTCGCTCGTGTTCCGGTTTTCAGAGAACCCCTTATGGCAATTCCGCACAGGGTATAATACCCTGTGCGGTTTGCATATTGAAATTTTAAATTAATTATTCAGCAGCCTCGATAGCGAGATCATCGTTTACAGCTGTCTTGAAGTCAGCAATTGCCTGTTCCTTTGTCTTCTGACCTGATGTGTACTGACGAACCTGATCTCTCCAGTGAGAGTTGATCTTCTCATCGTAAGGAGTGAGGTTCTTACCGTTTGCGAACTGGTTAGCAGGAACGAATACGTCGAACATATTCTGACCGCCGAGGAAGTCAACTTCACCGTTAGACTTAGCCATTACAACGCCTGAAGCAACACAGTCCTTTGTAGGTGAATCAGGATTGTATGTTCCGTTAGCCCACATGTACTGGAGACCTGTTTCAGATGTATCAAGAGTTACCCACTCAATGAAGTCGCCAACAGCTTCCTTATGCTTTGTATCTTTGTTAGCAAGTACCCATGTACCGCCCCAGAAGAAGCCAACTGTAGGCTCACAAACAGCCCAGTCACCGTATGTGCCTTCGCCAACTGCCTTACCGCCGGAGTTGTCAGCCATTGTGTAGTTGATGAGCCAAGCAGGTCCGAAGAAACCGAATGCAGGTGTATCACCCTCGCCCTTCATATCAGCAAACCAAGCATCGCCCCAGTCCTCTGTATTGTTGTGGTAATCATTTTCCATAAGCCTCATAGAGAAGTCCATGAACTCTGCACGCTTGTCATCAATAACGAGCTTGTCGTTCTCGAGCCAACCCTTTGAAGAGCTGTTCTCAACAGCGTGCCACATATCGCCGTCACCGGAAACGATAGCGTAGCCCTTTGCCTTGAGTTCCTCAGCAGCGTCGAAGAACTTATCCCAGCCGGGTCCGATCTTATCCTTGATTGTTGCAGGATCATCTGTTCCGAATACATCCTTAGCGATTGAGCGACGGTAGATGAATGCACCACCTGTAGCCTGATATCCAAGACCTACAACCTTACCATCGGGATTTGTACCGATATCTACGGAGTACTGTGCGATTTCAGCAGCAGAGATAGCGTTAGCTACGTCAATGCCGAGATCCTCGTAAGGAGCAGCATACTTAGCACACTCGCCCTGTGAGTACTTGAGGATGAAAGCAGCCTCAGCAGCATAGATGTCAGGAGCGTCGTTGCCGCCGGCGATAAGAGCCTGATCAAGTGCAGGCTGATACTGACCGTCTGTTGTAGGAATGATTGTCTTCTTGATTTCGTACTTCTCGCCGAACTCAGGGTTAAGCTCGATGTACTTGTCTACCATGCCTGGAACTTCGTCTGTGAATGCCCAAACATTGAGAGTTTCCTTCTTGCCGCTGTCCTTGGACTCTTCCTTGTTCTCGTCGGAAACGTTTGTGTCGTTGCCTGTGTTTGTCTTTTCCTCTTCCTTCTCAGTACCACAAGCTGTCATGGAAAGAAGCATAGACATTGCTGCAAGCATAGATAATACCTTTTTCATAGTAAAAAACCTCCATAATACATTTTTGTTTTAAAATTTAATATCAACAGATACACTTTTGGTATCTGTCAGATTCTCACTTAATGCGTCGGGCTGAGCTGTTCCAGCGTAAAGAGTAAATTTATCTCCTCCGCTTATTCTTTCGCCCTCACTGTTAATAGCCTCAAATGCGCTTTCCGCTATTTTCAGCTCAACTGTTTTTGTCTCTCCCTTTGCAAGAGAAACTCTCTTGAATCCACAAAGGCTGTAATTCAGCACAGCATTTTCGCTGTAGCCCTTTATGTAGAGCTGAACTACATCTTCTGTATCATATTCACCGTTATTTGTAACGGTTACTGCTGCTGTACCGTCGCTGTATTTCAGGTCGGTGCAGCTTACTTTTGAATAAGTCAGTCCATATCCGAAAGGATAGAGAATATTTTCATTATTCTCAACATAACGGTATGTACGGTTTTTCATGCTGTAATCCTCGAAATCGGGAAGCCCCTCTGCACTCTTGTAGAATGTTACAGGAAGCTTTCCTGAGGGTGAAACCTTGCCGAAAAGTATTTCCGCAAGTGCCTTACCGCCGCTTTGTCCGGGATACCATGCATGAATTTCTGCGTCGCAGTCAGCGTCAACATTTATTGCACTTCCAGCCGCTGTCACGATGATAACAGGCTTTCCGCGCTTCATAACTGCCTTTACAAGCTTGCGCTGTGATTCGGGGAGGAACAGGTCATTTTTATCGCCTGAGGAGAATTCGTTTCCTGTATCTCCCTCCTCGCCCTCAATTGTAGCGTCAAGACCGAGACAGAGGATAACCACATCAGAATGGTCAGCAACTATTTCCGCTTCTGCTATACGGTCATCAGCCATGCCCAGATTCATACATCTGTCCTTGTAGAGATGACAGCCCTGTGAGTACATTACTCTGCCCTCAAACTCGTCCTGTATTCCCTCAAGGAATGTTATATATCTGTCAGCTGTGCCGTTATAGTTGCCCTCCAGAGCTGCACGGCTGTCCGCATTCGGTCCGATAACTCCGATTGTTTTTATCTTGCTCTTATCAAGAGGAAGTATACCGTTATTTTTCAGCAGAACCATTGAACGTCTTGCACATTCAAGGGACAACTCCTTATGCTTTTCGCAGGCAACGATTTCGTTGTCAAGGCTGTCGTATTCTGTTGATTCATCAAACATACCAAGGCGAACTCTTGTTCTCATAAGCTTTACGCAAGCTTTGCGGATGTCCTCCTCGGTAATAAGTCCCTCTCTCAGTGCAATCAGCAAATGAATGTAGGTATTGCCGCAATTGAGGTCGCAGCCTGTTTTCAATGCCAAAGCCGCTGATTCGGGAGCTGTTTTTGTCACCTTATGATTAAGGTGAAAGTCACGTATCGCCCAGCAGTCTGAAACGAAGTGACCGTCAAATTCCCATTCTGCAAGCTTGCCCATAAGCTCCTTGCTTGCACAGGCAGGCTCTCCGTTCACTCGGTTGTATGCACCCATTACGCTTTCGACCTTAGCCTCTTTTACAAGAGCCTCGAAAGCAGGGAGATAGGTTTCAGCCATATCCTTTTTGTCTGCAACTGCGTCAAATTCATGACGGCAAGCCTCAGGACCGCTATGAACCGCAAAATGTTTTGCACAAGCGGCAGTTTTCAGAACCTTTCCGTTTCCCTGAAGTCCTTTTGTGAAAGCAACTCCGAGACGTGCTGTAAGGTAAGGGTCTTCGCCGTAGGTCTCCTGACCTCTGCCCCAGCGCGGATCGCGGAATATATTTATATTCGGCGACCAAAGGGTAAGTCCCTTGTATATATCCCTGTCGCCGTGAGCGGAATATTCATTATACTTCGCTCTTGCTTCATCGGAAATTACGTCTGCTGCCTTTTCAAGAAGCTCATCATCGAACATTGCCGCAAGACCGATTGCCTGCGGAAACATTGTAGCAACTCCGGCTCTTGCAACACCGTGAAGGCCTTCGCTCCACCAGTTGTATGCGGGAATGCCGATACTTTCCACTGAGGGAGCGTCGTATTTCAACTGTGACGCTGCTTCTGTTACTGAGAGCCTTTCTACTATATCTTCGGCTCTCTCCTGTGCGGTTAATGCTTCATTTTTATATTTTTCCACTCTAACCGTCCTTTCTTTCGGATTCATCAAATCCTTATTTTTTGAAATACCCTCAGACGTTTCCTTTTATAATCTCCCATTTTTCGCGTATAACCGCTGTTTCATTAGGAGCGTAGCTTTTCATCTCGCCCAGCAGTTCACATTCGAGGAACAGGTGATTGGTGTAAGTCTCAAAGTTACAACTGAAATCAGGGTATTTCATATTTTTGTAATCATCAAAGGTAAGTCTGAAAATACAGCCGCCCTTTTCATACTCTATATATCCGTCGGTCGCATTGAAACCGACCTTGAAAGCTTTTTTGTTATTGGGATCCTGACGAAGCTTTGCATAATCATTCGTAAGCGTAAAGCGTTCATCTTTGATATCGGAATAACTCCACAGAGCCATCGTTCTATTCGGGAGAAATCCTTTATCTTCTTTACATAAAGGTATGTATTCAGTACCCCCTGCCGCAAGCCCTGTAATCGACCACGGAGCAAAAATTGCAGGTTTTCCCGAACAATTCTCAATTTTGTTCAGAATTGTTATACTGTTTCCCTCATCCATGGTTATCTCCATGCTTATCTGTTTGCCAAATATTGTTACAGGAGCAGTAAGCGTGAGAGTGTTTTTGCAAAAATTGTATACAACCCCCGAATTATCAGGGAGATATGTTTCAGGCATTTTCTCAGGAGCAGTCCATACTCTATGTCCGCCGTAAGCATACCACACGCCGTATCCGCGGTTTATCTCGTAAAAATTACGGTCGTTATCCTCAAAAAGCATATTTTCGCCGTCAACAGCGCCGAAATATACGATTCTCGGACCTGCCTCAGCAGTTGCTATCAGCTTTATTCTGCCATTTTCAAGGCAAACGCAGTTTCCGAAGCTGCCATAGATTATCTCGGAAAATTTTACCGCCATTTCCACACCCACTTTTGCAAATCCAACATAATCCATTGAACATTGCGCTTTTTTCTATCTTATATTTCAATTATATATCTTTTCTTCTTTTATCACTAACCAAAAATTGCGGTACTCTGTTCATCAATTGCTGAATTTTCACAAATTATTCAAACAGTATTTACAAAATATATCACTTTGTTGTATAATAATAATGGAGATAAAATGGTTAAGATATGGTAACATATCTTTTTCGTCAAAATCACTATAGCACTAAAAAGGCGGTATTATTATGATTAAAAATCTCACAGGAGTTTATGAAACCGTTGAATATGAAAACAAACGCGTCGTTATGCTCCACGACAACGTCGAAACCGAAGCCTATCCGATACACTGGCACAACGCTGTGGAAATTATTATCCCCCTCACCAACGATTTCACCGTAGTTTCAGGAGAAAAGGAATACGTCCTTAAAGAAAAGGAAATACTGATTATTCCTCCCGGAGAACTTCATTCCATGCCTGCAAGAGAGGGACGGCGAATCTTCTTCCAGTGCGATAATTCCCAGCTTGGCGGCAATTCTATCCTTGATTCCCTGCTGCCTGTTTTCAGTTCTTCTGTGTATATCACGCCCGAACCGGACAGAGAGCTCTATCTCATTGCAAGAAAGGGAATTCTCGATATTTATTCCGATTACTACTCAAAATCCCCTGTAGCAGACGCGCGCATTTATATGAATCTGCTGAATATCCTCACCGCAGTCCGCGAATCCCAGCTGAGAGACGCAGGAAACAGCGAAATAGGCGAAAATATCAGCTCAGACGACAGCGCAAAACTGAAATATGTTATGAATTATATCAACCATAATTTTACAGAGGAGCTTTCACTTGATACCCTTGCCGCCATTGCAGGCTACAGTAAATTCCATTTTTCGCGTCTTTTTAAGAAGTATAATAATATGTCCTGCGTTCACTACATAAGCTGTAAACGCATAAAAATGGCTGAGCAGCTTCTCTGTGACCCCGAAATATCTATAACAGATATTGCTATGCGTTCGGGATTTTCAAGTTTGACAACTTTCAACCGTATATTTAAGGCTCACAAAAACTGCACCCCCTCGGAGTTCCGAAAGCTTTTCAAGATTTCAGATAATTCTGATTAACGCCCAAACCGCTATATTACGTTACTTAAGGCTTACTAAAAAAATAATTTTAAACTTTTCTGAACAAGTTAGCAAATTTTGTTTTTAAGAAAGCAATAAATGATTAGTCGTTTTTTACAGAAAGCGTTATAATTTAGTTATCTTAGAGATGCACAATTTCTTCATCAGCACAGGAAATAAAGCTCTCAAATTTATGACAGCAATGACCGAAAATTGCTGTTAGAATTAAAATTTATTTTACGGAGGTTTTTAAAATGAGTGAATTTTTCAGCAATATAGGCAAGATTCCCTATGAGGGAAAGGACAGCACAAATCCCCTTGCTTTCAAATACTACAATCCCGATGAGGTTATCGGCGGCAAGACTATGAAGGAGCAGCTCAAGTTCGCTCTCTCATGGTGGCATACAATGGGCGGCGACGGTACTGATATGTTCGGCTGCGGCACAACAGATAAGACATGGGGCGAATCCGACCCCGAGGCACGCGCTAAAGCTAAGGTTGACGCTGCTTTCGAGATTATGGATAAGCTTTCCATTGACTATTTCTGCTTCCACGACCGTGACCTTTCTCCTGAATATGGCTCACTTGCTGAGACAAATGAGAAATTCGACGCTATCGTTGATTATGTAGCAGAAAAAATGGCTGCTGACCCTTCAAAGAAGCTTCTCTGGGGTACAGCTAAGTGCTTCGACCACCCACGCTTCATGCACGGTGCAGGCACATCTCCCTCTGCTGACGTTTTCGCATACGCAGGTGCACAGATCAAAAAGGCTATTGACGCTACTGTAAAGCTTGGCGGTAACGGCTATGTATTCTGGGGCGGACGTGAGGGTTACGAAACTCTCCTCAACACAAATATGGGTCTTGAGCTTGACAACATGGCTCGTCTTATGAAAATGGCTGTTGAGTATGCTCGTTCTATCGGTTATACAGGCGATTTCTACATTGAGCCCAAGCCCAAGGAGCCTACAAAGCACCAGTACGATTTCGATACAGCTACTGTTCTCGGCTTCCTCCGCAAGTACGGTCTTGACAAGGATTTCAAGATGAACATTGAGGCTAACCATGCTACTCTTGCACAGCACACATTCCAGCATGAGCTCCGTGTTGCTCGTGAGAACGGTGCATTTGGTTCAATCGACGCTAACCAGGGCGATACACTTCTCGGTTGGGATACTGACCAGTTCCCCACAAACGTTTACGAGGCTGCTCTCTGTATGTACGAGGTTCTCAAGGCAGGCGGTTTCACAAACGGCGGTCTTAACTTTGATTCAAAGGCAAGACGCGGAAGCTTCACACCTGAAGATATCTTCCACAGCTATATTGCTGGTATGGATACATTTGCACTCGGTCTGAGAATTGCTGATAAGCTTATCTCTGACGGACGTATTGACAAGTTCGTTGATGACCGTTATGCTTCATGGACAACAGGCATCGGTAAGGATATCATCGACGGCAAGGTTAATCTTGCTGACCTTGAAAAATACGCTCTTGAAAAGGACGAGGTTACTGATTCCCTCTCCAGCGGCAGACAGGAAATGCTGGAAGCTGTTCTGAACAACATTATGTTCAATCTTTAATTAATGATTTCAAGTTAAATTGTTAAGGAAACACCTGAATTATTCAGAGTTTCCTTAACAAACCCTCTCTATTATTTTGAATTTTTACTATCCTTCTTAATTATAAAGTCTCCCTCGTTTGTTGGTTAGCGAGGGAGACTTGTTTTATAAGATTGTATATAGAAGCTCATTGCATTATATTATTTTTGCAATGAGCTTCTATCATTATTTATTATTTCCTACTACAGAACCTATTTTTACACCTAAAATATCTGAAAGCACCCCTGCTCTTTTGTTTAGTAACTCTCCTAATTCATTACGTTCTTCTTCTGATAAAGGTAACTTATGCTTTTTAGAAAAATCAGATATTTTCTTCTCTATTTCATGTATTTAAGTATTATTAGTGTGAATGATATATTCTTCGTTCATATTAATGCCACCCATTTAAGAAATCTTCATGTGAATCGTAAATGTTATCTTTTGAAATGCTGTTTTTATGCCCACACTCTGTACATCTATGCGTGTAATTATTGTCATCAAAATCATCTTGGTCATTCAGATATGCTCCGCACCTATCGCACCACCAATCAGTATCAGGAAAACGCTCGCTCATAAATAAAATTCCTCCTCTATAGCTTCTTCTTTGCAAATTTCTTTTATTACTTCTTTAGAATTTTCCGCCTGCTGATGAACTTCTTTTTTCTTTTTTATGTGTTTTTCTATAATTTTTTTAACGCCTTCAACTATAAGAAATATTGCAGCTATAGCTCCTGTTACCCCCACGGCTCCTTGTACAACTCCTTTATCATGACCTTCATTATAACCAGCATTATGAATATCGTCAATATACTTGTCTACTCCACCATGTTCTTTAGCCTGCTGTGATAACCATGCGTAATTGCCTTTTTCCTCTGGATTCCATGCCATAAAAGAAATACCCCTTTCAATCAGTTTGTGGACTTTCCGTTTCAAGAAGCTTTTGCTTACTTGCCAAATATTCTTTTATTCTTTTGTTTTCTTCTAACATCTCCTTTTCAAGCTTTTTTATTTCCTCTTTTTTCTTAGCAATCAATTCCTCCTTTTTGATTATCAACTTCTTTGCTTCCACAATTGAAGCATCAATAAATTTTACAATATCCTCTTTTGAAATTTGAGAATTGTTATTTTTAATATCCTCCATAACCTTTTGAAGAAAGATATTAAATGCTATCCCCGCTACAGCACCGCTTACTCCTAATGCACCAATAGATGCACCTGCAATTCCGGCATATTTGGTCGTGGTTTCAAGGAACTTTTTTAAATTGTATTCAGTTATTACATTCCCTCCTTTTCTTGAATATTGTTCCGCTTCAAGTTTTCCCAATCTAATCCACCTTCGAACTGTTTCCGGGTTTGTTTTAAGCATTTCTGCTATTTCTTTTACTGTATATGTTTTCATTACTTCACTTCCTCATAAGCTTCTTTAATTATATTATAACAAAAAAGTAGTGATAAGTCAATAGTGTAGTATTAAATTTTGTAAAATTAGCATTTTGCACACATTTTGCCCGTCTATCTTGTACATTTACAACAATTATATAAATATCGTTTGTTGGTTAGCGAGGGAGACTTGTTTTTTCGCCATAATTTTAAATAGATTTTACATTTCGCCCGTTTCAAATTTAACATTGCTATGATATAATCTGTATGAAAAATGAAACGGAGGAAAATGTATGGATATTTTTAACGTCTTAACCCTTATCGGAGGCTTGTGCCTGTTCCTTTTTGGAATGAATATCATGGGTGAATCCCTTGAAAGAAGTGCAGGCAGCAAGCTTGAAACTATGATTGCTAAACTCACCACAGGAAAGTTTACAGGATTTCTCACAGGTCTTGGTGTAACCGCAATTATTCAGAGTTCATCTGCAACAACAGTTATGGTTGTCGGTTTTGTAAACTCAGGTCTTATGAGCCTTAAACAAGCTATCCACGTTATCATGGGTGCGAATGTCGGCACTACTGTAACAGCGTGGATTCTCAGTCTCGGCGGAATTTCGGGAGATAATATCGTTTTGCAGCTGCTGAAACCTACATCTTTTACCCCTGTTCTCGCCCTTGTGGGAATCATTCTGTATATGTTTACAAAAGGGGCAAAGAAAAAGGATATTGGTATGATTCTCCTTGGATTTGCAACGCTTATGTTCGGTATGGACACTATGACAGATGCTGTATCGGGACTTAAAGAAGTTCCTGCATTCCAGAATATGTTCATCATGTTCAAGAATCCTATTCTCGGAGTTCTTGCAGGTGCAATTCTGACAGGTATTATCCAGTCAAGTTCCGCTTCCGTTGGTATATTACAGGCTCTTGCGGCCACGGGAGCTGTTTCCTACGGCGCGGCTATTCCGATTATCATGGGACAGAATATCGGTACTTGCGTTACAGCGCTTCTCTCCTCAGTCGGAACAGCTAAAAATGCCCGTCGTGCTGCTCTTGTACACCTCTCATTCAATATAATCGGCACTGTTATCTGCCTCAGCGTATTTTCTATAGTAAATCTTTTGATTTCTCCTGCAATATTCGATGAATCAGCAAGTCTTGCAGGTATCGCTATATGCCACTCAATCTTTAACATTGCCTGTACAGCAATACTCTTGCCAATGTCGGGACTTCTTGAAAAGCTTGCATATAAGCTTGTTCCCGATACAGATACACAGGAAGAAACAACCATTCTTGATGAAAGACTTCTTGCAACTCCTGCAATCGCCCTTGAATGTGCATATAATCTTACTCATGAAATGGCTGAAATCGCCGCAAATGCTCTCAAATCAAGCATATCATGTCTTACAGAATACAACAAGGAATCTGCAAATGATATCCGCGAATCCGAAGATAAAACTGACCATATGGAAGATATCATCGGAACATATCTCGTAAAGCTCAGCACATATCAGCTTAACGAGACAGAAGGAGCTACAGCTTCAATGCTCCTTAAAGCTATCGGAGATTTTGAGCGTATCAGCGACCATGCGGTAAATATTCTTGAATCCGCAGAGGAAATGCGCGATAAGGAAATTGAATTTTCCAATGATGCACAAATTGAAATGGATTCCCTTGCAAATGCTGTAACTGAAATTGTTAATCTTTCGCATGCTTCATTCAAAAAATCTGACGCTGAACAGGCTAAGCTTGTTGAACCTCTTGAGCAGGTTATCGACAAAATGAAAGAACTTCTCCGTTCAAGACATATTGAGCGTCTCCGTGTAGGCGGCTGCGGCATTGAGGCAGGATTTGTATGGAATGACCTTATCACTAATATGGAGCGCGTTTCCGACCATTGCTCCAATATTGCAGGATGTGTGATTGACGTTAAGGAGCAGAATATGAATCTCCACGAATCACTGAAACAGCTCCGCAGTAATGATGAACACTACAGAAAACAATTTGAAGAATATACCTCGAAATATCTTTCATTTGTTTAAACCTCTTTATCTTCCCCCTCGTTTCGGCGAGGGGATTTTTTTGCAAAATCAAAAATCTCCCGAAAAATCGGGAGATTTGAACGTGTCGAAAAACTTGAATTTCGTTCCGAAATTGCGGGCGACCAATGGTCGCCCCTACACAAAATATCGCAATATAGCCAATTGTAGGGGCGAGCATTGCTCGCCCTTAAATAAAATATGCCTTTTTCTACAGACTGAAATCTCCCGAAAAATCGGGAGATTTATTGTTATCTGACAACGAATGAATAAACAACAGGAATCATTACAAAAACTGACATCAAAATCAAGGCAGGAATATACATACCAAGGAGGGAAACGGGCAGGAGAACAATTCCGCCGATTGTCCAGACAAAGCCTGCAAAACGATGTGTCTTGTCCCATATTCTTTCATCGGAAAGGGTACGGGGCGTTTTTATTCCAAGGAAACTGTTCTGTCTTGTTTTAGGCATATAATTGCCGATTACAATGAGTAAAACAGAAATAAGAAGTCCTGTAACTGCACCTACATTCGTCAGCTTTTCAAGTGCATAGAGGATTATCATTCCCTCCATTACAAATGCAAGCACAGGTATAATAAAACGTACCATTGTGTTGGCTTTTCTGCTGTTTTCCGTGCGTTTGTCGGTACTTGTAATCAGACAGCAGACAATTTCCATAACTGCCAGCACAACGGGCAATACCACAATAGCCGCCAGTTTCGGCATATAGCTGTCAGGCTCATTTGAGATATTAAAATGAGTTGCAACTTTTTCGGGCAGCTTATTGTATACCACAAATCCCGGAATTACTGCACAGAGCGTCAGAATAGCAGCAAATATATCTGTTTTAGTCAACATCTTTTTCATAATTATCCTCCAATTCTCCCTCTTTGCCCTCTGAATGAGATATGAACTGTGCCGTCCACATCATTATTTCTTCAAACACCGAGGTATTAAGCGTGTAATAAATAAAATTTTTTTCTCTTGTTTCGTATACAAGCTCCGCATTTTTCAGCTGTTTCAGGTGATACGATACTGTTGCCCCTGTCATATCAAACTGCGCCGCTATTTCCCCTGCGGATTTCCGTCCGCTTCGGAGCATTGTCAATATTTCACGCCTTGCGGGGTCTGACAAGGCTTTAAATGTTTCAGGAAACCCCATAGACTCCCTCCTTTTATAATTTTAGTACGTACTATTTAGAGAATTTTCTATTTAGAATTTTCTCTAAATATATAATATCATATCTTCGCGGGTTTGTCAAGAGGTATTTTGAAAATTTTCTAAATAGCAATAATATACCCATAAATAAATATGCGGCCGCACTTTCTGTGCAACCGCATTATGAGGGATAAATTAGAGGATTACTTATTTATGAATCGCGGAGTTATTCTGCCTTTTTGCAGAAATTACAGCGCGAATTGCCTGCGAGGCTCTCGCTGAGGGATAAATTAGAGGATTTCATTTTTATGAATCGCGGAGCTATTCTACCTTTTGCAGAAATTACAACGCGAATTGCCTGCGAGGCTCTCGCTGAGGGATAAATTAGAGGATTACTTAATTATCTGCCTTGAAAGCAAATCTTGCAAAGTTGTAAATGTGAGCGTGAATACAGTTTTCACCGTGATATCCACCGTTTACATAGTGCCAGATGTGAGGAACGTTGTTCTTTGTGAAGTTATTGTGATAGCCCTCAGGAGTTGTATAAACTACCTCGTCGTTACTTCCTGCTGTAAGGAAAATGAGTGAGGGAGCTGCTTCTTCGGAAGCAAAGTTGAATGAACCCGTTACTCCGGGAGCCGCACATATTGCACCAACATAACCGAACTTATCGGGATACTTCATACCAATGAGAAGTGACTCTCTGCCGCCCATGGAGAAGCCTGTAATAGCTGTATTTTCTCTGCCTGTAGCTACGCTGTATTCCTTTTCAATAAGGGGCATAAGCTCTGTTGTAAGAACAGTTCCGAAGTTATCGTATGCGATATTGTTTGCGTCGTCCATTCCTGAGCAGTCATCCTGCGTCTGACTTGAATAGATGTATGGGAATACAACAATCATATCTTCCGCCGCACCCTCGGCAATAGCATTACCGATAATCTGGCGAGTATACATTGTACTGTTGCCCTTGATAATCATTCTGTCCTGATTCTCCCAGTAGCCGTGCATTACATACATTACAGGATATTTCTTGCTCTCTGTGTACCCTGCGGGGAGAAGTACATTATAGGGCTTCTCACGCTTACAGAAATCTGAATAATATTTCTTTGATACAAGTGTACCGTACTGTACTCCTGACTTTTCAGTTTTGGAATCGTTAGGTTCAAACTCAGAAACAAGCTTTGCAACCTCAGGAGTATAAACGGAAATTGTTTTCATCTCTGCCATTGGAAGCTCTGCTTTTTTCAGTTCAACTTTCTGACCAAGGAGATACTTGTTGAGAAGAACAAGGTCAGATACATTATTTTCGCCGTCAGCGTTTACATCAGCGGCACATTTTGCAATATCGCTGCCAAAGCTGCCTACAACGCCCTTTCTCATAGCGATAAGGTCGAACACATCAACAATGCCGTCAAGTGTTACATCGCCTGCATAGAAATCATCTGCTGAGGGAGGAGTAACGGGAACTGTGGGGTCTGGAATCTCGGGAGCTTCAGGACCGCTTATCTTTGTACCTGCAACAGCACCAATTGCCTCGTCGATATAGAAATTCTCTGTTCCTGCTTCTGTTTCAACATAAATCTGCATCTCCGTTGCATCGGCAGGGATAGTATAATTCGCATTTGCAAGCTGTACCCATGAACCAGGGATTGTCTCGCCCTCTGCAATAGAATCGTAATGAGTTTCGCCGTCGGAGCCTACATACTGTAACTTCATAAAGAACTTTGTGGAAGCTTCGCCGTCAAAATATGTTGCAAGTGTACTGAAACTGTAAGTTTCACCGGGCTTGAACACCTTAGAATTGAGGGATTTCGCTGTACCGTTCCATGTAGCAGTTCTTTCCTGAACGAGAAGCGCTTCTGCTCCCTCATAGAAAGTACGGCCGCTTGTCATAACTGTAGCGTCGCCTCTGCCTGTCCAGTCGGATGAATCTCCTTCGAATGTATCGTGATAGTAGTAACCGTTTTCGTCAGGCTGTGAGCCGGGAGTAACTCCGCTGCCCTCAAGGCTTACAACAAATGTTGTAACACTGCTTGCAGGAAGCTGTGCAAAGAAACTGCTGCCGTCGTTTTCGAGATCTTCTGTAAGTGCAAGATTTTCATTTGCAGTTGTTCTCCAACGGTCAACGTCAATGATTTTTTCTCCGCTGCCGATTTTGAACTCCTGAGCATAGCCCTCTGTACCCTTGTTGATAGCGACGATAGTTACCTGCTTATTATCGTTTTTGTACGCAGAAACGAGAACTCCGCTTGCAGGCTGTTCAGTTGCTTCAATACGGATATCTCCGGGGCGAACCCACTTGGAATAATGAGCCATATTGTATCCGCGCTTGGAAATTGAACCGTCCTCGCTCATGGGACCGTAGCTTCTTCTGATGTACCACCATACATAAGCGCTCATATTTCCTACAACAAGACCATTGTGGATATTTTCAGATACCTGAATAGCCTGACTCCAGATGTTGTTGGAGTTTGCTTCACTGTTTGGAACATATACCTCAGTCATCCAGATTTCCTTGCCGCTGTTTTCAAGAGCAGGGAAATCCATCTGGCTTCTCTGTGTGCCGTAGAAATGAGTTGCAAAGAGGTCACAGTTTGCCATAGCCTTTGAGTTGTTGAGAATTTTTGTATAATAGTCCTTATTTGTATACTGGAAAGTTTCGGGAGACATTACACGGGTACTTGTGATTTTGTCCGCATAGTTTGCAAGGAAGTCGGTAGTTTCGTCCGATGACCATGCTGTCCACTCGTCAGCGTAGTCTGGCTCATTCTGAACTGAGATAGAATACAGCTCAACGCCCTGATTTTTCATGTATGTACCGAAATCGTTAAGATGCTGAGCGTATGCCGCATAGTTTGATTTCGGCAGGTGGAGTTTTCCTCCTCTTGCGCCGCCTGAGCCTTTTTCAGCGAGATTCGAGGGTGGTTCCCATGGTGAAGCAAAGATTGTAGCTCCCTGTGACTGCGCATATTTCGCAGTTGCAACCGCCTTGTTCCACTGATTCTTGTCGGGGTTTACGAACACTCGGAGTATAGACATACCAAGCTGATTATCGCCGTTACCGAAAGCTGTTTTTCTCTGTGCTTCTGTAAGGTCCTGACCTGTCCATTCAGGGTGGTTGATACCGCCGAAACCACGGATAGTCTGGTATTCTGTGGTTGTATCGACTACAACAGCACTTGCCGCTGATGTTTCGAGGAAATTTTCCTCCGTCGGCATTACAGCAAATGCTGTAACAAGCATAGCCGAAGCCGTTACCGCAGATACTGCTCTGCTGATAATTAATTTTAAATTCATTATTAATCATCCCTTTCTATGAATTTATTAACGTTTTTCCCATATTAACATTATATCATATTAAATATATTTTTACAACCTAAAATATGAAGATTTGGTGGACTTTTTGAAGAATTATTACCCACTCTTGACTTTTTCTTATATAAGCTGTATAATTAAAACTAATAAATATATTAGGTGCTGTTTATGAAAAAACTATTACTTATTGCCATATCAGAATGCATATATTCTTGAAAGCGATACAGCTCATATATTTATTCATCAGTACGGAGATGATTCAAACTACTGGATAAATGTAATGCCAAGTGAAAATTTTGAATACTGCTTCATGGTAAAAGCCAAGGACAAGAACACCGCACTGCACATTGCTGCATCTGCGGAATATAATGATTAGAATTTCATCAGCGGACTGCCAAAGGCAGCCCCTACATATAATTACGCATTATTAAAAATCAACCGCCCACATCAATTCTTAATTCATAATTCATAATTCTTAATTTTTCTAACCTCTAAAAGCAAAAAGCCGGTCGTAACCCAAACGACCGGTTTTCTGATTTGTCTTGCCCTTACATTATATTTCTTTATTATACCATGTCTGCAATTGTGCTGATAGCAGACAAGTTATAATCTGTTGAGAGATTCATCGCTCATGCGACGAGGAAGAGTGTTCATCGGGAGCTGCCTCCCGATGAACTTTTTATGAGGGATAATAAGTTGTATTCTTTTTACTTGACGCTCCATGAATCGAATTCAACGTCGCCGCTGAATACGAAGTAAACGTCCTTTGTACCTGTCATATTTGTTACTGCGGGAACTGTTACATTCTCCATTGTTGATGAAAGCTCAGCGTAACCAATAACATCGCCTGTAGGTGAACCTACGCAAACCTTTACAGCGCCGCCGTTTGAAGAGGAAGCCTTGATTGTGAGAGTATCTGTACCGTTCTTGAAGTTGACACCGCTTACCTTAGTCCATTCGCCCTTCTTACCGATAACCTTTGTATCGCAAAGACCGCTTGTTGTAATTCCCTTTGACTGATTAGACATTGTCTCAGCCTGAACTGTTGTGTATGGATTGAGAGTTTCAATCTGCGAAACGCCCTTCATTGTACCTGTTGCGGAGAACATACCATTTGAGAATGTTGCCTCATCAACATGGGGTGAACGGTAGTTACCGCCAAGGTCGATTGAACCGTCTGTATTGAGAGCCTGAATGTTCATTTCTCTTGAAAGGTTACGGCTGTGATAAAGCATATAGTACTTGCCCTTGAACTCAACGATTGAGTGGTGGTTATTTCCGCCGCCGTCAAGCTTGAATGAAGCAGGGTTCTTGAATGCGATTCCCTTGTAAGTGAAAGGTCCAAGGGGATTTGTGGAAGTCATAACTGCGATTTCTGCATTTGCAAATCCATAGGGATTTCCGCCTGTATTCCAGTTTGTGCAGTATGAGTAATAGTATGTATTACCTACCTTGAGTATACTTGAATCCTCAAAGAGATAAGGAGGATTCATTCTTACAGCTGAACCTGAAAGGGATGTCATATCTGCGCCAAGCTTAACAGCTCTTGCTGTACCGGGGTCAGCAGCCTTGCCGTCAGGCACACCGCCGCCTACGTAGAGATAGCCTGAGCCGTCGTCGTCAACGAGAACAGCGGGGTCAAAGAGCCATGTTACATCGCCGAAACCGGATGTGCTCTTGTTGATAAGTGCCTTGCCGATAGGGTCAGTATAAGGACCTTCGGGGCTGTCAGCTGTAAGTACACCGATACCGCCAGCACTGTCTGCGAAGTAGAGGAAGAATTTATCCTTGCCGTTGATTGTTTTCCATGCTGCGTCGGGAGCCCATGCATATGTTGCCCACTTTGCCGCACCGTTCGTTGTTCTGCCGTTTCTGCCTGCAACAGGAATAGGACCGTGGTCTGTCCAGTTTACCATATCAGCAGTTGAGAAACAGTTAATAGTACCTGAGTTATAAGTATTTACCTGGATTTTTCCGTCGCTTCTGTATTCGGGAGCGTCATTTGTTGTATATACATAAAGTCTGTCCTTGTATACCATAAATCCGGGGTCTGCTCCGAAACGATGCGTCCAGAGCACGTTATTTTCACCGTCATTCTTCCAGCTGCTGTTTATTGAAAGATTCTTGAAGATAGCTTCCATAGCCGCTGTATCAACGGGTGGTCTGTTGTTTGGGAATTCGTTAATCATACCTAAGAGGAACTCCTGTAAGAGAACGAGGTCATTTACTTCAACCTTGCCGCTCTGGTCAACGTCAGCGCACTTTACGATTGTGGAATCTGTAATATCTCCAAGAAGTACCTTACGTGCGCAAATCATATCAAATACTGTGATTGCTCCGTCGCCGTCAGTATCGCCGAGAATCATTGATGTTGAGGGATTTCCGGGAGTACTTGGCTGATTCGGAATCTCAGGCTGTCCTTCGCCCTGAATTCCTGTTTTATCAACTGCACCGATTGCCTCGTCAATATAGAAATCTGTGAGCGATTCTTCTGTTTCAATGTAGATTTTTACGCCTGAAGCGTCAGCAGGGATTGTGTATGATGTATTTACAAGCTGTGCCCATGTATCATTAGGGGCGATTACTGTTGCAACTTCATCATAAGCTGTTTCGCCGCTTCCGTCAGTATACTCAATCTTCATCATGAACTTAACGTTCTCGCCTGAGTTCTGCTTTACGTGAGCGCTGAAGCTGTATGCCTCACCAGCCTTGAAAGCACCGGAATTGAGGGTATAAATTGCACCCTGCCATGTTTCCGTTCTGCCGGAAACGTAAAGTGAATTGCTGCCCCACTCTGTATAATGCTCATCTGAGCTCTGAGCAACTGTATTTCCGCCGCGGTCAGACCAACTGCTTGTGCCGTCCTCAAAACCGCACTGATAGTACCAGCCAAAATCATTAGGCTTAATCTCAACAGGCTCACCGCCTACGCCCTCAAGAGGTCCGTTTCCATCACCGAGATTCATAAGTGTTTTATAAGCTTCCTTGGGCTGATTGCTTGAATCGTAAAGGAGAGCGTTTGAACCTGCGCTAAGCCACGAGTTAGCGTCGTTTGGTCCCCACATCTGAATAAGTGTAACCTTTCCGGGAGTGCTGCCGCTTGTGTTTACCTGCATAGCGTGCTGGAAGATAGCCTTGTACTTGTTAGCCTGATCTGTATAGCTGTATTTTCCGCTTTCAACAGAAATATCAAGCTCTGTAACGTGAACTTCGAGACCGAGAGCCAGATACATATCCATTGCCTGTAAGTAAGAATCAGTTCCTGCAAAGCCTGTTGCATTTGCGGGAACGTGGGACTGCATTCCCATACCGTCAATAAGATTCTTTGCTTTAAGAGGCTTCAGAATTGTATTGATAATACAATCACGCTTGTGATCCCAGTATTCGTTATAGTCGTTGTAGAAAAGCTTACAAGTTGAAGGAGCATACTTTCTTGCGAATGTGAATGCGTCCTCAATAAATCCGTTGTCGCCATAAACCTGTACCCAAGGTGAAGCACCATTGCCGTAACCTGGAACTCTTGCACCGCCGTTGTTCTTTGTTCTGTTTGAATCATCCGATACAGCTTCGTTTACAACGTCATATGCGTAAAGGTCAAGGGTGGGATACTGGGATTTGAATGCAGCAAATATATTCTTGATATAGCTTTCAAGACGCTGTTTCATAACGCTTTCGCTTACCCAACTTCCGTCGTCCTGCCAGTTATCCTTGAAGAACCACTGAGGAGTCTGGCTATGCCAAGCAAGAGTATGACCACGGAATCCCATACCATTCTTTATACAGAAGTCAGCAATTGCGGCTGAACTGTTAAGAGAAACCTTTACATCTGTATTTGTAGAACCGTTTTTAACCAATGTAGCATCGGGTTTTGTTTCATTCTCGCCCTCAATTGCGTTGAAATCCTTGATGTAATTTGCCTTGATAGCAGAATCATTTACTGTTTTATAGTTAAGGATATTACCTACACGGAAACCATAGCCTGCAAATGCCTCTTTCAGACCATTTCCGGCAGCCTTTACAGCTGCAGTTTCCTTACCTGTAACGACGCACTCATCAATTATAAAATCAGCAGTGCTGTCTGTTGTGATTTTCATTTCAAACTCATATGAACCCTTTGGAGCTTTAAATTCCGCTGAAAGCTCTGTCCATTCGCCTGCTTTTGCTTTTGCTGAATCAAGCTCAACTGTTGTTTCCTCATGAGTTTCATCATCTAAATAAGTAAGCGAAAGGTGGAATGTCTCAGCTGTGTCAGCCTTTACATTTATGCTGTATTTGTACTTTTCACCGCCGATAAGATAAAAACCTTTAGATGAAGCAGCACCCTCTGCGGAAGTATTTCTTCCTGTTACAAGCAGACCTCTTGTTCCGTTTATACCTTCGGACGGAACAAGTATTTCTTCTGCTTCTGTGTGATGCCAACCGTCATAGTTTTCATCAAAGGTATCGCATACAGCTTTCACTGTGCAGGACTGCATACCTGCAAGCTGAGGCATAGCAGCGAAATTGCTTACAAATACAGCAGCTGAAACAGCGGCTGAAATCAGTTTTTTCTTGTTCATACTAAATCATCCCTCCATAATTTTTTGTCAGCAATGATGTTATTTTATCACCATATATCCGACTTGTTTTGTTAATTTCGTACTCTTTATCACAATTATACACCTTTAGCACAATATTAACAACCCACAATTTGCAGAAATGGTGGATTTTTTGAAGATGTTTTTCTTGCTTTTTTTATTTATTTATGATATAATATAAGAGAAAACAGCAATATATGGTTAAACAATAGCAATATATGGCTGAATTATGGCAAAAAGTGATTGATTTTATTAATTTTTGGAAACGAAATATCTCTGGGTATTTTTATTATTTGGTTAAGCGTGGTGAATTATCATGGATGATAAAAAAATTATAGGCATAGTTTTAGGCAGAGCTTCTGAAGCTGTACAGAGAGTTATGCTTGACGGTATAATTTCGCAGGCTGAAAAATACGGAATGGATACAGCAGTTATTTCAAATATCCATAATCTTTCCTATATGGAATATTTTGCAAATATAGAAGTTGAAAACAAGATATATGAGCTTCTGGAATCCCCGCGGCTCGCAGGCGTTGTTATTATGGCAGAAACTCTTTCGGAATACGATCTCCGCCCCATGATTCTTGAAAGACTGAAAAATCTTGAAATCCCCGTTGTTGTGGCAGGCGAGAATATTGAGGGCTATATCTGCGTAAATAATGATATACGGGATGATTTCCGTGAAATTGCCCGACATCTTACAGAAGTTCATGGATTTACCAATATTGATATTCTGACCGGACAATACAAATTCCCCACATCTCATGAGCGCGTTCAGGGAGTAATGGATGTTCTGGAGGAAAAGGGCATACCTTTCGGGACGGAAAATATAATCTACGGCAACTACTGGACTAACACAGGCGAAGAACTTGCCGAAGAATATATCAGCGGAAAACGCCGTATTCCTCAAGCACTGATATGTGCCAACGATTTTATGGCTTACGGTCTTATTGACAGGCTGTTCGAAAACGGCATAAAAGTCGGCAAAGATATTACCGTTGTAGGATATGAATACGTAGGAGAAAGATATTACCATTACCCGATTCTCACAACATATTTCCGAAACAGATACAACGTAGGCGCAAAGGCTGTAAGCATACTCAACAGCATGATTACAGGCGCACCCGAGGAGGATATCTCCGTCAAAGGCTGTATGGTAACAGGCGGAAGCTGTCCCTGCGGAAGTGACAAGACTTTTCTGATGAAAGAGCTTGAAAATGTGCGAAAAGTGCAGTTTTACAACAGTATGACCATATGCGGAAATTTTGAACATCAGCTTGCAATGTGCCGTTCACTCAGCGAATATATCCGTGCATTACAGGATTATTCTTACCTTATAAGAGATCTCAGCGGTCTGTATCTCTGCCTTTACGAAAACTGGGCTGATTTAAAGGAGAAATCCAATCTTGAAAAAAGCTCCAACGATGAAATGATGACTCTTTACCGTATAATCAGTCCCGTTCAGGTTTCATCTCAGCCCCACCATTACATAAGAAAGATGCTTTTCCCCGATAAGCTGCCGGGCGCAGGAGATAAAAAGCACCTGTACTTTGTCCCCATGTTCATAAGCGGTATTGAAATTGGATATTTTATATTCCAGTACACCAACCCTGACGGCTACGATCCCTCAACTGTTGACTGGATAAACGCTGCTGTAAATGCCCTGAACGTTCTGCGAATGAAGAACGATATCAACGTACTTCTGGAATACAGCAATCTTTCCGCATTCAGAGATACGGCAACGGGCATCTATAACAAAGCAGGCTTTATCCGTGAAGTTGAAAACGCTCTTTCAAAAGCAGAGAAAAGTGAAAAAATATCCGCTGTACTGCTGAAAACCCGTACATTCAGCGACGAAAGCAGAATTGACGAAAAAAGTATGTCTGTCAAGCTTGATATGGAAATCGCGGAGGCAATGAAAAAGCTTAATACAGGCGGCAAGGTGATATGCGCCAAAATTATGGATAAACATTTCGTTTATGCGGTAATAGGCAATCATTCCGATAATTTTCACGAAACTCTGGCAGACAGACTGAAAATCCTCATTGACCACGCACCTTATCACAAGCTGATGAACAAAACTGACAATGTAATCACAAGCGGAATCACCTCAAATTCCTGCAATACAACAGCAGAAGAAATACTCAAGTCACTTATAGAGGAAACAAACAGAAAAACAGAAAATTTCAGCAAACAGCGCAAGACTTCGGGATTCCCCGAATTTTCCGCGCTCAGAACGGAAATGTACAATTATCCCGATAAAAAATGGGACGCGGAAAATGAATGCCGTGACCTGCACCTTAGCTGCGGACATTTCCGCGCGGCATATAAAAATTTATTCGGCATAAGCTTTCATCAGGATTTAATACAAAGCAGGATATCACTTGCGAAATATCTGCTTATGACGACGGCTCTGAGCCTCCCTGCCATAGCCTTAAAATGCGGATATGAGGACGACAAATATTTTCTGCGCCAATTCCGACAGCAGACGGGAATCAGTCCTAACGGATACAGAAAAGCTGAACTTATTTAAATGGGATTCTAAAGGGCGAAGCCCTTTAGCAGAGGCGGGGAGCCCCCGCTGGCATCAAGGCAGGGTGTGGGGCAGCATCCTATATTGGCAAAGCCAATGAAAAAGGCAGCGAACAGCGAAAAAATAATTACAGAAAGGCTGAAAATATTGCTTACCAATCTTCTTATAAAATCATTTGTAAAGGACTATGAAAAAACAGAAAAAACCGAAGTGCGTGAAAGATATGCCATGCTGTCTGGAACAACAGGTATAATTGCCAATATCATGCTTTTTATCCTCAAACTCCTGACGGGTATATTTTCGGGAACTGTTGCAATTGTAGCCGACGCTTTCAACAATATCTCCGACGCAGGTTCATCTGTGGTGACTATGCTTGGATTCCGCATGTCCTCAAAGCACGCGGACAAAAAGCACCCCCTCGGACACGGCAGAATGGAATACATCACCGCATTTATCGTTGATATAATGATAATGATTGTGGGAATCGAGCTTTTCAAAACGGCAATAGATAAGATTATTCACCCCGATAAACCCGAATTTCACCCCATTACGCTGATACTTCTGGGAATTGCAATTCTCGTCAAGCTGTGGCTGTATCTTTTTTACCGAAAAATCGGCAATACCATAGATTCTGCGGCAATAAAGGCGGCGGCATTAGACAGTATATCCGATACCGTAGCAACCTCCCTTGTATTTTTCACAACTCTTTCCGCAAAATTCATTGACATAAGCCTTGACGGCTGGGCAACGCTGATTGTTGCCTGTCTGATTATATTTGCAGGCTTCAAGGCGGCAAAGGAAACAGTGGACTTACTTCTTGGAACAGCGCCCTCTCCGGAACTGGTGGAAAGCGTTTACGAATTTATTAAAAAATACCCCGATGTACAGGGCGTTCACGACCTTATGATACACGACTACGGTCCGGGACGTTTTATTATTACGCTTCATGCGGAAGTTTCCGAGGAATGTGAGTTCAACCATGCCCACGAGGTAATTGACATACTTGAAAAGGATATGAACGAACATTTCGGGGCAATTGTTACAATACACCTTGACCCCATAGCCGTAAACAACGCGCAGGTTGATTCGCTGAAAAAGCTGGCAGAAGAATGTCTGGCAGAGGTTGACAAATCATTTACACTCCACGATTTCAGAATAGTTTGCGGCGAAAGCTTCACAACTCTGCTGTTTGACCTTTGTATTCCTGTAGATTCAGAATTCAGGGACGAAGAAGC
Source organism: Ruminococcus sp. (assembly GCA_017521805.1). Taxonomy (GTDB): domain Bacteria; phylum Bacillota; class Clostridia; order Oscillospirales; family Ruminococcaceae; genus Ruminococcus. The sequence continues at coordinate 1,447 of JAFXDK010000001.1, read as the reverse complement.
GGCAGAGCTTGTGGCTGAAAAAATCCGCGAAAAAAATCCCACATATAAGGCTGTTATTCACGCGGAACATCCTTTTGTGTAAATATTGAATATAAGGTGTAAAAATGTTTATAGATAATCTTCAATTCAGCCTCAATGCCACCGTGCCTGTGGTGCTGATGATGATATTCGGCTATATATGCAGAAAAATCAATCTTCTGGACGACCACACAACCTCTAAGCTGAACAAATTCACATTCAGAGCCGCACTTCCAGCACTTCTTTTTACCGACCTTTCAACAGCTGATTTCAACGGCGTATGGGACGGAAAAATGTTGCTTTTCTGCATAATCGTCACCCTGCTAAGCGTGGGAATTGCCGTTATATACTCCCTTTTCCACAAGGATAAGGCAGAGCGCGGAGAGATAATTCAGGCAGCATACAGAAGCTCCGCGGCAATTCTGGGCATAGCTTTTATCAAGAATATATACGGCGAATCCACAATGGCGGCAATGATGATTGTAGGAACTGTACCTATGTATAATGTAATAGCCGTAGCCGTGCTTGCGGCGACATCTCCCGAAAAAACAGGTACAGAACAAAAGAAACTATTTCTCGATACGCTGAAAGGCATTGTAACGAATCCCATTATAATAGGTATAGCAGTCGGTCTGATATGGTCGCTTCTTGCACTTCCTCAACCTGCGATTATGATGAAAACCGTGTCGTATCTGGGAAATATGGCAACTCCCCTTTCACTGATAGCATTAGGCGCGTCATTTCGCACAAGTGAGGCAGGACGCCGCGTAAAAGTAACTGTGGGGATATGCCTGATAAAGCTTGTCCTGTTATGCGCGATATTCCTGCCCGTCGCAATTTCACTGGGATTCCGCGGTGAAAAGCTTGTGGCGATTCTTGTAATGCTTGGCAGTGCAACAACAAGCAGTTCTTTTGTTATGGCGAAAAATTTCGGACATAAAGGCACGATTACCGCATTTTCGGTAATGCTGACAACAATATGTTCAGCATTTACAATGACATTATGGCTGTTTCTGATGAAAAGCATGGGGTATATTTAATTCGTAATTCGTAATGCGTAATTAATCAGACGTATAAAACATATTTTCTCAAATATAAAAACAATAAATATCAAGGGCAACCCATAATATCAGTCTGTTGAAAAAATAGTACTTTGTAATAACTAAAACTATACATTAACAAAATTTCAATCAAAGCATTTGGTAGAAGAATATAATAACAAGCTCCTGTAAAGACCACCTGACCCCTATAAAAAGATTTGTCTTTTTGTATATGTAACAATCCCCTTCGTCAAAAGTCGGCAAAGGGAGGGAAAAAGGGGAAAGGGAAAGGAGAGTCCAGAGAGGAAAACCGTAGGGGAAAAAGGGAGGCGGCGTGTCGCCGCTGACATTTTGGGCTTTGGAAAATGCACATTAGCACGATAATTTTT
>JAFXDK010000094.1 GCA_017521805.1 Ruminococcus sp. | reverse complement strand
CTGGGTGTATACTGCGGATTCTGTGTACAGACTGGACTTTTTCTCTGTGGCTGTGACGGATTGGCACGACGAAATCTACAATGGCTATCGTGAAGTATCCGAATGGATTCCCAGACTCAAGGAAATTTCACGAATCTATGAGTATATGGAACTGACAGAACAGGACAGGCTTGTGCTGCTGTCAACCTGTTCCTATGAATTTGACAATGCCAGAACTGTGCTGGCAGGCAAACTGGTGGAAATGGAGGGTGATGTGAATGAATAAGCTCACAAAGGTAAAAAACAAGGTCATTGCAACGGTTATCAGCTCTATGGTTGTTGCCAACATGATGGCGATGACTGCATACGCAGACGGTGATGTATCCGGTGCGATTCAGTCCACATGGAATGATGCAAAGTCACAGATCAAGTCCATTGTGGATAATGTGGTATTTCCTGTGCTGGATGTCGTACTCGTGATCTTGCTGTTTGTCAAGATCGGTACGCTGTATATGGAGTATCGAAAGCACGGACAGTTCGAATGGACGCCGGTGGCAATCATCTTCGGATGTTTGCTGTTTACGCTGACTGCGCCTCTTTATATCTGGAACGTCGTAGGCATCTGACAAAAAGCCCGATTTTCGGGCTTTACATATTGAAAGCACTAATGAAAAGTGGTATAATTTTAAAAAGATTATGATTTTCATAAGACCAACAGCATGCAAAAACGTACTTAATAGATGAAAGCGCTTTCAGGCTGAATGAGGAGGTGAGCAACATGGAAGATCAGCAAATTATAGATCTCTACTTTGACAGAAACGAACAGGCAATTACGGAAACCAATGTGAAATACGGCAAGCTCTGTCACAGTATCGCATACAACATTCTGAGTAACCGTGAAGATTCCGAAGAATGTGTCAACGATACATATATTGGGGTTTGGAATGCCATTCCACCTACAAGACCAGACAACCTTATGGCTTTTGTTTGCAGAATCGCAAGAAATCTATCTTTGAAGCGGTTGGAATATCTGAAACGTGAAAAAAGGTCAGCGGATGTGATTTTGTCCTTGGATGAGCTTTCGGCTGTATTGCCTGATGAGCGATATGCTCCCGATGTAAGCGACGAGGATGTCGGTAGACTGATCAGTCAGTTCCTACGCACACAAAAAGAAGATGTTCGAAATGTATTTATCCGCAAATATTATTTCTTTGATTCTGTCAAGGAAATTGCAGAGCGTTATTCCTTTACCGAAAGTAAGGTGAAGAACATGTTGTTCTACACCCGAAACAAACTGAAAGACTATCTGATTAAGGAGGGCGTTGAAATATGAAAACACCGAGAATTATCAATTCAGTTGGTCATATTGATGACGATCTTATCACAGCAGCGACAGAAAACAAAAAGAAGTCGAAATTCAGCCCTTGGCTTAAATGGGGCTCTATTGCGGCGTGTTTTGCGGTAATCGTGATTGCAGGTGTAGCATTTCTTCCCTCGCTCCTCAAAGGGAAAGAACCTCAGGGAACGGATGGACGATACAAGGATATTTATATTCATACATCAGAATCCGCAATTATATGGCCATGGGAATATAAAACGGCATTTGAAAAATACACATCATTAACAATAAATGACGTGGAATACAGCAGTAAAGGAAATGCAGTATCAGAATCATTAGTAAGTGACAAAATCGGCACTTATACCATTGTTGGCTATGATGAAATAACTGATAAGAAGTATACCGCTGACGCTGAAGTTTACAGCCTTCATAACGTCATAGCAGACCAATTCATAGCCGTAAAAATTGAGGACAATTACTGCGTTTTCAAAAATAACGAATACAACCCACCACACACTTTAGGGGAACTGTTCGAACAGGTGGATTTATCCAAAGTGATTGAATTGAATCGCTTTTCTGAAAGCGATAGCACTCCCGACAGTAAGTACTATCTGTTGAACGATGATGAATACATCTGGGAAGTCCTGTCAGAATGTAAAGAAGCACCATTTATTGATGATCAGAATTGGTATGCAGGTGACAGAAACTATCTCAGCTTTACAATTACATCCGAGGCATTGGGTGATTACAAGGTTGCAATGTATGTCACTGAGGACGGATATTTCTGGACGAATGCGTTCGGCTGGCAGTATCTGTTTGACATCGGCGAAGATGCAGCAGTCAGAATTATCAAGTATGCAAAAGAAAACTCAGTTGAAGCAGACTATGAGTCGTATCAAAACGCAATTGTCGGAACAATTACGGAAATTACGGATGAACATATCCTGGTAGATGATTCTGTGCTGTGTGAAAATCCGGAAGATGGTATTACATATAGGGTTCTGCTAAACGATTTGCGAATTTCTCGATATGTAGAACATGGAATAATAGAAGTCGGAGATAATGTACAAATCACTTATGAGGGCGAAATCTACCAAGCAAATGCCTATTATTCCAACACGATTAACAGTGCAGTATCCGCTTCTGAAGTGATAATCTCTGAAGGTGATGTATTTATTCCTGAGTAATAGCCATTGATATATTGCTTTTCCACAGAGAATATGATATAATCAATATGCAGGGAAATTCCTGCATTATTGTCCTTAATCTGTAAAAATGGGAGTTTTATGAGATGGGAGCCTTACCATATAAAATAAATAGGAGTTTTACAAGACGGGAGTCCTACCGTATAAAATAAATGGAAGTTTTAAAAGGCGGGAGCACTACCGCACAGATAAGGAATGATACTAGTATGAACGTTTTTAAATAACTATACTTTACAATTGCGTGATCTGACACAGCTGAAACATTTTCTTATTTTGACTTTCTTTTGCGAGTAGCAGGAGCACGTTTGCCTTGATTTTCAG
>JAFXDK010000093.1 GCA_017521805.1 Ruminococcus sp. | reverse complement strand
CAGCATCTCTAAAGGATCGCCTATTTTACTTATCTTTTCCATTCTATTTTCTTCATCAAAGAAGCTTTTCTGTCTTACTTTCATATCTATATTATATCATATTTCTCCGTTTTTGTACAGGGGTTTTTAGAGATGCCCTAAAACTTTTTTGCCTGAGTTGTACTTTATAACTGCCTGCTCCACAAGGAAGCGTGTCTTTCCGCTGCGTGACTTTCCCGACACATACAGACTTTCGCACTCGTCAGTAGAATCATCAATAACGCAGCCAACCATTTTGTTACTGTCATTAAGTTTTATTATGGGTATAAAGCCGACAGGCTCCTGTCCCTTGTCAAATGTATAGTCAGCATACTCAAGTTCATTTAACTTGTTTTTGCATTTGCCGTAGAGGACGTCTCTGGTAAAGGAGTAGACACTAAATGATTCAGTTATTCCCGATGAGATTTCAATATCAATGCTGCGTTTGTAGTTGTTATTGGAATAAAGCTTCTCGCAGGCTTTTAAAGCCGAGAGTAGCTTATTTCTCCTCTTCGTTGTTCTCATAGCCGGCAAAACCTTTTCATCCAGAGTTTTTGCCAAAAGATTAATGTATGCATCATCGACATAAATCATATATTTTTTCGGATCAAAGTATAGAGAGCTCTCCTTAGTGGCAGCTTCAATATTACCATTTCCTATTTCTTCCGAAAGAACTCTTCTGAACTCATTTGTTATAGTTTGCTCTGTGTCAGGCATTTCGTTGCTGTGATCTCTGAGATATAAGAGAATTTTACTCATATCCTCGGTTGAAATTACTCTATAATCACAAAGAAGCTCAGCTGTCGCCCATAACATCTTTAAGGAAGTATAGTAATCCGCATTATCAGCATTTTTCTTCATAAACTCAGTAGTTTTCAGCTTGTGAGTTATAAGATTATCCGTAACATCAGAATTGCTGAGAAGCTTCACCAATGCAGATATAAACTCACCGATAGCCTCTGATAATTCTTCGTTATTCTCAACCTCGGGACAATCGTTCAAACTCATAAAATATGCCGGTATTTCAGATGATATATTACTCAAATTATCCGCAATAATAACGGGAATATGCCTGTTTTGACCACCACTTCTCATTTGACCATGAAGAGCGTTTAACAAAACATCAAGTCCAGCGTCACGCTGTTTTTTCTGTTCAACATACGATGATTCACGAAACTGAGCTATGCCATCATTTATAAGAGCAAGCTCATGCTGGATAGCAGTTTTGCAATCAGTCAAGCGGCATATTGGTCTTCTGGAGTTATCGAGAATAGCCGAGGTGGTGTGAGCATTAGATTCGCTTTTGGGTTCAATTACATACATTTGATCCGGAATCAGTCCTGCAATTCTGTAAAAATAGAGAAGCACAGATGTAACTCTCAATGCTATCAGAAACTTGTATTTCCAGTGAGCTGGTAATACATTTGCAAGTGCCTTGCCAGCTTCTGCAAGATTTTTCTCTGTTTTAATCATCTCACGCTCAAGAATATCTTTAGAATAGTAACTACGCAGTTGCGGAATCACAATATCAGCAGAAGCAAACGTTGTTTTTTTATCATGAGCTTCCTGCCAGCCAGAGCGTTGTGGGAGCTGGAGAAATTTGATATCATCGCCCTCAAGTATTTCATGGTAAAACGCCATAACAATATACTTGTCGGGACAATCTGCGTTACGTCTGAAAAACGGTATGTGAGGAAGAATATTACGCTTTACGAAATCCTTATAAGGAATAGAGATATCTATAACCTCATTATCTTCACATTCAACCGCGCAGTAGAATGCATCGAATGTACCGTCTGAATGCTGGTTAACAATGAACTTGTCTTTCACTTTCAACCTTCCGACGTTAACCTCGCGTCCGTTGCGCTCTGTCATAATGTACTCAGATCCGCTTTTTCTTAGCCGCTTCGCCTCAAACGTCTTCTCTTTCTCTCCGTAGATGTTGTAAACCACACGCTGAGGACGATACCAGTTGTTATTGAACATGAGCTGGTCGTAGGTGTAATACTGGTAAAATGGTGAAATCGAATATCCATATCCTGTGTTTGGCATATTGCAATATGCTCCGTTGTAATTCAGCAAATTATTCATTGTAAAATCCTCCTTAAAAATAATCGTTTTAATTTGCTGAGTATATTTTATCAGTTTTATTATTTGAAGTAAAGAAAGTTTTTTAGGTAAACTAAGCAGCTTTCAAGCACAAAAATCACATAACAAACAATAGGTTTTTTAAATAGACTATAAAAATTTGGGTAAGGGAGTAAAACAATGAAAAGACTTGTAATTTTTAAGGAGTTCTTAATAACTATTTTCGGTTCAACAACAGTGAAAGCAACAGGCGGCAAGATTTACAAGAGCGGTGATTTATTCAGCACTTGTGACTTCGGATTTAAATTTTTCAAAGAATACTCAAAATTGCTTGAAATAGCATTTTTAAAAGATGAGCCAGAAATACAGAAGCCCAACTATTCATCAGAAGATTTTCAAAGAACAGGTAGCATACAAAGGTTCTTCGCTTATTTGAAATCATATAGCAGTATGTTAACTCTTCCAGATGTAAAAGAAATTTATGCAAACACATTTGCATATAGAGCAGCTATTAAAATTCTTGAAGCTATATTTTCGAAGTCTAATAGCACGAACAAATTTCTTATAGAAAATGAAGATATAAGTGAAAATTTCAGAAAAGCTTTAGGTTATATAAAGGACAACTTGGTTGCAAGAGATATCAATGCTGCTTTAAATGCGATTGATGCAACTAACTCTAAGAATTACTTTTACGATACCGATTATTCAAATGATAATAGTCAGTATAATTATAGTCTTCATATTGAGGATTTGAGTGTTATTCCCAAAGTATCACGGATTATATATCCTATAACATTAGGAATATACATAGATCCAAGCAAAAGATATGATAATAATAGTCCATACATATTTAATCTTGTAACATCATCATTTACTCCTTTTAATAAGGATAATGTCCAAACGGTGGCTACCGACGAATTATGGTTAAGCAAGCCTTTGTCATTAGTGGGTATTAGATACTTTCCGCTATCATTCGATTATGTAACCCATCTTGATGATGCTACACTTATAAACAATTATAAATGTGCAAATAAATATGTTCTGAATCAAATTGTCATTGAAAAAGCTGTAAAACAGTATACAGATTACATGGCACCTTCAATAGCTGAATATGAAAAAAGCTTTGTGGATTATCTTGAGGACTTGATAAGGCGAGTGTTGAGCTTAGATTTGAAGTGGTTATATGATGATTCTAAAAAGAAGATTGAAAAGTGCAGGGAAGAGGTAGAGAAAATACTCATAGGCTATCCGGAAGTTTATTTATATATTGACGGCTGCTCTGACGAGATCATACGGAAACAACTACTGACAATTCTTCATCATGCTATAACAGAAACAACTCAGTTTATTAACACTTATGGTGAATCTATTTCCAAGTATGCTGTCAATCACAATTGCGAAAGTCACATTAAATATGTAAAGGGTAAAGTATACGGAAACAGTTTTAAAGATCTAACTGATTTATCTGGAAAGCTCAAAGACATTCCTACTAAAGAACCGCACAGTCTCTATGAATGCTATTATTATACCTCGAGTAATGAATTAAATGACTTGCTGAACAGCATAAACAACTACAAAGCTTTACTTAAAAAACCCAAAAAATCTTCGTAATTACGTTTTTTGAAATAGTAATACTCCAAGAAGATTCAAATAATTTCATTTTTAATCATTTTTGACGGAGATGATTTTTGCAAAACGTAATCACATAAATTATTCTATTTTTTTGATACAAATAAAGGGAGCCTATAAGATGTAAAAGGCTCCCTATTGTTTTAAAACTTGCTATACAATTTGTAGAAGTAAGAACGTGAAATGTCTAACTCGCGGATAGCTTCTACAGGCTTTTTGTTTCCGCAACGAACCTCCTCCAATATCTTCTGCCAATTTTGAGGTAGGGATTTAGGTGGACGCCCGAAGCGGACATTTTTCTTTTTAGCAGCAGCTATCCCTTCACGCTGACGAGCACGTATCTTGTTACGCTCGTTCTCAGCTATAGCTCCGAGTACTTCAATGAGTATAGCGTTTATCATTTCAAGCACCCAAGCCTGCTCCGGTGGAAAGTCTGTAAGCGTAGTGGGTATATCCAGTATCTTCACACGGATACCCATATCCTTGAACTGTTCAAGCTCACGCTTTATATCAGTCTTGTTCCTGCTCAGTCGATCCAGCTCCTTGATAACGAGAGTATCACCTTTGCGGAGAATCTGACGTTTCAGATACTGATAGCCTTCACGTTCAGTATCCTTGCCTGATGCTTTATCGATGATAATATTCTGCTCAAGAACGCCAAACTTGGTGAGAGCTTCGATTTGCCTGTCTTCATTTTGTTCCCGGGTAGATACCCGGGCATATCCATAGATTCTGTTGTCCATATTACCTCCAATTTGTCCATAAATGTGGTTGTTACTTAGTTGACGTCCATAAAGTCAAAACAGGACTTTTATGTACACTATTTTGCTTGTTTCCAAGGTGTGCATAAAAGTTTACTTTTGTGGACTTAGAAAGCGCCGCAATAGCTCTCGTACACATCTTCTCCGAGCATATACTTCACATCCCTAAGTGCCTCTTGGAGCAGGCTGTGATCTGAGAGCATCTCTTCGATTTCATCAGAAGTGTAGCCATACTCCAGCAAAAGTTCTACATCTGAACTGTCCACACCATAGCATCCACAGTAAGCGAGAAGTATCTCTTCGTGAATGTTATAGTAGGAAGAGTCATCATACCAGTTCATGTACTTGGAGCGGTAAAGCTTCGGTTCAAATTCCGAGCGTGTGATAATACCGTTCCTGTTTATACAGAGTATATCTCCCTCATCGGTTTTGATACGTTCATTTGCGAACTTGTGAAGTCCGATACGTTTCAGAGCGTTCTTCATGATACTTTCAGTGGAAGCGTATACATACAATCCGATATCCTTGAAGTGTAGCAGGCACATCGGATTCGAGCCTTTTATTATGTATAAGCTATTACTGTCATCAAGAACTGTGAATGTGAAGTTACCTTCTACACTTTCCGCCATGTATTTCAGACTATCGAAGTCCAGCTTGTTCTGCTGCTCTATAAGCTGACAAGCAGCGTAGCTGTCAGTTTCGATATGTGTCTCGGGGATAAGCTTGTCCTTGCGAAGTTCTTTATCATTCCATAGAACGCCGTTATGGGCGAAAGCGAAAGAAGTATCGCCAGCAAAACCAGCGAATGGATGATTGTTGAAGTTCTGCTTAACATCGCCTTGTGTTGCAAGACGGGTATGTCCCATAACGGCTCTTGTTCCTTCCGGCGGATTGAAATGAAGCTTGTGCGCAGGCTTGGGACGCTTGAAAATCACCACGTCATTGCCGTGAACGTAGCTGATACCGGCTGCATCTGTGCCACGTTCTTCCGCAGCGTTTGCAAGTGCCTGAGTGAGTTTGCGTTTGATCTTGTAGGGGACTATGCCCTGATAATCTAACCAACCAAATAAACTACACATGATTATTCCTCCTTTTCGTCATCAAACGGCAGTTCGAGCGAGTCGCCAACAGCGCCTGCTCCGCCGATAAGAATTGCAATTAAACCTACTGCCTTAATTACGTCTTTGATGTCCTTTTCAGTCTCAGGGTCGACGTCAAACCAATCTGATAAAATTCCCATTTCACACATCCTCCTCTGTGTCTTCAATCTCATTGATGTACAGCCGGCGCTCCTTGAGATATGCGATCAGCTCTGGCTCAGTTATGCTGCTGACGAACTCCGACCACGACAGCTTGTGGAGCCCGTCTTCCGAGTGATCCAGTGCAACGTTAATGATCGTATTTACAAGCTCGAGAGTTGCCATGAAGGTATTCAGTTTGAGCGTGCCACGGAACATTCGGAACTCAATGGTCGAGTAGTTCATCAGATTCACAGCCGCATAACGTCCGTTATTCCCTTTCTTGGCTTTGTCGAGAATAGCTCTCGCTGAATTCTCATAACCGTAACGAGATGCCCACCTGTTCATTGCATACTCAGAACGGCGTGAGAACTTCAGCAGCTCATTCCAGTGATGCTCCACGAAGTACAGGATTTTGCTGATTGTCTCGTCCTGCTCCTCTCTGGATTCGCCAAAGCAAATTCTGTTTACATGAATATGAAGTCCGCAAGTTGAGGTTTGATGTGAGCGATAACCAAGGGATACAGCCTTTTTCATAATCTCAGACCAGCAATAATTTTTGTGATAATCCAGTGTCATAGGATGACTTACGATTTCAATTCCGTCATCAAGGCTTCCGTCTGATTTTATGTATATATGCTCATTTTCTTCATTGCCAATATCAAGGATTTCTCTTGCATTGTCGCTGTCTTTCCCTGCTCCGTCAATTTCAAGCTCAACGCCGAAATATCTCGAATTATCGCCGTAAAACACCGGTTCAGGCTTGTAACCATATTCCTTAATTGCACTATTCTCATTGGCGATATCATGATAACATTCAGAGCAGTAATCTGAATTATTGTAGTGATATGCGTCATCAACGTGTACGAGTGCATCACAATTTTCGCAACGGGTATAATAATTATCATAGCAATAACGGCAAAGATTCGTATATTCGTCACCGTAAGCATCAGAGTCGAATATGGTCGCTCCGCATCTGTCACAAGTGCAACAGTATCTCTCTACACAGTCAGAACAGACAATCTGTCCGTTGACCATTGAGTAGTCATCATCTGTGATTTCATTTCCACAGTGTGAGCAAATTAATTTTTCTTCCATTTTGATTTCCTCCAAAATAACGTAAAATAGCCGCTCCCGAAGGAGCGGCATTGTCATTAATATTCTTCTGCAAGCAGCATTGTTGAGTGATCGCCGTCGTCGATTATATAAATCTTTTCGGCAATCGGCTTTTCTGACGGTATCAGATATTCCATTTTGTGTTCAGGATTTTCTGACGTGTGGGTTATTCTCTGCATTTCTCCAAATGGCTCAAGGTTGAATACCTGCAAGTAGTCCCTTTCCGCAGGCAATTCATCAACACAATTCCACAGGAATAACTGCAATTCAAGCGGTATTGTTGAATCTACGCCACAGGTCAGATAGCGGTTGTTGTTGAACATTTTTGATTTCTCCTTTCGCAGTAATATTAATGATAATAGCTATCATCAATTAAATAATATATATACGTAGAAAGAGAAAAATCGGAAATTGGCTATATGAAGGAAAAAATAAAAGCTTTTATTATGATAATAATTATTATCATAAT
>JAFXDK010000092.1 GCA_017521805.1 Ruminococcus sp. | reverse complement strand
TAAATTTAACATGTGTACCATCTGCATAATCTCTTAATAATCTACCAATAGTTGAACCTAAAGAACGATTACTATGCGGATCGATATACTTTACTGAAGCTCCATTACCACCTTCTGCAAACATAGCCATGGGGAACTCATATTAAATACTTCTGTATGGGTAGTCGGCTTTTAGGACGGTTTTTAATTATTATGAAATTTTTTCAAAAAAGTTCAAAAATCAGTTGACATATCTTTAATTTTGTGATATAATATAATAGTAAAAAATAAAGCACCCCCACAAAGCATACTTTGTCGCCAAACAAAATATGCTTCGTAATCAGACAGATGCTACAACATCTGAATGACTTAGTGAGAATGCTGTTTATGTGCTGTTTAAAGCAACATTTGTTTAATTATAGCACATCAAATAGATTTTGTCAAGTCCTTCAGTTGTTCTTCCTTACGCCTGAGGGGCTTGATTCTTTTTACATCAATTTCAACAAATAGAAACTTGACAAATTAATATAGATTGAAGCATCGTGACTTTATCACCCATACCTCCTACTGAATAAGTCGAGGGAACGAGCAATAACATGAGCCTGTTCAGCAAAGCTGAATTAATTCGCTGTTTGTAAGATAAGGCATCACGAGCCGTAGTAAGTGATAAATGCGTTTAGCTCCAAAAACTATGCGTCCACACAAACTACACGATGTTAAATCTGACATTTAACACTTTTCTTCAAGAAATATCTGAACAAGTGTAAATCACAATCTACATTTGTTCAGGTGTTTCTATTAGAAGAAAAGCATTAAGCTTTCACTTAATGCTTTTTAAGGTTTTGGTTGCGGCGGCAGGATTTGAACCTACGACCTTCGGGTTATGAGCCCGACGAGCTACCTAGCTGCTCCACACCGCGATATTTAATTCACATCACTTGTGCCTTACGACTATATTATTATATCACGTATTATCCAAAAAGTCAAGCGGATATAAGATTTTTTATATATTTAACTTAAATTCATCGTATAAAAGCACCACACACAACAGTAATGAAAAGTTTTTATACAAATTAACCATGATTTTAATTTTAATTTTTCAAAAGAACAAATCAATACCGCACACGGCTTTTTACAAACAAAGTGTAATCATATTCGTAGAAATCTGTCAAACTGGCTTTGTGCGGTATTGCTTTAACTCAAACACTATCCTTTATCCGTAATATAGCACATTTTTCCAGTCTGGACACCTGCGCCTGAGATATACCTATCTCATTAGCAACCTCTACCTGAGTTTTGCCCTGTAAAAACCGCATATACAGTATATTCCGTTCACGATCACCCAGAGATTTAATAGCGTCACGAATAGCAATTGAGCCCATCCAGCTGTCAACATCGTTTTTATCGCCAATCTGATCCATGATATACATGTTATCATCGGAATCAGAATAAACAGGCTCATACAACGAAACAGGGTCACTTATGCTTTCAAGAGCTATCACCACATCAGCACGTTTTTCGCCAATTTCATTGGCAATTTCTTCTATATTCGGTTCTCGCTGATTTTTGAGAATAAGCTTTTCTTTAGCCTGAATCGCCTTATACGCAAGATCGCGAAGTGAACGACTGACTTTAATCTGACTAAAGTCACGAAGATGTCTGCGAAGCTCTCCCATAATCATGGGCACACAGTATGTCGAAAACCGTACTTCCTTGGTCAGATCGAAATTATTAATAGCCTTAATAAGTCCAACAACGCCAATCTGAAAGAGATCGTCAACATCCTCTCCCCTGCCTGTAAACCGCTGTATAACGCTGAGAACAAGTCGAAGATTGCCGTTTATCAAAGCGTCCTTTGCCGCCTTACTGCCTGTCTCCTTGTACTCTCTCAGAAGCCTCATTTTTTCTTCTTCCTTTAAAACCTTAAGCTCCGAGGTGTTAATGCCTGAAATCACAACTTTGTTAAATGCCATAATAATATCTCCAAATCAAATTTATTGATATTATTATGGTCCGTATTTCCAGATTTAATCAATGGAAAATTTTTACAATTTTGCCACTAATTCAAACTATCAACTTTAGAAGTTCCCTTTGGTATACCCAATCAGCTTGTCAAGACAAAGCTCGAAACAACTTCCGTACCACACTTCATCAGCGCAGGGTAAAGTCACTTCAATACACTCGGAGATATACTTAACCGCAATATCAAGCGCCTGCTGAACGGATTTCCCAAGAGTTACCGCACCTGTGAACACGCTGGCAAAAATATCCCCCGTGCCATGAAGCTGACGCTCAACATGCTTGCCAAAAGAAGAATAATACTCACCCGTATCCCTGTCATAAGCCACCGCCCCCTCAGATCCTCCGAAGCGTACTCCCGTGAGTACAGGAACACGACAGCCCAGTTCGGACAGCCTTTTCAGCACATCTTTCACATAGTACTCGTCATCAGCTTCACGATATGGAATCCCAAGAAGAAAACTTGCCTCCGTCATATTTGGCATGATATAATCAGCTTTTTTGCAAAGATGACGCATCTGCGATACAAATTCATCAGTAAAGCCTGCATACAGCCTGCCATGGTCACCAAGAACAGGGTCAACAACAATAAAATTTTCTTCATCTCCAAAATTATCAAAAAAATCCGATACTATTTTAACTTGCGCCGCAGAACCAAGATATCCCGTATATATAGCGTCAAATTTCAGTCCAAGTGATTTCCAATGAGCTGAAATATCCGAAATATCCGCAGATAAATCGTGAAATGTATATCCCTCGAATCCGCCTGTATGTGTTGACAGAACTGCCGTAGGTATAACAGCTGTTTCGATTCCCATAGCGGAAATTATAGGCAGAGCAACGGTCAAGGAGCATTTACCGAAACAGGAAATATCCTGTATTGTAACAATCTTCTTCATAGTAATCATTCTTTCTTTGCGGAATCCACCGCATTAATTAATCTTCTTTCTCATTATTATACCATATTATCCACAATTTGTCCATTCCCTAAGCGGAAAAACGGTATCGCCAAAACGATACCGTTTTTATTATAGATATTACTTGAAGTAAGCTACACCGCTTTCGAATATCTTCTGATCCTTGTTACCGTCAACATTCTTGCAAATATTTCCGCCCTTACGCTCAGAGTGACCCATTTTACCGAATACTCTGCCGTCGGGAGATGTGATACCCTCAATAGCCTCTATTGAAGTATTGGGATTGTAACGGATATCCATTGTAGGACAGCCATCAAGGTCAACGTACTGAGTTGCAATCTGTCCGTTGTTTGCAAGCTGCTGAATAAGGCTTGCAGGAGCTACAAAGCGACCCTCTCCGTGTGAAATCGGTACGCAGTGGATATCGCCAACCTCTGTACCATAGAGCCATGGGCTCTTATTTGAAGCAATACGTGTATTAACCATCATGGACTGATGACGGTTGATTGTGTTGAATGTAAGTGTAGGCGAATCACCGTTCATATCAACAATTTCACCGAAAGGTACAAGACCAAGCTTAACAAGTGCCTGGAAGCCGTTACAGATACCAAGCATAAGACCGTCACGATTTTTCAGAAGCTCGTGAACAGCGTCCTTAATCTTAGGATTGCGGAAGAATGCTGTAATGAACTTACCGCTTCCCTCGGGCTCGTCACCGCCGCTGAAACCGCCGGGAATCATGATAATCTGTGATTCCTTGATTGCCTTTTCAAAGTAGTCAACTGACTGCTCGATATCGCCTGCAAACATGTTGCGGATAATTACAGTTTCAGCGATTGCTCCAGCCTTTTCAAAGGCTCTTGCAGTGTCGTATTCGCAGTTTGTACCGGGGAATACAGGGATAAGAACTCTGGGCTTTGCAAACTTCTCAGCAGACGAAAGCTTTTCTGTATTCTTAAAGCTGTATGTCGCAGGAGTAGCATCTGTTGTCTTGATTCTGCATGGGAATACAGGCTCAAGCTTGCCCTCCCATACTCTCTGGAGGCTGTCAAGACCTACGATATAGTCGATTGTGCAAATCTTATAACTGTCAATAACCTTACCAATAACTCTCTCGTCATCGGAAGCCTCGCCTGTAAGCTCGATAATAAATCCGCCATAAGTGGGCTTGAACATAGTCTCAGGAGCAAGACGCTCAGCAAATTCGAAACCAAGCTTGTTACCGAAGCACATCTTAGCTATACCCTCAGCAACACCGCCATAACCGATAGTCCAGATTGAAGCCGCTCTGCCTGCGGAAATAATTTCCTCAACCTTGTCGAATACGCTCTTTACACTGCTGAATACAGGAAGTCCGTCTGAATCGTACTCGGGAGCGATGTATATAACCTTGTTGCCAGCCTTTTTGAATTCAGTGGAAACAACCTTGTCAGCCTTAGCAGTTGATACAGCAAAAGATACAAGCGTAGGAGGAACGTCGATATTCTCAAATGTACCAGACATTGAATCCTTACCGCCGATAGAGCCACAGCCCATTTCAAGCTGAGCCTTAAATGCACCAAGAAGTGCAGCCATAGGCTTACCCCAGCGCTTAGGGTCATTCTGAGTTCTCTCGAAGTATTCCTGGAATGTGAGCCAGCATTTCTTGTAAGTACCGCCTGCGGCAACAACCTTAGCAATTGATTCAATTACAGCAAGCATTGCGCCATGGTAGGGGCTGATTACAGATATATCGGGATTATAGCCCCAGCCCATAAGTGAGCAGGTGTTTGTCTCACCCTTTAATACTGGAATCTTAGCCGCCATAGCCTGTGAGGGTGACATCTGGCATACACCGCCGTAAGGCATAAGAACAGTTCCTGCACCAATAGTGGAGTCGAACTTTTCAACAAGTCCCTTCTGTGAGCAAACGTTGAGACTGCCCATGAGCTTTGTCCACTCTTCAGCGTTGTCGGAAAGCTCTTCATCACGGATATTATCGGGATCGTCAATAACGATATTTGTATGCTTAGCGGCACCGTTGGAGTTAAGGAAGTCTCTTGAAAGATTTACAATTGTCTTGCCATTCCAGTTCATCTTAAGACGAGGCTCGTCCACAACATCAGCAACGAGAGTAGCTTCGAGATTTTCTTTCTTAGCCTCCTCCATGAACTTCTCAACATCCTCGGGAGCAACAACAACAGCCATACGCTCCTGGGATTCGGAGATTGCAATTTCAGTACCGTCAAGACCGTCGTACTTCTTAGGAACTGCGTTGAGATTGATAATAAGACCGTCTGTCAGCTCACCGATAGCAACTGATACGCCGCCTGCACCGAAGTCGTTACATCTCTTGATAAGCTTTGTAACCTCGGGATTGCGGAAAAGTCTCTGGAGCTTTCTCTCCTCAGGGGGATTACCCTTCTGAACCTCAG
This sequence comes from Ruminococcus sp., assembly GCA_017521805.1. Lineage (GTDB taxonomy): Bacteria > Bacillota > Clostridia > Oscillospirales > Ruminococcaceae > Ruminococcus. The sequence goes on along the minus strand of JAFXDK010000092.1, from coordinate 30,885 downwards.
CACCACAGCTTTCAAGGGATTCAAGTGTGTGCGATTTTGAAGAACCTGTAGCACCGCCGCAGCCGTCACGGCCTGTCTTACCGCCAAGGAGGATAACAACATCTCCGGCGGCAGGTCTTTCACGTCTGATATTTTCAGCGGGAGCAGCACCGAGAACAGCACCTATCTCCATACGCTTTGCAACATAGCCTGGGTGGTAAATCTCAGATACGTGACCTGTAGCAAGTCCAATCTGGTTACCGTAGGAACTGTAACCGTTAGCCGCACCGACAGTAATCTTTCTCTGAGGAAGCTTACCTGCAATTGTATCCTCAACAGGTACAAGGGGATTAGCCGCACCTGTTACACGCATAGCCTGATATACATATGAACGACCTGAAAGCGGGTCACGGATAGCACCGCCGAGACAAGTAGCCGCACCGCCGAAAGGCTCGATTTCTGTGGGGTGGTTATGTGTCTCATTCTTGAACATGAGAATCCAGTCCTCAGTCTCGCCGTCGATATCAACCTTAATCTTTACAGAGCAGGCATTGATTTCCTCACTTTCGTCAAGGTCGGGAAGAAGTCCGTCAGCTTTAAGCTTCTTAGCGGCAATTGTACCAAGATCCATAAGAGTGATTGGCTTATTTGTTCTGCCAAGCTCCTCACGGACATTGAGATACATCTCATAAGTATCCTTGATATAGGGAGTAACTACATTTACATCCTCAACATTTGTAAGGAATGTAGTGTGACGGCAGTGGTCAGACCAATATGTATCAATCATGCGGATTTCTGTAATAGTGGGGTCACGACGCTCTGTATTGCGAAAATAATCCTGACAGAACTTGATATCATCGTAATCCATAGCAAGACCGAACTCGCTTACAAATGCACGAAGTCCCTTTTCATTGAGGTTAATGAAGCCCTCAAGAGTTTCAACGGTTGTAGGAATCTCATAATTTGTATCGAGAGTATCAACAGTATCAAGTGAAGCCTCACGGCTTTCAACGGGGTTGATGATGTATGATTTGAGCTTTGCAAATTCCTCATCGGTAATATTTCCGTCGATGATATACACTCTTGCATTTCTCACACGACATCTCTCGCCCTGACGGAGAATCTGAATGCACTGCTCACAGCTGTCTGCACGCTGGTCAAACTGACCGGGCAGATACTCAACAGCAAATATTCTCTCTCCTTCAGCAAGCTTAGGAAGCACGCTGTAAACAACGTCAACAGCAGGCTCAGAGAATACAGTACTGATTGCAGCATTGAAATCCTCTTCTGACAGTCTGTCAGCGTCATAGCGGTTCAGCACTCTGATATTCTTGATATCAAGTCTGAGTGCAGTTTTGATGTCGCTGAGAACTGACTGAGCTTCAACGGCAAACTCGGGTTTCTTTTCGGAATAAATTCTGAATACGGACATAATTACTTCTATCTCCATTCTCCCAGAGGGATATTTTTGACACGCAATTTCTCACGTGTAATTATCGTCGGCAATCCTGCCAATGCAGTAATCATTTCTGCACTCTTCTATTATAACATATAAAATTGAATTACGCAAACATTTTTTTGAATTTTCTCGAAAAACTTTTACAAGGGTATGGTCCGGAGCATGTCCCTGATGAAATTCAGGGGAATTTTCGCGCTCAAACAGCACAGGAACTTTTTTCCCGATAAGACTTTGCAGATATTTTTTCGAGAGTTTCTCCCCTGCGGCTTTCATTCTGTCGCCACGTTCCGCCTTAATTTTATTGGGAATCTGCTTCATTGAAGCAGCAGGAGTATTCTTTCGCGGTGAATACTGGAAAACATGAATTGCCGCAAATCCTACTTTTTCAACAAAATCAAGGGATTCTTCAAATTCCGCGTCAGTTTCTTCGGGAAATCCAACCATTACGTCAGTAGTAAATGCGGCATCGGGAAAATATCCGCGAATTTTTTTAACTATTGACATATATTCATCTGGAGTATATTTTCTATTCATACGTTTGAGTACAGTTTCACTTCCGCTTTGCAGTGACAAATGAAACTGAGGGCAGAATTCAGATAAAGCAGATAAACGCTGTAGATCCTCATCTGTAAGCATTTCAGGTTCAATAGAACCAAGGCGCACGCGGTCAATCCCCTTGGTATTACAGCAGATTTCTACAGCGTCAGCAAGCCGCAATCCGAATTCCTGCCCGTAAAAAGCGAGATTGATACCCACAAGCACAATCTCTCTGTGTCCCGATTCAGCAAGCCGCTTCGCCTCGGATTTTACAGATTCTATGGACTTACTACGACAGCGACCTCTTGCATAGGGAATTATGCAATAAGAACAGAAGCAGTTACAGCCGTCCTGTATCTTCATAAAGGCGCGGGTCTGATTAAAAGAGCTTTCGTAAGGGATATCCTCAAACTTCTCCCCCGACACAAATTCGGGAACGTGGAGTATACGCGACTTATCCGCAATAACCCGTTTCACAAGTGTGGGAAGTGCATCACGTTCTTTAGTACCGTTAATGATATCAGCTTCGATACACACTTCTCCGATATCCATGTTGCTCTGTGGCAGACACCCCGTAAGAACTATAACTGAACCGGGATAAGCACGTCTCAGCCGTCTTACAGCATAAAGGGATTTTTTATCTCCGCTTCCCGTGACGGTGCAAGAGTTTACAACAAAAATCTGCGCTTTATCTTCGGAATCCGCAATATCAAATCCATTTGAAGCAAAGCAGCTTCGCATACATTCAGTTTCATACTGACTGACCTTGCAGCCGAAAGTTATAAAATATACTTTATACATATTTCATCCTTTTATCAGAAAATTCTCAATGTTTAATCTGCACAAATTTCAAGATCCCATTTTGTGCAGTGTGAATAATTATTCTTTATCTCCAAAAACATGGAAAGAATAAACAACATTAATCGCCAAAATGCCGAATTTATAAAAAACCCCTTGACATAGGCGTTTTTTAGTGTTATTATATACTTGCGGAAAGGAAAACCGCAAAGGAAGAAAAGATAAACAAGAAAAAACAACCATTCACAATCAGGAGGTAATGATTATGACTAAGACAACAGTTTCACTTCAGGCAATCAACGACGTTAAGGACTTCGTAAACACAGTTATGAAGTACGAATTTGACATCGACCTCGTATCAGGCAGATACGCTGTAGACGCTAAGTCCATTATGGGTATTTTCAGCCTTGACCTCTCAAAGCCCATCGAACTCAACATCCACACAGATGATGCTGAAAAGTTCTTAGCTGATATCGACAGATTCATCGTTAAGTAATCAAAATCATTAAGTAATCAAAAAAGCAGATAATACATAAACACACACTTTAAACACCTTTCGGGGTGTTTATTTTTTACATATTTTCCCTGTATATTTCTGTGATTTTCTGCAATAATAATTTCAGGCGTTGAAAAGTATGGCGCTTGAAAAGAGGTGTTCACTTATGTGGGACAAAATCGCACTTATCCTCCTTATCGTAGGAGGAATCAACTGGGGTCTTGTAGGAATTTTCGAGCTTGACCTGGTTGCATGGTTACTTGGCGGTGCAGGAAGCCTTGCAGCAAGAGCAGTCTACATTCTTGTAGCAATTTCAGCTGTATGGTGCATTTCTCTCCTCTTCAGAAAGAACGAGGAATTTGCAGTAAGCACAGCCCACCAGTAACAAATTATTTGTTATTTCTGAGATGCCGCGGAATAACAAATAAGAGGCAGGAGACAAGTAAAAACCTTGTCTCTTGCCTCATTATTTTTATTAGTCGCTAACGTAAGGAAGAAGTGCAATCTGTCTTGCCTTCTTAACAGCAACTGTAAGCTCACGCTGGTGGAATGCACAAGTGCCTGTAACTCTTCTGGGAAGAATCTTAGCTCTCTCAGTCATGCACTTTCTCAGCTTAGCGAGATCCTTATAGTCAATTCTCTCAATTCTGTCCGCACAGAACATACATACCTTCTTGCGGGGCTTCTTTGAGGGACGAGAATTTCTCTCTCTTTCCATGACAATTTCTCCTTTCGTAATAATGATTCAGCTCAATTTTCATTCAATCAGAATGGTACGTCGCCGTCGCTGAGGATTTCCTCGAAATCCCCGGAATTTCCGTAAGACATACTATCATTATTTGGCATAGCGGGCTGCGGTGGTGCTGCCTGCTGAGGTGGTGCCTGATAATTATTATAGTTATTGTTGTAACCGCCGCCATAATTGTTATTATAGCCGTTGTTACCATCATTATAGCTGTTTCCGTTTGTGCCGGTCTCCTGCTTTGAGCCAGTAAACTCAACATTATCAACATAAACATCAGTAGTATAATGTGTTACATCCTGATGATTTCTGTCCTGATAACTGCCTGTTCTAAGCGAACCTTCAACGCAGATCATACTTCCTTTGCGGAAATAACGTGTAACAAACTCTGCTGTCTGTCGCCACGCCATACAGGTGATAAAATCAGCCTGTCTCTGACCGGTATTCTTATCAACAAAGCTTCTGTTGACAGCTACAGTGAATCTACAGGAAGAAATACCGCTCTGAGTCTGTCTCAACTCAGGGTCAGCAGTAAGTCTGCCCATTAAAATAACTTTATTCATCTGACAACCTCCTTACGAAATAATGAAATACGGATTATTCAGCAACTGTTACCAGTGAACGAAGAACACCGTCTGTGATGTTGAGACGTCTTGAAAGCTCAGCGGGATAATCAGGCTTAGAAACGAATGTGTAAATTACGTAATAGCCCTCTGTCTCGTCCTCGATAGGATATGCAAGCTTGCGCTTACCCCAATCCTCGTTGACTTCAACATTTTCAGCATGACGCTCGATTCTCTCCTTGAACTTCTGAATGAGAGCCTTCATGGGCTCCTCTCCATTCTTGAGGCTGAATACAACCATTACCTCGTATTTAGCGGATACCTTTGCCATTTCTGAACACCTCCTTCTGGATTCAGCCCGACAACCTACTGCGGGCAAGGATAATATTATTGTGCCAACGACACAATACTTGAATATTATACCATATTTTTTCAGGCTTGTCAAGCATTTTTCATAATTTTTCAAAATTTTCGCATTACACGACCATACCACCGTTTACGCCGATTATCTGTCCCGTAATATATTCAGCCTTTTCCGAAGCAAGAAATTCAACCGTATCGGCAACATGTCGAGGCTCACCAAAAATACCGAGAGGGATTTCCTCGCGGATAAGCTCTAAATCCTCAGGCGAAAAACGACTGTTCATCTCCGTCATGATAAATCCGGGAGATATGCAGTTTACACGGATTCCAGAGGGTGCAACCTCCTTAGCAAGTGCTTTTGTGAAGCCGATAAGTCCAGCTTTAGAGGCTGAATAATCCACTTCACAAGAAGCGCCAACCTCTCCCCACATAGAGCCTATATTAATTATACAGCCTGATTTTCTGCGAATCATATGAGGAAGAATTTTTCTTGTCAGTTCTATTGTACCAATTAAATTAACCTGCATTATTTTCGAACTTTTTTCTTTGGATATTGACGTAAACAAATCAATTTCCGATAAACCTGCGTTATTTACAAGCAGCTCAACATTTCCGACTTTTCCGACAGCAAATTCTATTGAATCAGAATCAGAAACATCAATTTTTACAGCTTCACCATGTATTTCATTGGCTAAATTTCCAGCTTTTTCCGTCGATGAAGAATATCCTACATACACATAGTAACCGTTTTTTGCAAGGACTCTGCAAATTGCCGAACCAATTCCGCCTGCCCCTCCTGTTACAACTGCTTTTTTCAAAATCTTCACGCTCCTTACCAAACAATTATAACATATTATGCCTCGTTTTTTAATTGTCATAATACACAAATTTGATAGCATCATTCCGTACACATTTACCAAAACTCCGAAAATAGTGACAGAATTATGATAATTTTAAAAAGCCCTTGAATCTTTTATAATAATATGGTATATTATATCTTGCGGAAACAAATAATCCGACGGATATTTCTATATTTGGAGGTTTTATAAAATGACAGATTTGATTAAAACAAAATTCAATAATTTCCTTGACTTCACAAAAAAATACAATCAAAAACGAGAGAAAAATTCAGAAAAATTCAAGGCACTCAACATCATTCTCATGGTGATTTTCCCTATTTTCATAGTCTGCATGGCAGAGATTAATCAGTTTAAACATGTGGGAAATTTTCTTGAATTTGCGGCTGAACGCCCCTCTGTTCTTGCATTCAACTTCATAGCAGCTGGACTCGTTTACTTGCTTCTTTTAGCTATTTTCCGAAAGGGTTGGATAGCTACATCAATTCACAGTTTTGTGTATATGGCGTTAAGTATTACTGAATTGTTCAAATTCGGCACTAACGGAAATCACCTGATTTTGTCAGATATGAAACTTTTCAAAAGTGTTAAAAGTCTGAAATCCTTTGCTTACATAAAAATCACGCCAAATCTCATAATTTACTGTCTTATTGTTATGGCTTTCTGTTGGCTTGTATTCCATTTTAACCCTAAACTTCCCAGAAGAAACGGCATAAAAAGAGCGGCAACTGTTGCTGTATGCTCCGTTATCAGCATTTGCATGATTGTATTTCCAAGCTTTTACACTCCTGTTTATAACTTCTTTAAGCTTGACACAACAGCCGCAAGCAACGCTTTTCTGCTTAATGAAAAATTCGACAACAACAGCTTCCTTGCATTTCTTGTTGAAACTGCTTCTGAAAGCTTCGAAAACAGACTTGTCGAACCTGACAACTACAGTGAGGAATACATCGACAAACTCACAGATGCAAACGTAGATACGAGTGAAAATTTCAATGGCGGAAAGAAACCAAATGTTATTGTAATTATGAGCGAATCTTATGCGGATTTCCGTGTATTCGACGAACTCGGCATATCTGATTCATATTATGAGGGTTTTGACAAAGCCTGCGCAGAGGGAAAAAGCGGTATCGCTATTACACCAACTTACGCAAGTTATACAGTACGTTCAGAATTCGAGCTTCTTTTTGGTCTTCCCGTAAGAGGTCTCAACACTCCAAATATGCCTCAGAGAGAGCTTGCAGACCGCGAACAGCCTGCTTTCGCTCAGTATTACAAGAGTTGGGGATATAAAACAGCATATGTCCACCCATTCCAAGGCTCATTCTACAGCAGAACAAGAGTATACAGCGATTTCGGCTTTGACAAAATGATTTTCCACGATGATATTGAAGGGGTAACAGATTTCACTGTTCCTGTTGACCACTACGGTACATATGTTGACGATAACACTATCTTCAATCAGCTTCTTGAGCTTGTAAACACAACTGACGAACCTATGTACATTCATACCACAACAATGCAGAATCATCAGCCATACGACCAAGGCGAAGACCCAACCGATGAAATCGGCAACTATCTCCAGTGGGTACAGCACACCAACGAGGGACTTACAGCATTCCTTGAACAACTGAAAAAACTCGACGAACCAACTCTTGTATTTTTTGTAGGCGACCACTTTCCCTCATTAAGAGGTGAAACAAGCGTATACAATCAGCTTAACATCACAGGTCAGAATTGCAGTACTCTTTATGAGCAGAAATACTTCTTCTGGAGCAACTATGACGCTGATTTCTCATCAGTACCTGAAAACAAATTCTCATTCTTCTATGTTCCTTACATTATTGCCGATATTATAGATGCTCCCCACGATGCATTTATTGAGAATATGGACGAAAATCTCAAAACTGTTCCTGTGTATTCAACTGATTACAACGACGGAACTCCCGATAACGAAGAACTTGACGTTCTGACATACGACAGAGTTGTTGGCGAGGTAATGTCACCCTGTCCTATTCCCGAGGAAATTCTTGAAGCAAGCAAAGGAGAAGATTAAAATGAAAGAAATCAATGTAAATGTTAAAGGTCTTGCAAAAACAACTGTAAATGAAAACAATTTTGCAGCTACAATGGGAAGCGGTTCTCTTAAAGTATTCGCAACGCCTGCAATGGTTGCTCTTATGGAAGCATCTGCCTGTGATTGTCTTGCAGAATATCTTGACGAGGGCGAAACTACTGTCGGCACCGAGCTCAATATAAAACATATTTCTGCTACTCCTGACACAATGAGCGTTACTGCCGAGGCTGTACTTACTGCAGTAAACGGTCGCGAATTCACATTCGAGACCAAGGCATACGACGAATCCGGAGAAATCGGGTGCGGAACTCACAAACGCTTTCTTGTATACAGCGAAAAATTTACTGCTAAGACTTATGAAAAGCTTAACAAGTAATCATATTTTGAAAAATCTGCTGAATTCAGCAGATTTTTTATTGATATTCAAGGAAAAAATTTGTTTATCACTTTTCCGTAGCCTATCATATAATTATCACATAATTGATTATAATATAGATATGAAAATATCATGAAATGAGGTTGCGCCATGTCAGATATGTTTAATGATTATAATAACAACTATAATCAGGATGATAGATATTATAATCAGGAGGAAAATTATTCGTATTATTCGGATGATACTTCCCCGCAGAAGCCCCAAAAACCTAAAAAGCATACAGGTCTAAAAATTGCAGCTACTTTGCTGTGTCTTGGAATCGGATGTGCCTGCGGTGTCCAAGCTACACGATATATGAGCAGCAGTCAGCGTTTTCAGGAAGACGAAGCTGATGATAAGGAATCTTCTAAAAAACAAGAAACCGTGAAAACAAATAACAACACAACTCTCAATCCTGAAAAAGAAGCGCCTGCGGAAAATATTCCCGGACTTTTCGAGATTGCAGCTCGCTCTGATGCTAAATATCTCCCTGATATCGTTGATGAGGTAATGCCTTCTGTTGTTGGTATATCCTCCCTTTTTGAAATTGAATATATGCAAAACAACAGCTTTGGCAGCTTCAACCCATGGGGCTGGGGATTTGAGTCGGAGCCTGAAACCCGTGAGGGTATCGGAACCGGTACAGGTATAGTTATGACCGAGGACGGCTATATCGTTACAAATGCCCATGTTATCTATATGGAGGATACCGACGAATACACCGCCGGTGAAGCTAAAGAAGTATCAATACTTTTCAACGACGAAGAAAAATATGACGCTAAAATCGTCGCTTTTGATGTTGAAACCGACCTTGCAGTTCTTAAAATTGACGCTACAGGATTTACTCCTGCTACTTTCGGAAACTCCGATGAACTCCGCGTTGGAGAGCTTGTAATAGCTGTGGGAAATCCCCTTGGTTTCGAGCTTTTCGGTACTGTTACAAGCGGTATTGTTTCCGCCCGTGATAGAGAAATCTCAATTAATGACCGTCAGATGACGCTTATTCAGACTGACACAGCTATAAATGAGGGTAATTCAGGTGGACCGCTTCTCAACAGCTGCGGTCAGGTGGTTGGTATCAACTCAGCAAAGATGTCCTCCAGCTATGGAAGCGCTTCTGTAGAGGGACTTGGCTTTGCTATTCCTATCAATAAGGCTAAAGAAATTATTGACGATCTCGTTAATTACAAACATGTCAAGGGCAGACCTCAGATTGGAATTTCTGCCGTTGATATCGACAGCTTTTATTCAAGCTATCTCGGACTTCCCATAGGAGTATATGTCCGCTCCATAGCTGCCGGAAGTGCCGCAGAGGAGGCAGGTATCCGCGTTGGTGATATCATCATAGGCATTAATGACGAAGCAGTGACGACCATGGATGAACTGAACAGCATAAAAAACAAATTTAAAGCAGGAGATACAATCACACTGAAAGTTCATCGTGACAATCAGGATATTGATGTTAATGTAGTTCTCCATGAAGAAAATAATGAAATGGAATCCTCAGAACAATCCACAACTGAGGCTGTTGAAGATGAAAATGCCATAATCCCACTAAGATAATTTTATTCTCTTTTCAAATGGCGTATGGATAAAATATGCCTATAAATCACAACAGGCTGTAGTTACAAATCAACTACAGCCTGTTTCATTATGAAATAATATTCTGTAAAAAGAAAAAACACGCAAAGCGTGTTCTTTCAAATCAACAATGTTGTTGGCGTGCCTGAAGGGATTCGAACCCCTGACCTACTGGTTCGTAGCCAGTCACTCTATCCAGCTGAGCTACAAGCACATCGCTCTCACAACAATATATATTATATCACTTTTGCAATCCAATGTCAAGTGCTTTTTTTATATTTGTAAGATTTTACAACGAGATTATACATATGTTTACTATTTCATAAATTTCGCCGTTTTTTTAGATTTACTATTGACAAATGACTATTTTTCCTGTATAATATATTAAGTGTTCAGGACAAAAACAGATATGAGACATTAGCTCAGTCGGTAGAGCATACGCCTTTTAAGCGTAGGGTCGAGGGTTCAAATCCCTCATGTCTCACTTTTAATTCCGCAGTCGTAAGATTGCGGTTTTTTTGTTTTAATTATTTGAGATATGATAAAGGGAACTTTGCGCTCCCTTCAGTCTGTCGAAAAAGTATGTCGTAGGGGCTGCCTTTGGCAGTCCGCAATTTCGGAACGAAATTTACGTTTTTCTACACGCTCAAGGGAGCTTTACGCTCCCTTTTCGTCTTATTCTGATATAATTTTTTGAAACATATCAATATATGCCTTTGCAGATTTCTCCCAGCTGTAATCACAGGACATTGCCCGCTGTACAAGTTCATTCCACTTCGGCTTGTTATCATAATCCGCCTTTGCACGATACAAGGCATCAAGCATATCATCTGCATTATAAGTGAGGAATGTATATCCGTTTCCGTCAACTCCCCCATTATCGCGTACAGTATCCTTTAATCCGCCTGTTTTGCGAACCACGGGTATTGTACCGTACCTCATAGCTATAAGCTGTGCAAGGCCGCATGGCTCACTCTGAGATGGCATAAGGAACATATCAGACCCTGAATATATCTTCCGTGCAAGTTCAGGATTGAACTGGGTTGTAACTGATACCCTATCCGGATAACGTCTTGCCATTTCTACAAAGAATTCTTCGTATATCCTTTCGCCGCTGCCAAGAATCACAAATTTCATTCCGTCGGCTACTATCTGCTCGAATACACATCGGATAAGGTCTATACCCTTATGTTTCACCATGCGTGACACAATGCCGATTACAGCACTGTCATCATCACTTAGATTGAGCTCACTGAGCAAAGCCTTTTTACACATATCTTTTCCCGAAACGTCGTTTTTGGAATAATTACAAGCAATATAAGGATCAATTTCAGGATTGTACATATCCATATCAATTCCATTGAGTATTCCTGTCATATGCTCCTGTTTTGTTACAAGTATGCGGTCAAGTCCATGTGCATACCAAGGATCAAGAAGCTCCTTGGCATATGTTGGCGAAACAGTAATTATTCTGTCCGCTGTCTCAATTGCACCTTTCAGCATATTTATATAGCCGTCATATTCAAGAAGCCCTGCATTATACGGAGGAATTCCCATGAGTTCATTGAGAACCTCCATTCCATACTTGCCCTGATACTCGATATTGTGTATTGTAAATGCTGTTTTAAGCTTGTCATAGCCCTGCTGATACTTATAATAAAGACGATAATACACAGGTATTAATGCAGTCTGCCAATCATTACAGCTTATAATGTCGGGCTTGAATCCGATATGTTTAAGCATCTCAAGAACGGCTCTTGCGAAAAATACAAATCGCTCACAATCATCATAAAAGCCGTACATCCCCTCACGCTTGAAATAATATTCATTATCAATAAAATAATAAGTAATTCCGTTTTTCTTTGACTTTAAAATACCGCAGTACTGCTTTCTCCATGAAACGTCTACAGTGATATTTGCTACAAAATCCATATGCACACGCATTTCTTCTGATATGGATTCATAAAGTGGAATTACCACAGCACAATTATGACCTCTTTCGGCTATAGCTTTTGGCAGTGAACCTATAACATCACCAAGACCGCCGGAAGCCGCATATGGTACAGCTTCACTGGCTGCAAAAAGTATGTTCATAAATTATTATCCTTTCAGTAAATCATATATCTGAAAAAAGCAGGGAACTTCTGCTCCCTGCTTTTAGAAACAATCATTGTGATAACAGTCCGCTATCAATCTTTGATTTTGTTGTTTTTAGGGACATACAACGGACAGCTTACTGCTGCGGTAAGAGATTTTCCGTTACATATTTCTACATTTTTATCAGCTACAATAGAAGATACTGTACAGTCCTCTCCGATTACTGTTCCCTGCATAATTACGGAGTCTTTTACAACTGCACCCTTTCCTACCTTTACACCTCTGAAAAGAATTGAATTTTCAACTGTTCCCTCAATAATACAGCCGTCGGCTATAAGAGAATTCTTGATATTTGATTCAAGACCATACTTTACAGGTGCATTATCGCCAACCTTTGTATAAACAGGTGTTTTATACTTGAAAATTGCATTTCTTGTTTCGGAATCAAGAAGCATTTTATTTGCCTCATAGTAGCTGAGGAGACCGTCAATACGCATGAACAATCCCTCATGCTCATATCCCATTATTTTATATTCGCTTTCCTTATCCTGAAGTATCTTTCTTGTAAAGCTGAAGCTATTATCACTTCTTGCGGCAAGTACGATTTCTCTCAGCAGCTCCTTGCTGATAATAAACATATCAAGCCATTGTTTACACTCGCCTTTTATACGAGGCGCAACAAGGACATCTTTAAGAGTGTTGTCTTCATTGAATTGCAGTATTGTCGTACTGCGGTTTGTGTCACCGTCATAGTAACCATGTCCATAAACAAGTGTGATATCAGCACCTGTTTCCTCATGCTGACGAATTACCGGTGCAAAATCAATTGTTGTTACAACGTCACAGTTTGCAAGAATGACATACTTTTCCTTGGAGTGTTCAACAAAGCTCCAAATATTGCTCAGTGCGTCAAGTCTTCCTTTATATATGCCGCCTCCTGTATGGCTGTATGGCGGCAGAAGATGAAGTCCGCCTTTTTTGCGTGAAAGATCCCAGTCACGTCCTGAGCCAATATGGTCAAGAAGAGAACCGTAATTCGACTTTGTAATTACTCCGACTTTTGTAATTCCTGAATTCACAAAGTTTGAAAGAGGAAAATCTACAAGTCTGTAACGACCGCCGAATGGTATTGAGCCCATTGTTCTGCGCTCAGTAAGGACGTTTACAAAGGATTCATGCATACTTGAAAAAACAAGTCCTAAAACATTATAATTAACACTGCTCATATTTTAAAACCTCCCGATTGTACTCAGATATTCTCGCTTACAATCTCTGTAGGCTCTACAGATTTGCCGCTTGATACCGTTACATTATGACCAACGACTGCAATACCCCAGCCGTCCTTATCTTCTACCTGCTCGGGACGTTTACCGATCTGAGCTCCGCTTTCGATAACACAATCACTGCCAACTATGGCATACTCCACCACAGCACCTGATTTTATAACTGCGCCGGGCATGATTATACTATAATTTACAGACGCATCCTTTTCAACTGTAACTCCTGCAAAAAGAATCGAGAAATCAACAGAGCCGTCCACATTGCTGCCCTCAGCAATCATTGAATTTTCAATATGGGCATTTTCGCCGATGTACTGAGGTGGCATATAACTGCTTCTGGAATAAATTCTCCAGCTCTTGTCGTGAAGGTCGAGAGGAAGCGCAGGGCTGAGAAGATCCATATTTGCTTCCCAAAGAGAATCAAGAGTACCGACGTCTTTCCAGTAACCCTCGAATTCATAAGCAAAAAGTCTCTGCTTATCACGAAGCATAGAAGTAATGATATCTTTTCCGAAGTCCTTTGACCATTTCTCCCCTCTTTCACGTTTTGCGTTTGCATCTTCCTCGTTTTCAATGAGATACTTTTCAAGCTTTTTCCAGCTGAATACATATATACCCATTGACGCAAGGGTAGACTTAGGCTCCTTTGGCTTTTCAACGAAATCAGTTACCTGATTGTTTTCGTCGCATATCATTATACCGAAGCGTGAAGCTTCTGCAAGCGGAACGTCAATTACAGAAATTGTGCAGTCCGCATTATTTGCTATATGGAAATCAACCATTTTGGAATAATCCATTTTATAAATATGGTCTCCGCCTAAAACTACCACATATTCAGGGTCATAACGTCTGATGAAATTCATATTCTGATAAATCGCATTAGCTGTGCCCTCGTACCATGATGCTCCAGCCTGAGATTCATAAGGGGGAAGCACGTGAACCCCACCGTTCATTCTGTCAAGATCCCATGGCTGACCATTTCCAATATACTCATTAAGTACAAGGGGCTGATACTGCGTCAATACGCCTACAGTATCAATACCTGAATTTGTACAGTTTGAGAGTGGGAAATCAATAAGACGATATTTTCCTCCGTAGGGAACAGCAGGCTTTGCAACATTTTTTGTAAGAGCGTACAATCTGCTTCCCTGACCGCCTGCAAGAAGCATTGCCACAACTTTTTTCTTCGTATACATAATATAGTCCTCCTGAAATTATCGCACTCCGTTTTATCTGCAACGCACGGAGGGCGATACAATTCACAGAGCTGAAAGGTACGTCTCTCAGCTCAGCATATTGCTCACCAAGCTTCCATATATCGAGAGTTAATTGGTGGAACAAAATCACTTTTTATTTATCATCTGCTGATGATTTTTTCTTTTTTGACGCTACTTTTGTCTTCTTCACAGAACTTGTATTTATACTGTCTTCAGATTTGACATTCTTTTTTCTTGCAGTAGTTTTAAGATACATTACCGAAAGAGGCGCAAGGGTCATTGAAATACTGTTTTCGAAACCATGCATTGAAATCTTCTCTGATTTATAGGATTTAGCAGATACATCGCTTCCGCCGAATTCCGCTGCATCTGTATTGAATACAACTTTATATGTTCCTTTTTTCGGCACGCCTATACGATAATCATCACGCTGAACAGGTACAAAATTGCATACAGCAATGATTTCGTTATCTTCATCGTCTATTCTTCTGAATGCCACGACGCTTTGCTTGTAGTCGTCGTTGGAAATCCAGCTGAAACCGCTCCATGAATCATCGCACTGCCACAAAGGTGAATTTTCAATATAGAATTTATTGAGCTTCTGATTGAACAAAGATACCCGTTTATTAAAGGGATTTTCATCAATAAGCTCCCAGTCAAGACGTGTCTGATAATTCCACTCGTTATATTGTGCAAATTCCTGTCCCATAAAAAGATGCTTCTTTCCCGGATGCGCTATCATATACGCAAGAAATGCGCGGTATGACGAGAATTTATTTTCACCCTCACCGGGCATTTTCTCGATAAGTGAACATTTACCATATACTACCTCATCATGAGATATGGGGAGTATATAATTCTCGGAAAATGCGTAAAAGAACGAAAATGTGATTTTATCATGGTTAAATGAGCGATAAATGGGGTCAAGGGACATATAACTGAGCATATCATTCATCCAGCCCATATTCCACTTGAAATTGAAGCCAAGTCCGCCTGCGCTGGTAGGCTTTGTTACCATTGGCCATGCTGTTGACTCCTCTGCAATCATCAGTGCATCGGGATGCATTGAAAATACAGCTTCATTAAGTCTTTTCAGAAATGCCACAGCTTCAAGATTTTCGTTTCCACCGTGTATATTTGCAGTCCACTCTCCGTCACGTCGGTCGTAGTCAAGGTATAGCATGGAAGCTACTGCGTCAACTCTGAGACCGTCAACGTGCATTTCAGTAAACCAATAATTAGCACTTGAAATCAGGAAAGAACATACCTCAGAACGTCCGTAATCAAATACACGGGTGCCCCATGCTTTATGCTCTTTTTTACGATCATCAGTATACTCATAGCAGCAGGAACCGTCAAATTCGTATAATCCTGGAGCATCCTTTGGAAAATGCGCGGGAACCCAATCAAGAATTACTCCAATTCCTGCTTCGTGGAACATATCAATCATGCGTCTGAAATCATCAGGAGTTCCGTATCTTGATGTAGGGGCATAGTAACCTGTTACCTGATATCCCCATGAGCCATCATATGGGAACTCCGTCAAAGGCATTAACTCTACATGAGTATATGACATCTTTTTTACATAGGGAATTATCTTTCTTGCAAAGTTGATGTAGGAAGTGAAAACTTCCTCCTCACCTGTATTGTACCATGAATTCAGATGAACTTCATAGACATTCATAGGACTTTTATATATAGAACGCTTTTTCTTTTCTTCCAACCATTGAGCGTCATTCCATTTATACTCGCTCTCGTAAATTTTCGTAGCAGTACCCGGACGGGTTTCAAAATGAGCGCCGTAAGGATCGGATTTCAACAGAATCCTGCCGTCACCTGTCTCAATACTGTATTTGTAGATATCAAACTGTTCCAGTTTGGAAATCTCTGTCTCCCATATGCCGTCTGCAATAAGCTTCATGGGATTTTTATTCCTGTTCCATTCGTTAAAGTCGCCGACAACGGAGACGCTCACAGCGTTAGGAGCCCATACTCTGAATGTGTAATATTTACCGCGGCCTTTTTTTCTTGAATGTACCCCAAAGAATTTCCAAGCCTCATAGTTTTTTCCCTGATAAAAGAGATACAGCGGAAAATCGTTAGGATTGTTGTTATTAACTGACATAATTCAGCCCCCTTTGCTAATGACCGATACAGTGAAATGTATTCAGGGGTTCTCTAAACCCGGAACACAAGCGAAATTTCGTGCATGATAAATATAGTTACAAGTCAACAAACCGCAGTAACATTTGATGTATTGCAAGGTTTGTCAACGCAGTAAATGATATTTGTCATATGAAGTTCGCTGTGAAGGAGATTTTTAGAGGTTCCCTTCATACTGATAATCGGTTTCGGACATATAAGTAAGAATATACCGTTTCCGATAAAAACAAAAAATGAACATGAACAAATCTGATATGGGATTCCTATAAACAGCTTGTCCAGTTTATGTCCATAAATATTATACCAGAAACGGTAGAAATTATCAAGTTTTTTTGCAAAATTGCACAATAATTCAGATAAAGATATAAATATTACTGTTGTTATATGTGCATTTTGCTAAACTTTCAGGGGGTAACAGTTAAATCGTTTGTTAAAACAATTCAGATATTGACAAATTGTTTTCAATTTCTTAACAATATATAAATCATTTCAATTGTACGACTTTTATATTTGATAGGTAAAAAATGCGACTTTGTAAAGATTTATTTTTTTACAATTTTTATGCCAATTACAGTTACATCATCCGAGCGAACTGTAGGGTTGAATACTCCAGCCTTGACAGTTATTTCTCTTACAATTTCACGTATGTCGCTACCTCCAAGAAGCAGTTCTTTTATAAAAAGGTAGGCATTCTCTGATATTCCGTCCGAAAACATTATTATCATATCTCCCTCAGAAAACTTCTGTTCCGATATGCACAACTCTGCTTCTTCTACAATGCCAATGGGAAAAACGGGTGATGAGAGCTTTATAACATCGTTTCCTCTGCGGATTATCGTTGGAGCTGCACCTGATTTTACTGAAGTTGCAGTACATCCGTCAAGGTCAAGTATTACAGCGTCAAGAGTTGCAAAAGACTCCTCGCGGGATTTTGTAACCATGACTGAATTAACAAGTCTTACAGCCAATTCAGGCTTCATACCACTGCAAACAAGCCGACGGAAAAGACCAATTACCATGTGAGAATCCACTGCCGCATTTTTTCCACTTCCCATACCGTCGGATAATACCACATAGCGTTTGCCTGTACTGTCTGAAAATGATGACGAACTATCGCCGCTGAGCTTTGAACCTGCAGCACATATAGCAGCAGAATGAATCTCCGCATCATATACAGGCGGTTCATATATACCGATTTTCAGCTCTTTTTCAGAACTAACGGACGCTGACGCTTCAAGACGCACACCGAGAATATCTGATAATATTCCGCATATTCTCTCAGTTGATTCCACAATCTCTCCTGCACTGAAAAATATCTCTGCAGTCAAACGGTTTGACGGTGTATATCCTGCCCAACAGCGCAGAATATTAATATTATGATTCCCGAAAGCTTCTTCAATATTCGCTGAAATTGACTGAGAATATCTGATTCCGTCACGTTCTCCCGATATTCTGACAATATCCGAAATAATACCGAACTGCTCCATAATAAGCCTGCGTTCATCGGAATAGCGCAAATCCATAAGACGCTGTGCTGTGGAAAGTCTGAACAGTCTTTCATATTCCTCTGATGCTTCTTTCTTGTTTACGCACTCCTCAGGCAGAACAGGAATTATCTCTCCGGATATTTCGCCCATTTCCTCACGGCATATTCCTCGGCGGTAACATACTCCACACACTTTATTTTTAGGAGTGGATTCCCTGTACATTTTTCGCTGAGTCGATATAAGAGCCGCTGAAATCTTAGCTGAGTCACAGCGCACCGCATTGATAACATCAGAAAGAAAATTTGTTTTAATATTATTTATATCAGAATCTTTTTCGTCGTTTTTCCCTCCTACAGAAAGCCACTTTTCCTGATAATGAGGTGCGGCTGTGATAAATAATGCTCCGCCGCAGATGATGCTGAATGTCATTTCAGCAGAAATCGTTCCGCCCATGAAAACGCTGAGCATGAATTCTGTTACTTCAAATACTGCCGCGGATAATAACAGCCTGTCCCTGCCGACAAAACCTGTAATAAGTGCCGTCGCAGGAAGAATTGCCGCCGCTGTACCGGCTTCAGATGAGACTAAAAATGCTCCGCTTACACCAAGAGCACCGCATACTGCACCACTGAATCCACTGTAAAAATATGCTGAAAAAACGGAAACAGCTGATATAACAACAAGTCCTACATTTATAACAGGAGTGTCCACAGAACACAGAACTGCTGATATGATAATATACACAATTCCAAGATAACATCCGTTTCTGCCTCTGAGAGCAACCACATTGCTTTTGCGATATTCTGCCCACAATGTACAGGCGGCATATGCTGAAAATCCTGAAATAATGCCGTATATTGCATAAAACAGTAACTTCTGCGGAAATTCGCCAATTAGTACAGAAACCGCAGAGCCTGCAAGAATTACCGCAAATGCTGTCAGAATTCCCGACGGAGCAGGACGACTGAAAATTCGTGAAAACATCTTCGCAATAATAATTACAGCTATTGCCCCAAGTTTTACAATGCATTTTCCCACTGAATCCGTCAAGATACATCTCAGAATTGCTCCAAGAAAAGCCGAGGCGGCACAGGGAAGATTTACAGCTCCAACTAAGGATATATCCGCAAATGATGCCGCACCTGCAATTGTTCCTCCTGAAAATAGAAATCCCCCTGCAAATGCAAGAACTGATCCTGCCGCTGTAGATATCTTTTTTCTTTCCTTTACTTTTTTCAACACAAACATCTCCATTCAATCGGTGATGTTTCAATTATATCATGAATTAAATGTTATATTTTGTCGTATACCATATTCTGAATGAAAATATCTGAATCACAGACTTAATATATGCTATTATATGACAAAATCCGCACAGTTAAACCGTGCGGATTATTTTAAATTTATACCTGTGCATTAAATAGGTTTTTCAACGCATATACAACATCATCAGAATCAGCATTTACGCTTGCCGCTTCATTTATAGCTGAAAGCTTTCCGAGCTCATCAAGGTCTGCGTTATATCCGATAGTATAAATCGGTATCTCAAGCGCCTGAATAATGCCTGAAACATCTTTAAGTGAACAGCCCATGTTTGTTACACCGTCACTAAGCACGAACATCATTATTTTTGCGTCAGGGTTGTCCTCTTTTGCTTTGATAAGCATATCTGCGGCAACAGCAACACCGTCAAAGGTTGCGGTACTTCCAAATGGCGACATATCCTCAACAGCACCTGTGAAATATGCTCTGTGGTTAATGTCAAACTTCGCTATAGGAAGATTTATCTGAACATCATTATTATAAGTAACAAGTCCGATACTGTTGTCCTCTCCGATATACTGTGAAGCATTTATGAGAGAGCGTTTAAGCTGAGCTATAGGCTCGCCGTCCATA
Organism: Ruminococcus sp.; assembly: GCA_017521805.1. Taxonomy (GTDB): domain Bacteria; phylum Bacillota; class Clostridia; order Oscillospirales; family Ruminococcaceae; genus Ruminococcus. The sequence continues at coordinate 10,878 of JAFXDK010000092.1, read as the reverse complement.
CTTCCCGATGTATCTGCAACAAATACAGCTACAACAGGCTTTCCGGCATCCTTCTCCTCTTTCCACAGCTTCTGTGCGGAAATAAGACTTGTTCCCTCAATTTCGGGAATATCAGATTTGTAATCCTTTATCTGATTAAATCCGTATTTATCCGCAAGCTTCTGTGATTCGTCATTCTTGCAGTACTCTATGAACATATCAAGAACTTCCTGTTCCTCAGAAGTGAGATTTCCAAGAGAATACATAGGATTGTTATGCTCCACACCGAAAGGTATGAATTTATAATTTTTCAATGAAGGATCATTATATAATGTCTGATTTTCCATAATAAATGCATCAAGTGCACCGGATTCGGCAGCCTCACGCATCTGGAGCGTTGTATATGCAACAAAAGGTACATTAGCCTGAAAATCTACAAATGATTCCACAGCCTTTGTGCTGAGCATATCGGAACTGTCAAAGCAGTTAAGGGCTGACACAAGGAAATTAAGTCCTGTTGATGAAGCATATGGATTTGTATATCCCATTGCAATTGTACCTTCAACCGTTGCCTGAACTACGCTGTTTATAGAAACAGAACCATATTTTTTCTCAATTTCAGAATATGTGTCTTTACTAACAAGTATACCGGCAGTGTTGCTTACTATACTTTTATCAATAAGTTCAATATCCGCGCCTTCTGCTTCAATCATTTTTCCCCACAATTCATTTGAGGGTGTAAATGCCTGAGGAACATATTTTCCAGATACGATATAGTCTACAGAAAGTCCAGATGCTACAGGACGAACTGAAACAGATACATCATATCCGTCTATTTCAAAATCCTCGTCGTTGAAGTTATCGGCAACCTCGTTAAGCCAGCCGTCAGTGCCCTTACTTGATTTCTCCGTCGATGAGAAAATCTCGATATCAATATCGCCGTCACCACTTACGCTGAGAGGATATTTGGAAATATCGGGCAATTCGTCAATCAGTGATGTACCGCCAATCTGAACCTGCGCCTTTCTTGGATCAACAGTTGTGACATTTATTTTCTTCAAAAGCTTCGGGAGATCCTCCATTGCCTCCTCACGGGATATCTCCCTTTCGCTCTTGCCTATATTCTTTGTAAGAACCATACCGCCGCCGACTACGCCTGCGACAAGTACAGCTATAAAGCACATTGTACCTAATATTTTACCCTTGTTTTCTTTCATAATAATCCCTTTCCTTTCATGGCTTGTCAGCCATTAATATCATCAAATACATCAGTTTCTCCGTTTGTACGTATTTCTCTGAGAGATTCCGTTATAGTCTGGAGGCTGAGAGTTGCACTGTTTTCTGATGAATCGCCAATCATTGAAATTTCATCAATAAATCTGCGGAACACTTCAAGATACTGCTCATTAGTCATAAGAATGTTCTTTATGTAGTTGCCGTTTCTATTGATATCATTATTGTCGTTTTTGTCAAAAATCAACAACCTATTGATTATGCGATTGAAGTTGCTGAACATATTTGATTGTACTTCGTCAATAGCGGCATCAAATGTGCTGTCCTCTGAAAGAGCTTTCAGCTTTTCCTTTCGTGTTCTGAATTGCTCCAACTGTCTCATTGCCTGATCAATCTGCTTGCCATATGGAGTATTCATTCCCCTCCAGCCTTTGAAAGCGTCCTCGAAATCGTCATAATCCGCATTTGCCTTATCTTTGACAACAGGCTTTTTGTAAGCCATGGAAAGTATAAAATAATTTCCTGCAAGAAATATCAGAATGCTTACAACAATTACTATAAGCCTTCCGGTATCGGACAATGAACTGATTCCTTTTGAAAGTAATACTACATCTGCAACTGCAAGCAACAGGTTAAATCCAATAAGTAGCGGCAATTTCTGTGTGTTCATTATACCCCCCCTTTTTGTAAAGATGTATATATTTTACCACATTAATACAAAAAAGTCAAGAGGTATATTGATATTTTAGACGAATAAGTTTTACCTATTTTCAACAATTTTTTTACCCAGCCTCTTGACAAATGTAGAAAAATGTAGTATAATATCTACAACGTCGCAAGGTGCGACGGTTACGGCATCCGCATCGCCGTGAAATGCATATATTATATGATATGGAGGATTATCACTATGGACAAAATGGCAATTATTGTCGGAATCATCGCAGTAATCCTGTTGATTATTATCTTATCAATGGGTTACATTAAGGCACCGCCGGATACTGCTTACATTATTTCCGGTCTGCGAAAGAAAATCATCATCGGAAAGGCAAGTATCAGAATTCCTTTCTTCGAGCGTGTGGATAAGCTGAAACTCCAGCTCATCGCCGTTGACGTAAAGACTTCCAGTGCCGTTCCTACCGCTGATTACATCAATATCAACGTTGACGCTAACGTAAACGTTAAAGTCAGCAGCGATCCCCTGCTTATCAAGCTGGGTGCTGAGAACTTCCTCAACAAAGAACCTATCTACATAGCTAAGGTTGCCCGTGAGGTTCTTGAGGGTAATATGCGTGAAATCGTAGGTCAGATGACACTTGAGGCTATGGTAAACGACCGTAAGGCTTTCGCTGAAAAGGTACAGGAGAATGCGGCTCCCGACCTCAACAGAATGGGTCTTGAAATCGTTTCATTCAACGTTCAGAACTTTACAGATGACCAGAACCTTATCGAAAATCTCGGTATTGACAATACCACTAAGATTCAGAAAAAGGCTGCTATTGCACGTGCTGAATCCGAAAAGGAAATCGAAATTGCTAAGGCTCAAGCTAAGAAAGAGGCTAATGATGCCAAGGTTCTCGCTGAGACTGAAATTGCTCAGAAGAACAACGAGCTTGCTATCCGTCAGGCTGAACTGAAAAAGGAAGCAGATACTCAGATGGCTATTGCCGACGCTGCTTACGAAATCCAGAAGGAAGAACAGCGTAAGACAATCGAAATTACAAAGGCTAACGCTAATATCGCCGCATCTGAAAAGGATGTCGAGCTGAAAACTAAAGAAGCAGAGGTTAAGGAAAAGTCCCTCGATGCTGAAATCAAGAAAAAGGCTGAGGCTGAGCGCTATAAGGCACAGCAGGAAGCTGACGCTAAGCTCTATCAGCTTAAGAAAGAGGCTGAGGCTGACCGTTTCCAGCGTGAGCAGGAGGCTGAGGCTCAGAAAGCTGAGGCTGAGGCTCAGAAGTTCGCAAGAATGCAGGAGGCTGAGGGTATTGCAGCTGTAGGTCAGGCTGAGGCTGACGCTATCAGAGCGAAAGGTCTTGCTGAGGCTGAGGGTATCAACGCTAAGGCTGAGGCTATGAAGAAATATGGCGAGGCTGCTGTACTCGAAATGTACTTCAAGGCTCTCCCCGAAGTTGTACGCAATGCTGCTGCTCCTCTTGAAAATGTTGATAAGATTACAATGTACGGCGAAGGCAATTCCAGCCGACTTGTAGGCGATATCATCAATTCAACAACAAAGATTACTGATGGTCTTACTGAGGCTACAGGTGTTGATATCAAGGCTATCCTTTCAGGATTCCTTGGCGGCAGAATGGCATCTGCACAGGCTGCAGCTGCTGAGCCAAAGACTGAACGTGCTTATGGAAATTCCTATCAGGAAGTTCCAGACGGTGATTTCATTATCGACCGTTCAAATTTAGACAACAACTACACAACAGATACAACAATTGAATAATAATACATCACGGATATCGGTTATCGGTATCCGTGATTTTTTTGGATTTTTCCAGAATCCATTCTTGTCTGCATTTTTTTCACTTTGTCCGCATATCCTGTATAGACAATCTATCATAGGAGTGATTTTATGGGACTTACAGAAAAAGAAGCTGCCGCAAAGCTCAAAAAAGACGGACCAAATATTCTTGAGGAAAAGAAAAAATCATCAGCCGCTAAAATATTTATCGGACAATTCAGGGACGTTATGGTAATGATTCTTCTCGCCGCAACTGTTATTTCAGTTCTGTTAGGAGAAGTTACAGACGCAATTACAATTATACTTATCGTGCTAATCAACGCTATTCTCGGATTTGTTCAGGAATACCGCACTGAGCACACCCTTGAAGCGCTAAAATCCATGACTGCTCCAACTGCGAAATGTTATCGCGACGGTAAATTACGTGAAATCGATGCATCAACCCTTGTTGTAGATGATGTTATCGAACTTGAAGCAGGCGACCGTATTCCTGCTGATTGCGTTATTCTTTCATGCTCGGGATTTTATACCGATGAGGCTATTCTGACAGGAGAATCAGAGCCTTCAGGAAAAAATGCAGGCTCTCCTGATGATACGGATAATTCGATCAACAAGCCGAATATTATATATTGCGGTACATCTACTGTAAAGGGCACTTGCCGCGGAAAAGTTATTGCTACTGCTAAAAATACTCAAATGGGTAAAATCTCACAGCTTATATCTGATATTGACGATGAGTCTACTCCCCTTCAAAAACGACTTGCGGAGCTTGGAAAAATTGTTGCAATTATTTGTCTCATTGTATGCTTTGCTGTTTTCGGTGCAGGAGTTTTACGAGGCGAAAACGTTTTTGACATGCTGATGACAGGTATAACAATTGCCATTGCGGCTATTCCTGAGGGACTTCCTGCAACGGTAACTATAGCCCTCGCCCTTGCAGTAAATCGCATGATGAAGCTGAAAGCCCTTGTAAATAAGCTTCACAGCGTTGAAACTCTTGGATGTACCTCTGTAATATGCTCCGATAAAACTGGCACTATCACCCAGAACAAAATGACAGTTACAGAGCTTTCAACTGCTGATTCCGATTATTTTTTCAGCGGTACGGGATACAGCATAAGCGGCGAAATTTCAAAAAATCATGAGAAAATTGCTGTGAATCCCAAAACAGAAAAAGCTCTTACAGAAGCACTTAAATGCAGTGTACTGTGCTCCACTGCTGAAATATTCAGCGATAAGGCAGGTTCAAGCCGCCGCAGAGGTTCACTAAAAGGCAAAGGCGAATGGAATGTAACAGGCGACCCAACTGAAATCGCACTTCTTGTTGCCGCTTCAAAGGGCGGTATCACCAAGGACGTTCTTGGAAAATATGCCGAAAAGCTTGACGAGTTCCCTTTTGACAGCGAAACTCGTTATATGGCTGTTTACTGCCGTGAGGGAAGTGAAAAAATCATGTTTCTCAAAGGCGCGGAGGAAGTTCTGCTCCCCCGCTGCTCGCGATACCTGAGTGATGACGGAAAGCTTGTTCCCATGAATTCTGCGGTAAAAAATCGCATACGCGGCAGAATTATCGAAATGTCTGATAATGCTCTGCGAGTTCTTGTTCTTGCATGCTGTACGTCGGATTCATTTGCTCCCAACAGCGGAAATCTTGTATTTCTTGGAATTGCAGGTATGCTAGATCCTCCCCGTGAGGAAGCAAAGGTAGCTATAAAGAAATGTGCCTCCGCTTCGGTGAAAACAGTAATGATAACGGGAGATCACAAAAATACCGCAGTAGCTATTGCAAAAAAAGCAGGTCTGCTGAAAAACGGCAAGTCTGTTACAGGTGCAGAGCTCGACCGTATGAGCGATGATGAGCTTGACCGCAGAATAGGCGAATTTACTGTGTTTGCCCGTGTTGAGCCCTCCCACAAGCTGAGGATTGTACGCAGTTTCAAACGTAAAGGTGAAATTGTTACCATGACAGGCGATGGCGTGAACGACGCTCCTGCAATTAAAGAGGCAGATGTGGGTGTTGCCATGGGTGTTACAGGTACTGATGTTACAAAACAGGCTGCCGATGTTATTCTCCTTGACGATAACCTTGCAACTCTTGTCAATGCTGTTGAACAAGGACGCTGTGTATACGCAAACATTCGCAAATTTGTGCGGTATCTGCTCTCCTGCAATATCGGAGAAGTGCTGACAATGTTTCTGGGAATGATTATGGGTATGCCCGTGGTTCTGCTTCCCGTTCAGATACTTCTTGTAAATCTCGTAACTGACGGACTTCCTGCCGTTGCACTGGGACTTGAACCGCCTGAAAAAGACGTTATGAACAAACCGCCGAGAAAATCCACTGAGGGATTTTTTGCAGGAGGTCTTATGTGGCGAATTGTTATCCGTGGCATACTTATCGGACTTTCAACTCTTGCTTCATTTACTTCTGTAATGCATATGGGCGGTTCAGTAGATGCCTGCCGCACTGCTGCGCTGATAACACTTGCAGCCTCACAGCTAATTCATGTATTTGAGTGCAAATCAGAGACAAAATCTGTGTTCGGAATTAATCCTTTCAACAATGTAAAGCTAATTTTCGCTGTGCTTATATCGGGTGGTGTACTTGCGGCATCGGCTTTATTATCGCCTTTTCAGCAGGTTTTTGAAACCGTTCCACTTACAGCTGAACAATTATTTGCGGCTCTGGGATTCAGTGTGATAATTCCCTTTGTGTGTGGAATTTTTGGTGGAAAAACAAAAGAAAATTACAAATAAATTATTTTGGAGAGCGTTCTGCTCTCCTCTTTTATTTTTCTAAAAAAATTTATAAAAAACTATTGACAAACAAGAAAATATATGCTATAGTATTAGGTGTAATAGCTGTATTACAAATCATAGTACACAAATGACAGAAAGGAGAGCTTATGTTTACAATTGACCTCACCAGCAGAGTGCCGATTTATGAGCAGATTTATCTGAAAATTACAGAACTTGCTCTTTCAGGCACCCTTAAAGAAAACTCTCAGCTGCCCAGCGTCCGCAGTCTTGCTAAAGATGCAAGGGTAAACCCTAACACAGTTGCCAAAGCCTATCAGGAACTCGAAAGACGAGGTATCATTTACTCCGTTCCGGGCAGAGGAAGCTTTATCGCTGCATTGGATAATTCCATGTTTCACGAAACAGCATTGAAGGAATTTGATGAAGCAGTTCAATCAGCCAAAAATCAGGGAATTTCCGCTGATACACTAAAAGAACATATTGACAAAATTTTTGAGAAAGGGGAATAGTTATGATTGAATTAAAAAATACTGTGAAAAATTTTGATTCATATACCGCCCTTGACCATGTAGATCTTAAAATTGAAAAAGGTACAGCTTTTGGTCTCTTAGGTTCAAATGGTGCAGGTAAATCAACAATATTACGACTTTTATCGGGAATATACAAGCAGGAGGAGGGTGAGGTTCTCATTGACGGCGAACCCGTATACGACAATGTTTCCATTAAGGAAAAAGTATTCTTCATTAACGATGAAACTGTTCAGTTCGGCAGCTATACCCTCAAAGCCCTTAAGGATTATTACAAAAGCTATTACAAGAACTTTTCCGAGGAAATGTTCGAGGAGCTGAGAAAACGTGTAAACCTCCCCCTTGATAAGAAGATAAACAAATTTTCAAAGGGTATGAAGCGTCAGGCTATAGTTATTATCGGTCTTGCCTGCAAAACTGATTACCTGCTCCTTGATGAAGCTTTTGACGGACTTGACCCTACTATGCGTATCATCGTAAAGAAAATGCTTGTTGACGCTATGCTTGACCGTCAGCTTACAACTGTAATTTCTTCTCACAATCTCCGCGAGATTAACGAGGTGTGCGATACAGCTGCACTTCTTCACAAGGGAAAGATATTGTTTGCCCGCGACCTTGACAGCGTTACTTCAAGTATTCACAAGATTCAAGCTGTATTTCCTCCCGATGCTAACGGAAATCCCGTTGAATATACCCGCGAACAGCTTGCAGAGGCAGGACTTGAAATACTCCACTTTGAACGCAGTCAGAGTATCTACTATATAATTGCAAAGGGTGAAGCAGATACTCTCAAGGCGTATTTCGCTCCGAAAAAGCCACTGCTCTTTGAAATTATCCCATTAACACTTGAAGAAATTTTCATCTATGAACTGGAGGTGCTTGGTTATGACAGCAGCGACATCGACTAAAAAAGCAAGTTTTTTCGGAACGCGTTACAAGAACGACTTTTCCCAGAACAAAAAAATGTTTATAATCCATATTGTTATGGAACTTCTGGGACTTCCCGTTTATGCAGTTGTAGGTCTTGTAGCCGCTTATTATAACAATCTTGAAAATATTCCTAACAGCACTTTGTACGCAATTGAATCAGGCTGTGCGGCATTTGCTTTCATTGCAACACTTGCCGTTATAATCTGCTTATTCCTTGGCATGACTATTGCGCTGAATCATTTTAACTATCTCTACAAGAAATCCATTGCAGATATGAACTATGGTTTGCCATTGAACAGCAAGCAAAGATTCTTTGCTGATTATCTTTCAGGATTTGTTATGTATCTTGTTCCTTTTCTGGGTGCTGTTCTTCTTGCAATTGCCATTCTCGGAATTGGTACGCCAATTATTCCGAATATGAATGAATTCTGGGAAATGTTCCCGCAAATACTCAAATGCTTGTCTATGGTTATTATTGCAATGATGCTTTTTTACACTCTTGCAGTATTTTCAATAATTTTCTGCGGTAATACATTTGAGGCTATATTCAGTGTTCTTGCATTTAATGTGCTTATTCCTGCAACTGTCGCTTGTGTATGGGTTGCCCTCTGCAACAGCTATTCATATGGTATAGATGAAGCTGCAATATTCTATAAAAATATTTTCACAAGTACATCTCCTGTTGGAGCGGTTTGTTTCTTTTTTACTTTTGCATCTGAGCTTGGAGTTTTCGACAGCAGTTCATTCTCCACATTTCTTTTGATAAAATGGATATGCATTACTCTTGCAGTAATTGCTGTATATCTTTTTGCCGCATATTTCCTTTATAAACATAGAAAAGCAGAGGACGTTTCTAAGCCTTATGTATACAAAACAGCTTTCTATGCTATGATGACAATGTCAGTATACTGTGTTCTTTCGCTTTTCATTACATTCAATGGTTTCCTTGCGGCAGGTATTGTTCTCTGCGGTATCGTATGGTTTATTATGGAAGTAATCACACGCCGCGGCTTCAAGAAATTCTGGCAGGCTGGTCTTGGATTCGGAGCTGCTGTTCTCTCGGTTATACTCATCTGCAACGTATTTGAAGTATCTAAGGGATTCGGTATGGCTAAGAGTGTTCCCTCCGCATCATCAGTTGAAAGTGTTGCTATTGAATCATATCGATTTTTTGACACTAAATTTGTTTTCCGTGACAGAAATGTTATTGAAGAAACTGTAAAACTTCATGAAGAACTTGTTGACCGTCACTTCAATTCCGAAAATTATGAATATAAAACAATTCAGAAAGATAATTACTATTCAAATTTATGTGACGATACACTATATATCAACTACTCAACTTTCACAGGTTCAACTTCAACAAGAAGTTATGAAACACCTACAGGAATGTCAGGAGAGTTGCTGAAAGCTATACTTCTTTCAGATGACTATGCTGAACAGATATACAAAGGCTTTTCTGATTATGAGTTCAATTTTTATAAAAATAATCCTTATTATGAACTCACACTAAGATTTGAAAACAAATCTTGCGAATCGAACACTAAAACAGTTTCAATTTCTGAATTGAAAGCTGTACGTGAGGCATACTATAAGGATATTCTCGATATGACGGAGGATGATCTTCTCAACAGCAAATACTGTGGAATTATCGACGGTAACTATTTTGTACTTGAAAACTTTGACAACACAATTGCATTACTTGAAGAAATTGGTTTCAGCTGTGATGATATCACAAAGGATGATATTATTGATGAAATAGGATATACTAAATATCCCGAATTCTACTCATACGCTAAACAAGTATTTGAAACGGATTATAGCCAAAAGGATAATTCTTACTATTATTACGAAATTGATTCTTCAAATGAATACACAGTTGTAGATTCAATATCGGCTGTTGGATATCATTATGGACATTCAACAAGATACACTTTAGTTCCCACAGATACAGCAGTTGAACTTATTAACAGATGTACAACCGTTGTTCTTGGTGAAAAGCCTATTGCAGTATTTGAAGTCAATGGCAGAAATCTCCTGCTTCTTGACCGCGGCGATAATAAAGAACTCCTCGAAAAATTAGGCAAACCTGTTGAGCAATTTTCCTTTACTGTTGGAACAGCCGAAAACGGTTGGGATTCTTATGACTAACACATAAAACAGAGGGTATCGGATTTTTTCTCCGATACCCTTTAATTTTATACCAATCCCTGAAACAACATTAGACAAATCTAATGGCATAAATTCTGTATGTCATCGTTGGACTTCCTCACCATACAACAGTATGCTTTCGTCGTCCTCCTTGACATACAGTATTTCTGCTCGTCATCTTTGTCTACTAACATTTTAGAGATTGGTATAACAAAATTGAATCAAGGAAATTCAACCCAATCATACATTTGAATTGTTTATCAGAGAAACTGCCTTTAAACAAAGTGTCAGCCTTTAAAATGTTATAGGCGAATTGTCTTAGTCTTAATACGTCGAAATTCTCAGCGGAGTTATCCTTTCTTGCTCTGCTTTCACCTTCTCTGAAAGAAATATCAAGTATCCAATGCAATGAATTTTCAATATTCAAGTAAGCTCTTTTGGCAAAATATTTAGAATCATCCTCGCGTGTGCGGGGAAAAGTGGCACAGTTTCAGCTTGGTTATAAGGGTTATAGGATCACCCCCGCGTGTGCGGGGAAAAGAGTTTATACGAAAAGGCAATGAAAAAATTTATAGGATCACCCCCGCGTGTGCGGGGAAAAGGAATCCAGAGAAAGCCGATTGAATTCGGAATTAGGATCACCCCCGCGTGTGCGGGGAAAAGAGCTCCCCATTATCGAAGAACAGCTTGCAGAGAGGATCACCCCCGCGTGTGCGGGGAAAAGAAATTCTGTTGCATTTTCTTACAGGGGCGAATAGGATCACCCCCGCGTGTGCGGGGAAAAGTATAAACGATTCGCATTTGTGAACAAATAATTAGGATCACCCC
>JAFXDK010000091.1 GCA_017521805.1 Ruminococcus sp. | reverse complement strand
TCCCATTCTTTTTTATCTTAAAATACTCTATGGTTTTAATAATACAAAGTATATCAAGTATCAAGAAAGCAATGGCTAATATGCCCATCCAAAATATGCCCTCCATATTTTATCGTCTCACTTTCGATTTTTCATTAAGTTAATTATAACAAAATTTACAAATAAAGTCAATGTCACAAGTAATGCAAAGCCACTTTTGACATTTAATCAAAAGCGGCTTATAGTGCTTTTATATTACTATCTTCAATAAGGGAAAGAGTAGTTCATTTTCAAAATAAATCAGCGGATTCCGTACTTTTCAATTACATAATCCATATCCTTATCGCCTCTGCCTGAGAGATTGATAAGAACAGAACCTTTCTTCATCGTCTGAGCAAGCTTTATTCCGTATGCTACAGCATGTGAACTTTCAATAGCAGGGATAATTCCCTCAAGTCTTGAAAGAGTAAAGAATGCGTCGATAGTTTCTTCATCGTTGATAACATCATATTTTACTCTGCCTAAATCATGTAAAAATGCGTGCTCAGGGCCTGATGAGGGATAGTCAAGTCCGCTTGCAACAGAGTAAACAGGAGCAGGCTCACCGTTTTCATCTTTCAGCATAATGCTGTTGAATCCGTGCATAATGCCCTCTGTGCCGTATTTCAGGCTTGCTGCATGGTCGCCGAGAGCTGTACCTCTGCCGAGGGGTTCAATTCCGTAAATGTCAACAGGGTCGTTTAAGAATCCTGCAAACATACCCATAGCATTTGAGCCGCCGCCTACACAAGCTACAATTGCGTCAGGAAGCTCGCCTGTCATATCCACAAACTGTTCTCTTGCCTCGATACCTACAACGCTCTGGAAATCTCTTACCATTAAAGGAAAAGGATGAGGTCCGAGAACAGAGCCGATACAGTAAATAGCGTCCTTATACTCCTTTGCATAAGCTGCAAATGCTGCGTCTACGGCTTCTTTAAGTGTCTGGAGACCGTCTGTAACTTCAACAACTTTTGCGCCGAGAATTTTCATACGTGCAACGTTGGGAGCCTGTTTTTCAATATCAACCTTGCCCATGTAGATATCACATTCAAGTCCGAAATATGCGGCTGCTGTTGCAAGTGCAACACCGTGCTGTCCTGCACCTGTTTCAGCGATTACCTTTTTCTTGCCCATATACTTTGCAAGGAGCGCTTCGCCCATGCAGTGATTGAGCTTGTGTGCGCCTGAGTGGTTTAAGTCCTCACGCTTTGCGTAAAGCTGAACTCCTGTTCCGATGCTGTCGGAAAGGCGCTGGAGATGCGAAATGGGAGTAGGTCTGCCCTGAAATTCTCTGCGGATTCGGCGAAGCTCATCAATAAACTTTCTGGATTTGCAGATAGTATTGTAAGCGTGTGTAATTTCCTTCATAGCTGTCTGGAGCTCAGGGGAAATATAGCAGCCGCCGTATTTTCCGAAAAATCCGTCCTCAGTGGGATAATTCTTAAAGTATGTGTCAAAATTAACATTATTGAAAATCATAATCATTTCCTCCAAAAAAATTATTTATAATCATAATAAAAGCCTGAGTATCTTTGAGCGTCACCATCGTTTAGTAAGCATACCGTTTACCTCCATAATATTCGGAGTAATTCTGTAGGGCTAAAATAAAAATAGCCCTGACAGAAATATCCATAATTTCTGTCAAGGACGAATAAACTCTATCCGCGGTACCACCTTGATTCATGGAAAACCATGCACTTTCAGGATACTATCATATCCCTGACGTTTAACGCACGTCCTTACGTTGCGGAATACTCGGATTGTGTAAAATATCGTTATAAAATGCCTCCCATAATAATTATCAGAGACACACCTCTTACTATCAACCCTTTGACCGCACCCTCAGTGGTCCATTTGCTGAGCTGTTTTCAATCCGGATTCCAGCACCCCGAACTCTCTGTGTGAGCATTTTCAGCTTTATCTCCACTTCAACGGTTTATAGGTGTATTATATCATAAATATTTTCGTTTGTCAAGGATTTTTTTGAAATATGTATTGAAAGAAAGGACACGTCACAATCTGTCCCCAGTCTGTCGAAAAAGTTACAATAAGATATTTTTCTAAGGGACGCTCTCACTTGCAGAGCGTCCCCTCTTTCAAAACAGTCCACAGGACTGTTTTGAAATTCACCCCTTGCAGAGCGCTTAAACGCATCGCAGAGCTTTGCTCTGCGTGGGACTCTGTCCCACACCCTGCCAGAGACTCCGTCTCTGGACTCTGCTAAAGGGTTTCACCCTTTAGAATCCCATTTTATTTGTAGTTTATCGACAGGCAGAGGACACGGCGTGCCGTGACCGCAGTTTCTCACAAATTTCAGGAGGCTATATCCTCTATAAATTGCTGTAATTCCGAATCCGTCTCGATAATTACGCCCTCTCGCAGCTGCTCTTTGTCGTAGTCGGAGAGAAGTGAGAAATCATAGTCGATAATTCTGTACGGCGTTTGGCTTCCGCCCTTGAATACCCCGATTCTGCCATTGTATTCCCGAATCATACTCACTATAGCAGGGGGCTCGGCAGGCATATCAGATATTTTTGCCGCAAGCCGCTCCCTGTGCATTGACTGTCCCAATGTGCATATCACTATAAATCCTGATACGGTTAGTGCTATCATAAGGATCAAATATATCTTCTTGTCAGCTGAACTCATAAAATAATCGCTCCTTTGCCGAATTTTCATTATTAATCTGCCCGATTTTTGCTAAAATATACAAAAACGAAAAATTTTTCGTCAAACCCTTAACAAAATCAAAAAAATGTGCTATAATATATAATGTATAATTACAACTGAAAGGAGATTGGCGGCAGTATTTACTGCGCTAAAAGACAAAATGGCTAAAAACAAACGCGATTATGAGCCAATGGGACAGCAGGCATACCCCGACGATATGCCCGTCCGCAGACAAGCTCCGAAGAAAAAGAAGAAGAAAAAGAAGAATATTTTCCTTGTTATTCTCCAGAAGCTTTTTGCCTGCATTGCGACTACGCTCCTGTCACTTTTTTTAATTATCATTATAACAGGAACTATTGTTGCTACGGCTCTCACTGTATACGTTATGGACTTTATGGACGAGTCCTCATCTATTACTCTTGCTGAGCTTGAATCGGGAAGTGATACTTATTTCTACGGTCAGAAGGTAAACGAAAACGGCGAGCTGGAGGATGTTGTGCTGAAACAGCTGAAAACTGACGTTCAGCGTATCCCTGTTTCTATTGACAGAATCCCTCAGCATGTGCGCAATGCCTTTGTTTACACCGAGGACGAGCGTTTCTACCTCCATGACGGTGTTGACTATAAGCGTACATTCTCGGCTTTCCTCAATATGTTCATTCACTTCTATGATTCCGAACAAGGTGGTTCGACGATTACTCAGCAGCTTATCAAGAACCTCACAGGTGATGACGAGAAAACTCCGCAGCGTAAAATCCGCGAAATCTTTGCGGCTATGCAGCTTGAAAAGACCTATTCCAAGGACGAAATCCTTGAAGAATATCTCAACTTTATCGCATTTGGCGGACCTGTAAATGGTATTCAGCTTGCTTCACTCCGTTACTTCGGTAAAAACGTCGAGGAACTGACAGTTCCCGAGGCGGCTGTTCTGGCCGCCATTCCAAAGAGCCCTGAGTTTTACGGTCCTTTCGTTGAGTACTACGACGAGGATGATAATCTCACTGTTGACGGCAGGGCAAATAATAAAACGCGTCAGGAATACGTTCTCTGGCAGATGTACGATAACGGTGGTATCACTTACGACGAATATCAGGAATATCTTGTTGCTGACCTGCTTTATACCGATTCTCCCGAATACAGAAAGCTCCACCCTGAGCTTGACTTGCAGGAAGAAGAAACTAAGCAGAACGCTTATACATGGGAAGTTGACGCTATGATGTATGAGGCGGCAGGATATCTCATGGAAATGTACAACATCGACGAGCAGGAGGCTATCAACCGTATCAACAAGGGCGGTTATCGTATCTACTCTACTCTCGATAAGCCTATGCAGAACTATATCGAAGAAAAATTCAGCAACATCAATAATATTGTTTCTGAGGGCTGGGTAAAAAGATGGGTTGACCTTGACGGCGATGGAAAATACGAAGACGACGAAACTCTCCCGCATATTGCCTTTGTTGCTCTCAGATACGACGGTTCTGTTATGGCTCAGATTGGTAACTGGGGCGAAAAGAAGGGCTCTCTCGTTACAAACTATGCTAACCGTGAACCCCGTCAGGTTGGTTCTACTATGAAGCCTGTTGCAACATACGGTCTTGGTATTGAAAGCAACCATATCCATTGGGGAAGCGTTTACCGCAATCTGCCTCTTGAACATATCAAGGATGACCAGGGTAATGCATGGCCTTTCAACTACGGTCGTACAAGAGGTGACGGTTCATCTAATAAAATTTATTACTATCTCCAGCAGTCATTTAATACTGTTCCTGCTCAGCTTTGTGAGGAGCTTTCTCCAGAAGCTGTATTCAAGTTCTGTACTGAAAATCTTGGTATGAAGCTTGATGATGCTGATAAGGCTCACTCTCCTCTTGCTCTCGGTTCTCTCACTTATGGTGTTACTCTCCAGAACCTTGTAAATGCTTATATCCCTTATGGTGCTCATGGTATTTACAATGAGGCGCATATCATTTCTAAGATTGAGGACGCTAACGGTCAAATTATTGTTGACAATATCAACGGAAGAAATACTCATCAGGCTGTTTCAGATGAAACTGCATGGGTTATGAACAGACTTATTAAAAATGTTGTTGATAACGGTACAGGTACAGACGCAAGACTCTGGAACAAAACTGTTGTTGGTAAGACAGGTACTACTGAGAACTGGTATGACCTTGCTTTCGTTGGTCTGACAAGAGACTTCGCAAGCGGTATTACTATCGGTTATAAGGAATACAACGACGCACTCAGTCTTCCTGAAGCTCTTTCTTCAGCAAATATATGGAATACAATCATAGGCGAATATGCTAATACGATGTTCCCTGATACAGGCGTTGACTTCGACCCTGTTGATACTGTTATTGCGGCTCCTATGTGTTCTGCTACAGGTATGATTGCTACTCAGTATTGTCCTAAGGGTGCAACAGGATATTGGAAATCCACACATGCGCCTTACTGTGACGGTAATCATTATATTGCTCCTACTCCTTCCACAACACAGCCTGAATACGGTACAGGAACTGGCAACGGTACCGGAAACAGTACAGGCGGTTGGACTGATCCGAACGCAGGCGGTAACACAGGCGGCGGCTGGGTTGATCCCAATGCAGGCGGCAATACAGGCGGCGGTTGGGTTGATCCTAATGCAGGTGGCACTACTGGCGGTGACACAGGCACTGGCGGCGGCTGGGTTGACCCCGGAACAGGCGGCGCAACAGGCGGTGACACTGGTACAGGCGGAGATGCAGGTACTTGGTAATCTGCTGATATAAAAATATAAAGCCTGCCCAACAGGAACGGGCAGGCTTTTGCATTAAAGGTGATAATTATGAGTGAAAAATTAAGACTTTGCTGTCCTTGCCATTTCGGTCTGGAGAGCGTTCTCAAATATGAAATTACTAAAATCGGCGGAACTGATTTAAAGGTTAGCGACGGAAAAATCAGTTTTACAGGTGATTTGAATATAATGGCAAGGGCGAATCTCTGCCTTTCCACTGCGGAACGTGTGCTGATTGAGCTTATTGAATTCCGCGCTGAAACCTTTGAGGATTTGTTTCAGGGTGTGCGTTCAATTGAGTTAGAGCGTTTTATCGGCGTTGATAATGCTTTTCCTGTCAAGGGTTATTCCCTTAATTCCACGCTTCACAGCGTTCCCGATTGTCAGAAAATTGTGAAAAAGGCGGCTGTTGAGCGCCTGAAATCCAAATATGGTGTAAACTGGTTCAATGAGACTGAGCCCCCTGTACAGATTCAGTTCAGCATACTTAAAGATATTGTGACTATTTATCTTGATACAAGCGGTGTGGGACTTCACAAGCGCGGTTACAGGCGTAATTCAAATGCTGCACCTATAAAAGAAACTCTTGCGGCGGGAATTATTGACCTTGCTCGTGTTCGTCCCGAATCAATTGTATGCGATCCGTTCTGCGGAAGCGGTACGCTACTCATTGAAGCGGCTTTAAAGGCTCTGCGTATACCCGTTGGCATAAACAGACGATTTGCTGCTGAAAAATGGGCTTCTGTGGATTCTAAAATCTGGCAGGAGGAGCGAAAGAGAGCTATTGACGGCGTTGATCGTTCCGCAACTTTCCACGGAATAGGCTTTGATATTGACGACGCGGCGGTTGCGCTTACTCTTGACAATGCCCATAAAGCCGGTATAAAATCACGTCTTAAAATTGAGCAGGCGGATATCTCAAAATTTGTTCAGCCTGATGATTCCATTGTTATCTGCAATCCACCTTATGGTGAGAGACTTCTTGAACTCCGTGAGGCTGAGGACATCTACAGAAAAATGGGGCACGTTCTCGGGCATGGGGGAAATCGACAGAGTTATATTATTTCCCCTCATGAGCAGTTTGAGCAGTTCTTCGGCGCTGAGGCGAAAAAGCGCCGCAAGCTCTACAACGGCATGATTAAGTGTCAGCTTTATATGTACTTCTGATGAACTATATGCTGAAAAAGCGGCTGTTGGCTTTGCTTTATCCTACGCGGTGTCCTGCATGTAGAAAGGTTATATTTCCACATGAGACTTTCTGCGGAGACTGTCTCCAAAAATTGACCGAATACAGCGGAAATTGTGTTATAAGGGGGGCAGAATTGTTCATTGCTCCTTTTGAGTATGACGCAAAAATTTCCCCTGCCATTCTTCTTTTGAAAAGGGGAGTAAAGGGAAATGCCGCTTATGCTCTTGGAAGTGCTGTTGCTGAAAAGTTGGAAAATCTCGGTATATCGCGGAAAATTGATGTTATTGTGCCTGTTCCTCTCCATAAAGAAGATAAACGGGTGAGGGGATTTAATCAGGCGGAACTTATTGCCTGTGAGGTCGGGCGGATTTTGAATATCACTGTTTCAACAGCCATTGTTGAAAAGATACGCAGAACAAATCCGCAGAAAACTCTCACTAAGCGGCAGAGAAAAATTAATCTCAAAGACGCTTTTGAAGTGTCGGATTCCGCAAAAATTCGGGGTAAATGTATACTTTTACTGGACGATGTTTGTACTACGGGCAGTACGCTGTCCGAAATTACAAAGCTATTGAAAAGCAAGGGGGCGACGGCGGTTTATTGTGCCGTCTGCTGTAAAACTCCTGATTTTAAGAAAGAAGATGTTGAAAATGGTTGAAAATCATGCTGAAAAAGCTTGCAGACTTTTTATGGAGGGCAGAAACTGCGCGCAAGCTGTGTTTGCCGCTTTTTCTGATATAACGGGAATCGACGAGGAGCTTTCACTCCGCCTTTCTTCCTCATTCGGCGGCGGTATGGGACGTATGCGTGAGGTCTGCGGCGCTGTTTCGGGTATGTTTATGGTAGCAGGTGTGCTGTATGGTTATTCCTCCGCTGATGACGATGCTGAAAAGGCTGAGCATTATCGCAGAATTCAGCTCCTTGCGGAAAAATTCAAGGAGAAATATAATACCATAAACTGCGGCGAACTGCTGAAAAATCTGAAAGTTAATACTAATCCTGTGCCTGAAAAGCGTACTGAGGAATACTACAAGGCGCGCCCCTGCATAAGATTTGTGGAGGCTGCTGCGGAAATTCTTGACGAATATATTGAGTGTAATCCCCTGTGAAAACAAGAGATTTAATCCTGATTTCTATTTTTGCCGCGCTGATTGCTGTCGGTGCGTTTATCAGGATTCCCACACCTGTCTGCCCTGTTACCTTGCAGATTCTTTTTACAACTCTCGCAGGGGCTGTGGGGGGCGCTCCCGTGGGAGCTGTAAGCGTTTTAGTGTACATTCTGCTGGGGCTTGTGGGATTTCCTGTTTTTGCAGGAGGCGGTGGTATCGGCTATATTTTTCAGCCGACTTTTGGTTTCCTCATTGGTATGATAATCGGTTCATATGTGACGGGGAAAATATGCTGCGGCGGAAAGTCTGAGATGAAGAGGCTGATTATTGGCTGTATTCTCGGACTTGTGCCTGTTTTTGCCATAGGTACGGCGTATAACTGCTTTATTACGTCGTTTTATATGAAATCTCAATCGGTGCTGACGGTGATGTATTACTGCCTTTTGCCACTTCCATGGGATGTGGTTCTTTGCGTGTTAGCGGCTTACATTGCCAAAAGAATTGGGAAAATTTAAGGGTATCAGCTGTGTAAAACTGATACCCTTTTGCATTTATATTTCAAATTTTGGCATAAGCTGTAATTTGTGCAGATTATTCCTGTGCATTCGGTCAATTTTTTCCTTTAATTCCGGCTTGTCACTTAAATCAGTTAATCCGCGGATATATCTGTCAAGCTCTGCATATGTGAACCCTAGATTTTCCTCGTCCGTTTTGCCGCATAATCCGTCTATTGGCACTTTATGCACAAGGCTTTCCGGAAGTCCAAGATAATCGCCGATTTGCAGTATCTCCGTAACTGTAAGCATTGACAATGGGGAGAAATCGCCTGCCGCATCGCCGTGCTTTGTGGAATATCCTACCCAATCCTCTGAAAGATTGCAGGTGTTTACTACTCTGCCGCCTACGCAAGCCGCAACTGCATAAAGTGTTGTCATTCTGATACGCGGGGGAGTGTTTATTATCGCCTGACTGTTCATAGGCATATGGTTTTCAAATTCCTTTGTAAATGCGTCAACTGTACTGCCGATATTCACGGTATAATGCTGTATACCCAGTGTTTCAACAAGAAGCTGACTGCAATCGATATCTGCCTGCACGCCTTTTGGCATAAGCACGCCAAGAACTCTTTCCTTGCCCAGAGCCTTAACGCATACTGCGGCGGCAACGGAACTGTCTTTGCCTCCCGAAATGCCGATAACTGCCTTTGTTTCGGGGGAGGCGGTAGTCTCAAAATAATCCTTTACCCACTGAATCAGATCAGCGGTTGTCTTTTCAACATTAAAATTATAGCTCATAATTCCTCCCGATTATTCAGATAAATCTTTCAGAATTGCGTCAAATACAGGGAAATCCTTGTCGTAAAGCTCCTGCATATTCTTTTCACTTGTGTGCATCAGCTTTCGTGGTGCGCGTATTGCCATGAACCATTCATCTGTAACTACGCTTTCGTCAACACCGATTTTTTCAGCAAAATCTGTGCCTTTCAGCATGAACTTATCCTTTGAGATATGCTCATTTTCGGGGTATATTGCTGATAAATCCGCAAGTACTCCGTCATCGCCCAAAATATCTGCCGCAAGATTATTGCCAATAATTATCGCTGCTTCGTCATTCTGTAATTCAGCAAAAAGTTTGTTCATTACGCCGTTGGCATAGTCTTTTGTTTCATTATCTGTATATGGAATATAATAGACAGAAGCTTCGGTTTTTCCATTATCGTTGAAATCGTCAATAAAAGTTTCAATATACTCCTCTAACTGACTTTCCTCGCCCATTGTGTAATTTTCGCCTATCATAAGCACGATAATGTCGGGATTGGGACGGGTAAGCAGATTATGTACAAGGAAAATACCGATTGCGCCGAAAATTGCAGCGATTCCCAGCCACCATTTATTAAGATAGAAGAAATCTGAGATTTTTTTCCAGATGCTTCTTTTGACTTCCTCTGTTTCTTCCTGTTGTATGGTTTCGCTTTCCTCGATAATGCCCTGTTTTAAGCGGATAAGCTCAAGGCGTTCTGCTTCGAGGCGCTTGTCTCTTGCTTCTTCGGCTTTTCTTTTACGCTCTGCAAGCTTTTTTTCAAGCTCCTCCTGTCTGTGACGTTCTTCTTCCTCAGCTTTTTGTATCAGTTCACGATTGGTTTCAAAGATACTTTTAGTTATATGGATTTTCTCGTCCTCAACAGGAGATGAAGCTTTTTTTTCGTTATTCTTCTTCATTTTCTTCCTTGGCTGTTCTGCCGCTGTTTGCAGGGATTGGCTTCATTGTGGGGAACAGGAGGACATCACGGATTGATGCGCTGTCTGTGAGAAGCATAACAAGTCTGTCAAGACCAAGTCCAAGACCGCCTGTGGGGGGCAGACCGTATTCAAGAGCTGTTACGAAATCTTCGTCAACCTCTCCTGTTGTATCGCCCAGTGCGCGTCTTGCCTCAACCTGCTTGATGAAACGCTCTTTCTGGTCGATTGGGTCGTTGAGCTCAGAGAAAGCGTTACCCATTTCGCGACAGTAGATGAAATACTCGAAACGCTCTGTAAATGCGGGATCTGAGGGCTTTCTCTTTGCGAGAGGTGAGTTTTCTACGGGATAATCGTAGATTATTGTAGGCTGTACAAGCTTATCTTCAACGAATGCATCAAAGAATGCGATGAGAACGTGTCCCTTTGTTGCGTGGTCGCCCTCCTCGACTTCAACGTCGTGTGCCTTTGCGCAGGCTCTTGCTTCTTCATCTGTTGCCCAGTCGTTGTAGTCAACTCCTGCATATTTCTTAACAGCCTCAATCATTGTGAGACGCTGCCAAGGCTTACCAAGCTCGATATCTACGCCCTGATATGAAATTGTATCGCTTCCGCATATCTTGAATGCGAGAGTTCTGTACATATTTTCAATGAGGTCCATCATGCCGATGTAGTCGGTATATGCCTGATACATCTCGATTGTTGTGAACTCAGGATTGTGTGATGTGTCCATACCCTCATTTCTGAAAATGCGTCCTACTTCGTATACACGGTCGAAACCTCCTACGATGAGCTTTTTCAGATTCAGCTCTGTCTCGATACGCATGAACATATCCATATCAAGAGTATTGTGATGTGTTACGAAAGGTCTTGCAGCTGCTGCAATCTGAATGGGAAGAAGTACAGGTGTTTCAACTTCGGTATATCCCAGATTGTCAAGATAATTTCTGATTTCCTTGAGAATCTGGCTTCTCTTTACAAATGTATCCTTTACCTCGGGATTTACAATAAGGTCAAGATATCTCTGACGATATCTTGTGTCCTGATCCTTTAAGCCGTGCCATTTTTCAGGGAGGGGGAGGAGTGACTTTGAAAGAAGTTCAATTTTGTGAGCGTGAATTGAAATCTCGCCCTTTCTTGTTCTGAATACAAAACCCTCGATTCCGACGATATCGCCGATATCCCACTTCTTCTTGAATTCTTTGAACTGATCGGCTCCGATGTCGTTGGAACGGATATAAACCTGTATTCTATCAGTATTGTCGCGGACATCAATGAAGTTTGCTTTACCCATGTCGCGCCAGCTCATGATACGTCCTGCAATGCGGATAATATTGCTGTTGAGAGCCTCAAGACCAGCCTTTACAGCCTCTTCGTCGCCGTTAGCTGCTGCGATTACTTCTGCTTCCTTAGCTTCGTACTCAGCCTTTAAATCTGCCGCTTTGCCTGTAACGTCGTATTTTGTAGTCTGGAAAGGATCGAATCCGCCCTCACGGAGAGAAGCAAGCTTATCAAGACGATCCTTTTTCAGTATATTTATATCTTGTTCTTCCTCTGACTGAACGGGAATATTGTTCTGATTTTCGCTCATTTATATCATCCTTTACTTTGTAATTTCCAAAACTTCAAAACGAAGCTCACCAACGGGAGCCTCAACCGCAAATACATCGCCGACTTTCTTCTTCATAGCAGCCTTGCCGATAGGGGATTCGTTTGAGATTTTGCCGTTCTTTATATCAACATGGTTTGTATCAACGATGTTGAAAGTTTCGATTTTGCCTGTATCAAGGCGCTTAATTTTAATAATTGAACCCATACCGATTTCATCAACAGAGATGTTGGAATCTTCGATAATCTCGGCATTGTCAACAGTATACTGGAGTTCTGCTATCTGTGCTTCAAGGATAGCCTGTTCATTTTTAGCTTCATCGTACTCGGCATTTTCTGAAAGGTCACCGTAGGAACGTGCTACTTTAAGACGTTCAGCAACCTCCTTACGTTTATTGATTTTAAGGTCATCAAGCTCAAGAACGAGCTTTTCGTAGTTAGATCTTGACATCTGCTTGCCCATAAAAACACTCCTTAATTGTACTTTACTTTGTTGTAAGGCGGTGTCAAATGGCACACTTCCTCACAATACATACACTTAATTATACCTCATTTTCCATGGTTTGTCAATAGATTTTTTTGACATTTTATGCAAATAAAATGGACACGTTTTCGTGTCCTGAGGTTGCTGAATACCTGAATTTTGTTCTGAAATTGCGGGCGGATAATATCCGCCCCTACGTACATACCCTGTTTTGATGCCAGCGGGGGCTCCCGCCTAAAGGGTATCACCCTTTAGAATCCCAATTTATTGCGCTGTGGGGCGCTTTCTTGATGTTACTGCTCCCACTATTGAAAATATGAAGAATGCTCCTAAATCTGATGTTACTATTGTTGCTCCCACAGGTGTTGAACATAATATTGAAAGTATTATTCCCATTCCTGCGCATACTACCGATATAATTGCTGAACATATTGTCACGCTTCGGAAGCTTTTGAATATTCTCATAGCCGAAAGGGCGGGGAATATTATAAGCGCTGATATCAGCAGTGAACCTACAAGATTCATGGCTATAACAATGATTATTGCTGTAATTATCGCTATCAGCAGATTGTAGCCGTCGGCGTTTATTCCTGTTGCCTTTGAAAAGCTTTCGTCAAAAGTTACGCTGAATATCCTGTTGTAGAATACTACGTAAAATACAAGAACTATCACTGACATAATCAGACACAGCCATACATCGCTTTCTTTCAGCGTAAGCATTGATGTTGAGCCGAACAGTGAGCCGCAGACATCTGCTGAGATATTCGACGATACAGGGAAAATGTTCATCAGCATATAGCCGATTGCCAGTGCGCCAACGGATATCATTGCTACTGAGGCATCGCCGCGGATTTTTGTGTTGCGCCCTGTTCTGAGAATCAACACCGCAGAAAGAACCGTCAGGGGAAGTATTATTATCATTCTGTCGGTTATTCCCGTTACTGCGGCAACTGCCATTGCCCCGAATGCTACGTGAGATAAGCCGTCACCGATAAAGGAAAATCGCTTCAATACGAGAGATACTCCTAAAAGTGAGGAGCATAGTGCAATAAGAAGTCCGACAATAAGGGCATACCACACAAATGGGTGTGAGAAATAATATTGCAGTGTTGAAATTATATCACTCATTTTCCGCTGCCTCGCTTTCCAGAAAAAGACGTCCTACAGAGCTTTTTATATAATCGGATTTTGTGCCGAAGAATAGCTGTTTTTTAGATATATGCAATATGTGTGACGCATATTTTACTGCTGAGGATATATCATGAGATACCATTATTATTGTTATCCCTTTTTTGTTCAGCTTTGTTATGTGCTCATACAGGGTATTCTGCGCTATTGAATCAAGTCCTGTGACAGGTTCGTCCAGCAGCAGCATTTTGCTTGCGGCACAAAGGGCTCTTGCAAGAAGAACTCTCTGTTGTTGTCCGCCTGAAAGGTCACGGTAACAGCGGTTTTTCAGGTTCAGAATTCCAAGCTGATTCATATTATCATCGGCAAGTTTTTTTTCTGCTGCGCTGTAAAACGGTCGGAATTTCAGCTTTGAAATACAGCCGGAAAGGACTATTTCACGGACTGATGCGGGGAAATCCCTTTGAACAGGTGTTTGCTGTGGGAGATAACCGATATCCTTTGCGGAAAAATCGCCGCAGTAGCGTATTTCGCCGCTTACCTGCGGTTTAAGTCCGAGAATTGCCTTTATCAGCGTGCTTTTTCCTGAGCCGTTTTCGCCCAGTATGCACAAATAATCGCCGCTGCTGACGGTGAAATTCAATCCCTCGGTTACTATGCCGTCCTCGTAGCCAAGGGCGGCGTTGGAGCATATTATCTGTTCACTCACGAATTATAGACCTCTTTCAATACATCGTAGTTTTTCTTCATAGCCTCTAAATATGTATATCCCTCGTCAATTTTCTTCTGTGACACTGACTGTATAGAATCGAGAACGGCTATATTTTGAGATTTATCTGCTGTGTTTGATATTACAGCCTCTGCTATTGTGCAGTCGGAGTTTTCTATCGCGAAAACCGTTTCCGCTTTTAGCTCGTCCACTTTTTCAGCAAGAAATGTTATGGTTTCAAAGCTTGATTCTGTATCAGCTGAACAGCCCGAAAATGCGGCGAAATAGTCAAGTCCGTAACATTCTGTAAAATATATGAAGGGGAACTGATCACCGAAAATCAATGTTTGCGGATTTTCGTCAAACATCATATGAAAGCTTCTATCAAGGAGCTGTAACTCTGTGGAATATGCGCTTGCATTTTCGCTGTATGTATCGGCATTTTCGCTGTCAGCGGCGGAAAGAGCTGTTGATATTTCAGATACGCACATCTGAGCATTATTCAGCGAAAGCCAGATATGCTCATCATATACTGATTCGTGGTGGTCATGCTCCTCATGTTCTTCGTGGTTATGATGTTCAGCTACATTTTCACTATTTTCTGATTCTGTGAGGTAATCGGTTAGACCGTCCATAAGGCGAAGTATTTTCATATCCTTATTTCGTGCGTTTTCCAGAGCTTTTTCAACCCATTGGTCAGATTCGCCGCCTACATATACAAAAACATCGCAATCGGATATTTTTATCATATCCTCCGCTGTGGGCTGAAAACTGTGAAGGTCGGAACCGTCGTCCAGAAGATAGGTTATGTCAACATTTTCTGTGTCTCCCACTACCTGCCTTGTCCAATCGTAGCAGGGGAAAATGGTGCAGACTACGTTGATTTTGCCGTTATCTGCGGCAGGATTTTCACCGCATGAGGCTAAAGTCACGAGAGGTAAAATGGCAGCACACATTGCGGAAAGCATTTTTTTAAGCATATCTTTCTCCATAACAAAATTGATAATCATTTTCATTTTTAGATTATAGCATATTATCTCAATTTTGTCAAGTACAGATTTAGTGGCTGATTTCCCAGAATGCTACCGCACTTGCCGCCGCTACGTTGAGGGAATCCACACCCTCTGCCATTGGGATTTTTACGGTATAATCGCATGCCTCAATGGTGCTGTCCTTTAGTCCCTCGCCCTCTGTGCCAAGTATAAGTGCGAGTTTTTTGGCATTTTTTAACGCTGGATTGTCGATATCCACCGTATTGCTGTGCAGTGCCATTGCCGCTGTTGTGAATCCCATATCTTTGAGCTGTGCGACATATTCAGGCGAATTGCCGCTAATATAAGTCCATGGCATACTGAAAACAGTTCCCATGCTGACACGGATTGCGCGGCGGTATAAGGGGTCACTGCTTGGCTCTGTGAGCAGTACAGCTTCAATTCCCAGTGCCGCCGCTGAGCGAATAACAGCGCCGATATTTGTCTGATTCATGACATCTTCAAGAACCGCTATACGCCGTGCATTTCGGCATATTTCCTCCACTGTGGACAGTGGTTTTCTACGCATGGCACAGAGAATTCCCTGTGTGAGCTTAAAGCCTGTCAACTCCGTCAGAACAGAGCTGTCCGCCGTATAAACGGGAATATCTGCGCATATGTCGATTATATCCCTGCCTTGTCCCTCTATGTATTTGCGCTCTGCAAGCAGAGAAATCGGCTCATAGCCATGTTTCAGCGCAAGGCGGATTACCTTTGGACTTTCGGCAATGAAAATTCCCAAATCAGGCTCAAAATAGCGTTTCAACTGAATTTCATTGCTTGAAACATAGGGGATAAGCTCTGGTAATGTTAAATCATTTATCTCTATAATTGGCATAAAATATCCTTTCAAAATTTAAATATAAAGGGATACCCCACAGAAATTTTGTGGGGTTGAATGTTATTCGATTCCTTTAACTGTAAAATCTGCGTCTGTGATTGTCTTGATGAGAAGTTCATCGGAAACATCACCCGAAATTTCCAGATAAGCACACTTGTTTTCCAGTGAAACCTCCGCTGAAACTCCCT
The DNA here is from genome assembly GCA_017521805.1 of Ruminococcus sp. Classification (GTDB taxonomy): domain Bacteria; phylum Bacillota; class Clostridia; order Oscillospirales; family Ruminococcaceae; genus Ruminococcus. The sequence goes on along the minus strand of JAFXDK010000091.1, from coordinate 42,613 downwards.
CAATTGCGTTGAGAAGCTTTGAGACAGTGCCTGTGCAGTGATTGCACATCATGCCGTCAATATACATTGTTTTTTTCATGGTTTTAACCTCCGTTTTTGTTGATATATCGTTGTTTTCAGGAATTGCGCCCTTGCTTTTCACAGTCTTGAAAAGATTTAATCTCAGGGCATTTGTCACAACGCAGAAAGAGCTGAGAGACATTGCCGCTGCCCCGAACATTGGGTTGAGTTGCCAGTGGAAAATTGGGTAGAAAAGCCCTGCCGCAAGGGGAATTCCCAGACTGTTGTAAATCAGTGCCCAGAAAAGATTTTGTCTGATATTCTGCATGGTTGCCCTGCTGAGACGTACAGCTTCTGCGGCATCGCGCAAGTCGTTTTTCATAAGCACGATATCTGCCGATTCTATTGCGATATCCTGCCCTTCGCCAACCGCAATTCCCACATCCGCCGCGGCAAGTGCAGGCGCATCGTTTATACCGTCGCCTACCATTGCAACAGAGTGACCTGACTTCTGCAAATCACGTAATATTGCAGTTTTATCAGCTGGAAGCAGTTCCGCATGTACCTCGTCAATGGCAAGTTCACGGCATATAGCCGTCGCAGTCCGTGAATTATCTCCTGTCAGCATAATTGTTTTTATGCCGAGATTGCGGAACATCTCAACTGCTTCTTTTGAGGTGGATTTTACGGGGTCTGCGGCGATAATTACTCCTACAGACTTCCCGTCAGCGGCTACAAATAGCGGTATACCGCCGTTTTCTGCTGATTGTGCGGCTTTTTCCGCAAGTGCGGAAATATCAATTTTATTCTGCTCCATAAACCGCTGATTTCCAATCAGGATTTTTTTATTATTAACGATACCCGACAAACCGCCGCCCTCTGTTTCTTTGTAGTCTGCACAGGGAAACGTGTCAATTTTGTTCTCCTTACAGTAACTGATAATCGACTTTGCAAGGGGGTGTGACGAATTTAATTCCAGAGAACATGCATAAGCCATAAGCTCCTTTGCGGTTACACCGTGGGAGAATATTTCACAAACTTGCGGCTTTCCCTCAGTGCAGGTGCCTGTTTTGTCAAGGACTACAGCAGTTATTTTGTGCGCAGTTTCGAGGCTTTCAGCTGATTTTATAAGTATGCCCTGCTGTGCACCATTTCCTGTGCCTACCATAATTGCTGTTGGAGTTGCAAGTCCCAGAGAGCAGGGGCATGAAATAACGAGAACTGAAATTGCCGCTTTCAGTGCCGCCGAAGTATCACCTGTGACTATAAGCCAGATTATTGCGGAAATCAGGGAGATTCCAATGACAACAGGGACAAAAACTCCGCTGATTTTATCTGCAAGTCGGGCAATTGGTGCTTTGGATGCCGCTGCATCTTCTACAAGGGAAATAATTTTTGACAATGTGGAATCTTTTTCGGTTCGGTCACAGCGGCATTTTACAAATCCCCCTGTTGAGACGGAAGCGCTCATAAGAGTATCACCGATATTCTTTACATTAGGTATACTTTCGCCTGTCAGTGCAGACTGGTCAACGGAGCAATTGCCCTCTATAATGGTACAATCGCAGGGGACTGCCGCTCCTGCTTTGATGAGTACGATATCCCCAACAACAATTTCAGATGCGGAAATTTCTTTTTCTTTTCCGTTTCGGATAACAAGAGCAGTTTTCGGCGCAAGGTCAACAAGTGCGGATACAGCGTCAGATGTGCGGCTTTTGCTCTTGGCTTCCAGATATTTTCCTACAGTGATAAGCGTGAGAATCATTCCGCAGGCTTCATAATAAAGATTCATCATAAAGCCGTGTGCTGTGGTTAAATTGCCGTGCCCCATGTGGTAAGCAGTCATATACGTTCCGTATAAGCTGTACACTAATGCCGCAGATGCACCGAGGGCAATAAGGCTGTCCATATTGGGCGAGCGATGAATTATATTCTTGAATCCATTGCGGAAAAAGTGAAAATTCAGAGCAATAATCGGCACAGTGAGAAGTAACTGAGTGAGACAAAAAAGCATCATATTTTCTTTTCCGTCGAGTATTGCGGGAATGGGCAGACTAAACATATGCCCCATACATAGATAAAACAGGGGAATCATAAAGCAAAGAGAGAGAATCAGCCGTGTTTTCATTGACTTTGTATTGTCGTGATTATCGGTTTTTTCAGTTTTTTTGCCTGATTCAGATGCGCCATAGCCTGCTTTTTCAACTGCGGCTATGATTTTAGCCGTATCAGCTGCATTTTCGTCATATTCAACCTGCATGAAGTTGCGCAAAAGATTTACATTGACCTCAGAAACACCAGCTACAGCCTTTACAGCTTTTTCAACATGAGCCTGACAGGCAGAGCAGGTCATGCCGGTTATATCGAATTTTGTTTTCATATCGGATTATTTATTCATCATTTTCTTTAATTCGCCGAATAACTCAACATCATTTTCGTTGACTTTTATATTAGTACGCATTTTATAACCCTCGGCGTTCATAACAGTGATTTCAACAATACTCTCCTTGCTGACCTCTCCTGCCGCCGCAGAAAGAAACATCAACAGCTTTGGGTGGTCCTGTGTGAAACGCTCAAAAAGCGGCTTAATCTTTAAAAATCCCATTGGGTTCATATTTTTCATTCCTTTCATTAATCATCGGAAAATCGCAATATAAGGTGGTGCGGCAGGCATACGACAGGCATTTCCTCGGATTTGAGGATTCCCGTTTTAACGCAGGTTTTATCAGGGCAGTCAGCTTCGGAAATACGGATTTTTCCGTCTTTTATCTCAATAATATTATATCCTCCGTCCTCGTATTCTATCCTGATTTTTTCGTTCTTGGCGGTGGACAAATCAAAGCTGTAAAGCTCTGTGTTGTCGCGGATGACCACGACTTTTTTATTATTTGTCGGACGAAGCATACACAACGATATAGCAGAAGATACAGCAAAAACAACTATAACGCAAAACAGAATAATTTTTACACCTTTTGTCATATACATTTTCCTTGAATATTTAAGAGGCTGATTTCGGTCAGCCTCTTTATTCTTTATAGGATAGTGATATGCCTTTAGCAAAGCTAATGGCTAATAGCCAATAGCTAAAGGCTCAATTTCACTTAATAAGAAGTGACTTACCTGTCATTTCAGCAGGCTGTGGAACTCCCATAATATCAAGCATTGTGGGTGCAAGGTCAGCAAGAACGCCGCCCTCAGCAAGCTTGCCCTCAACGCCTACAGCAATAAGGGGAACAGGATTTGTTGTGTGAGCTGTGAAAGGACTTCCGTCAGGCTCGTACATCTTATCTGCGTTACCGTGGTCAGCAGTAATAAGAGCCGCACCGCCCTTTTCAAGTATAGCGTCAACCATTCTGCCTACGCACTCGTCAACTGCCTCTACAGCCTGTACAGCTGCATCAAAAATGCCTGTATGTCCAACCATGTCGCAGTTAGCGTAGTTGAGGATAATAACATCATACTTGTCAGCCTCGATAGCCTCAACAACTGCGTCGCAAACCTCGTAAGCGCTCATTTCAGGCTTCATATCAAATGTAGCAACATCGGGGGACTTGATGAGGATTCTATCCTCGCCCTCGAACTGCTTTTCCTCGCCGCCATTGAAGAAGAATGTAACATGTGCATACTTCTGAGTTTCAGCGATACGGAGCTGAGTTTTGCCGATTTTAGAGAGGTACTCGCCCATTGTCATTGTAAGCTGCTCAGGAGGATATGCAACAGAAACGTTAGGCATTGTTGCATCATACTGAGCCATACAAACGAAGTTAAGGGGGAAGAAACCGTTCTTTCTTGTGAAGCCTGCAAAATCAGGGTCAACAAATGCTCTTGTAATCTGTCTTGCACGGTCGGGGCGGAAGTTGAAGAAAATTACGCTGTCGTCAGCCTTGATAGAAGCGCCGCCCTCGATAACTGTGGGGAGCATAAACTCGTCTGTAGCGTCGTTAGCGTAGGAATTCTTAATAGCTTGAACAGGATTTGTTTCATTTACACCCTCGCCGTAAACCATAGCGGCATAAGCCTTTTCAACTCTGTCCCAAGCGTTATCTCTGTCCATTGCATAGAAACGTCCGCTGATTGTAGCGATTTTTCCAAGACCAATTTTGTCAAGCTCAGCAACAGCTTCTGCCATATAGTCAGCAGCAGAGGAGGGAGGAACGTCACGGCCGTCGAGGAATGCGTGGATGTAAACCTTGTCGAGTCCGTTCTTCTTAGCCATTTCTACGATGCCATAGAGATGCTCCATATGGCTGTGAACGCCGCCGGGGGAGAGAAGTCCCATAAGGTGAAGTGCGGAATTTTTCTCCTTGCAGTTGTTCATAGCGTCAAGGATAGCCTTGTTGTTGAAGAATGTGCCGTCCTTGATGTCCTTGGAAATCTTAACGAGCATCTGATAAACGATACGTCCTGCACCGATGTTTGTGTGACCAACCTCGGAGTTGCCCATTTGTCCGTCGGGAAGTCCAACGTCAAGACCGCTTGCACCGATAAGGGTGTTTGGTCCCTGCATATATTTGTCGATATTAGGTGTGTTTGCGGCTGCGATTGCGTTGCCGTAATCCTCGGCATTGTAGCCGAAACCGTCCATAATAATAAGAGCTACGGGTTTTTTAGACATAATAGTCCTCCTAAATAAAATTTATTGGTTTTGTCATTTCTTGAATGTCATATAAATCGGGCTTATGCCCAGAATATTACAATTCCGCTGTCGTAATCAAGCAGACAGCCTGATGTAAAACCAGGTCTGTTCCTGAATTTGTATACGATAACATTATGACTTAAATCAAGAATTTTTTCTTCTTCCGTAAAATTAACGATATACTGAGGAACGCCTTTTTCCTTGATATATGTTTTTGTAAGCCAACGGGAATCCATTTCTGTAATTTCAGAAAGAGTGATTTCATTTTCAATCATTATATCTTCAAAGGTTTTATCGCTGTTTGCCTTTTCATAGCCTTTTCCTGCAAATTCCCTTTCGTACTTTTCAATTGTTTCTTCGTCTGTATAGAAAGAAAGGGAGGCGAAAGTATCAGGGGCTTCGGGGAAAGGTGCATGAGGCTTGATTATGAAATAGTAGTCCTCACATTCCTTTGGCAGAAAGTCAGGAAATTCCCTTGTACGCAATTCAGATATATTGCTAAGTCCGCAGGAATATACCGCTTGTTTAAGATGATAAAGCGGCTTTGTGCGGTTGAAAAACAATATCATCGTGGGTGAACCGAATATAATAAGCGTAAGTGTGACAGCTATTACACGGCAGATATTTACATGTTTTTTATAGTAAAAGTTTATCTTGGATTTTCTGTAGTATTCACATAAAACTACATTTGCAATGATAAATGGTAGTGTCAGAGTAAAAGCAATCTTATTAAAGGATAACAGATTAATAAATCCTGTTAATGCAAGGACGAAAAACATTAATATATTTGTCAAAGTGAATGGGAAAGTGACGGGAGTTTCTCTTGTTTTATCTTCCATAACATCACCTCTTACGCCCATAAAATGACAATTCTGTTGGTGTAGTCAAGCATACAGCCTGCGTGAAATCCCAGTTTTTCGCTGAAATCATACACGGTAAAATCACGGTTGAATTCTCCTGCAATATTGTCATCAATTTTCTCAAGAACGAAATAGGGAACGCCCTTTTTATACAGATAATCATAGTGAATTGAGCTTGGATTATCTAAGTACAAAGTAATTTCATCTTCGGTTAATTCATACTCACGTACAAAGCTTGCAAAGGTTACATCAGGTTTCACCGGTTTATAGCCATTTTCTATGATTTCCGCTTCATATGCCGCCAAAATATCATTGTCGGTGGAAAATTTAACAACTGCACTTGCTGCACTAAAGTCCATTTTTTTGAGTCCATGACTTAATTTGAAACAATAATTATCACAGTTTTGGGGAAGATTTTTCGGCAGAGCCTTTGCACGGTTTTGCTTAATATTTTCAGCACCGCAGGAAAATACACAAAGTTTCAGATCATAACAGGCTTTGTTGTTGTTGAATCCCATGCACACAACCGTAGGAAATATGATAACAGCGGCAGTTATAATTGAAATAATACGGCTGATTAATACGTGTTTTTTGTAACGGGTGTCCTCTGCGGATTTTTTGCGGAATTTGCAAAGTATAACAGTTGCTGCAAGGAGAAGTGCGAACAATGTCGAATAGAGGAGAGTGTTCATAAAAAATACAATGATTGCTGCGAATAAAAGAACCAAAATCATAAATATGTTTATCAGAGTGAAGATAGCTTTCAAAAATCTACGCCCCCTTCCCAGATGATAACAAGTCCGCTGTCATAGTTGAAAGCGTATCCGTGGGGTATTTCGCTTTCACAGGTGTAAAGCACGGTATTTCCCAGTATTTCCGCCTGTATTTCAGCATCAAGATACTCAAATGTATCGTATGTGAGTCCCTGATCAATATAAAATTCCTGTTTCAGATAAGATATTATTTCCTTATCGTCAAGATATTCTATATTTTCTTTTTCCTCATGCACATATTTCTCAAATGCCTTGTTCAAATCTGTGGATTTATAGCCTTTTTTCTTACATTCAGCTTCAAACTGCTCAACTGCAGCTCTATCCGTGCGGAATGAAAGAAACGCCATATCCACATAATCGGGAGCAATTTTATTTATGTCGGTATGAAAGAAATAGTCCTCAATATTTTCGGGGAGCTGTTCGGGAAAACGCTCTAAGGTTGTTTCTCTGCCGCCCTCATACCTTACGCCGTTTGTAAAAATCTGCCTTTTAGCGGAATACATTTCCTTTTTGTCGGTGAATTTCATAAGTATTGCCGTGGGTATAAGTGAAACGGCTATTGTCAGAACAGTTACCACACGGAGAATATTAAGGGGAAGTTTTAATTTTCCGCTTTCTCTGTAATTGAGATAGAATACCACAATTAAGAGGTTTTCAAAAAATATTGCAGAGTAAAAGGGAGCGATAATATCTGACATTCCGAATGTAAGAGCTGTGTAAGTCGGAACACCGAAGAATAAACATACAGCATTGATAATCAAAAGTGCTGTATGTCTTATTCTTCTTTTGGAAGCCTCAGCTGCGTCAATTTCTGTGATTTGCTTAGTCATAGTAACCACCTCATAAAAGGGAACCTCTAAAAATCTCCCTCACGACGAACTTCCTATAACAAATACCATTTGCTGCGTTGCCAAACCTTGCAATACATCAAGTATTACTGCGGTTTGCCGCCTTGCAACTGATATTTGTTATATACGGAATTTCGCTCGTGTTCCGGTTTTTAGAGAACCCCAAAAATAGTAAGTACAGGAAAATCCTGCCTATGACTATAGTATACCACATAAAATATTATTTGTCAATAGAAAATTATTGTTTTTCGATAAAATTTTTCTGTTTTTCAAAATTAGTGCGTTTGCAAATGTAGGGGCGGATATTATCCGCCCGCTGAATCAGATGAAATTAGCCGTTTACAGCAGCCTGAACAATTGTGTTGAAGTCCTCAGCCTTAAGTGAAGCGCCGCCGATAAGACCGCCGTCGATGTTGGGCTTTGCAAGAAGCTCAGCAGCGTTAGCAGCGTTCATAGAACCGCCGTACTGGATTGTTACAGCCTCAGCTGTTGCCTCATCATAAAGCTTAGCAAGCTGTGCACGGATAAATCCGCAAACTTCCTCAGCCTGCTCAGGAGTAGCTGTAAGACCTGTGCCAATTGCCCATACAGGCTCATAAGCGATAACAACATTCTTAACCTGCTCAGCTGTTACGCTCCAGAGGTCAAGCTTAATCTGACGAGCGATAACTTCCTCTGTGATGTTGCACTCACGCTCCCACTTTAACTCACCAACGCAAACGATAGGCTTGATACCTGCATTGAGAGCAGCAAGAGTTCTCTTGTTTACTGTCTCGTCTGTCTCACCGAAATACTGTCTTCTCTCGGAGTGACCGATTACAACGTATTCAACGCCAAGCTCAACGAGCATAGGAGCAGAGATTTCGCCTGTGAAAGCGCCCTTTTCTTCAAAGTGAACGTTCTCAGCACCGATTTTTACGTTAGAACCTGCTGTAACGTTCATAGCTGTTTCGAGGTTTGTGAAAGGTACGCAAGCGATAACCTCAACGTTACCCTCAGCGTTAGCAACGAGGGGCTTGATAGCCTCGAGAAGAGCCTTAGCCTCTACGCGTGTGTTGTTCATTTTCCAGTTTCCGGCAATAATTGCCTTTCTTGTTGACTTGTTCATTTCGATTTACTCCTTATATGAATTAAAATTTAATTTCTTCTTCTGTGCAATCACAATCACAGTCACAATCACAATCGCAACCGCAGTCACAATCACAGTCGCAATCGTCAGCTCCGCCGTTATTGCTGCCATTGTTATTACCAACAGATGCCTTAGCTGACAGACCTTTATTGTTACAGCCGATAGATGTATTAATGGACATACCGTTTTTAATGGGTGCGATAAGCATACCCACTGCAAGTCCGAACAGGAAGCCTGCAACAGCCAGAAGAACTGCAACAACCTTGTCCTGCTGTGCCTTTTCGATTAAGTTATTCATAATTTTCAACTCCTTTGAAATAAGGGCGAATATTTCTATCCGCCCCTATCAATTGTTTTTTAGCTTACTTTTCAGCAATAGCAGCTACACCGGGGAGAACCTTACCCTCAAGGTATTCGAGAGAAGCGCCGCCGCCTGTGGAGATGTGGCTCATCTTGTCAGCGAAGCCGAGCTGCATAACAGCTGCTGCGGAGTCACCGCCGCCGATGATTGTTGTAGCATCTGTCTCAGCAAGAGCCTTAGCTACTGCGATTGTACCCTTAGCAAGTGTGGGATTCTCAAACACGCCCATAGGTCCGTTCCAAACAACAGTCTTAGCGGACTTAACAGCCTCTGCAAAGAGCTCCTGAGTCTTTGTGCCGATATCAAGCCCCATTTTGTCAGCAGGAATTGCGTTGGAATCAACAACTTCTACAGCGATTTCAGCATCGATAGGATTGGGGAACTCAGCAGCAATTGTTGTATCAACAGGGAGAAGAATCTTCTTGCCGAGGCTCTCAGCCTTAGCGAGCATCTCCTTGCAGTAATCGAGCTTCTCGTCGTCAACGAGAGAAGTACCGATAGAACCGCCCTGAGCCTTGATAAATGTATAAGCCATACCGCCGCCGATGATAAGTGTATCGCACTTTTCAAGGAGGTTGGAGATTACGTTGAGCTTGTCAGCAACCTTAGCGCCGCCGAGAATTGCAACGAAAGGTCTCTCAGGAACTTCTACAGCATTTCCGAGATACTTGATTTCCTTCTGCATGAGGTAACCTACAGCTGTTTCCTTAACGAAATTTGTAACACCTGCTGTTGAAGCGTGTGCACGGTGAGCAGAACCGAAAGCATCCATAACGAAAGCCTCTCCGTCAACGAGAGCAGCAAGCTCCTTGGAGAAATCTTCGCCGTTCTTTGTTTCCTCAGCGCCGCGGAAACGTGTGTTTTCGAGAACAACGATTTCGCCGTCGTTCATCTCAGCAACAGCCTTCTTAGCGTTGTCGCCAACAACTGTATCATCAGCAGCGAAAACAACCTTTGTGTTTACGAGCTCTGCAAGTCTTGCAGCTGCGGGAGCGAGGGAGAACTTAGCCTCAGGGCCGTTCTTGGGCTTGCCGAGGTGTGAACAGAGAACAACCTTAGCACCATTCTCAACGAGCTTGTTGATTGTGGGGAGAGCAGCCTGAATACGGTTATCGTTTGTGATAACGCCGTCCTTGAGCGGAACGTTGAAGTCTACTCTTACGAGTACCTTTCTGCCCTTTACGTTAATGTCCTCTACAGTAACTTTGTTTAATCCTGCCATTGGTATGACATCCTTTCATAAAAAAATATCTTATAAAATGACGTTGTTAATTAAATAACAACCCTGTATTCTATTTTACACTATTTCGGAAGAAATTTCAAGTCTTTTTGCAATATTTTCAAAATTTTTTTCGTTTTCCGTATTACTTCTTTTTATGGGATTTTTTCTTTTTTCTTACGGAATACCCGAAATCACCTAATTTACGTCCCAGAGCGAAATATTCACCATGAGCATATGCCGCAAGTCCGCACTGCTGTAAATTCAGCTTTCCCTTACTGTCTATGTATTTTTCATCAACGTCAATACCCACGATTTCAGCCAGAAACATTGTATGACTTCCCAATAGCTTGCTTTCAGTCACGCGACATTCAAGGCTTACGGGACATTCCTCAATTATCGGGACAGACACTTTCTGCGCAGGGGAGGGGGTGAATCCGCATACAGCAAATTTATCTGTATCCTTTCCGCTTTTAACGCCGCAGAAATCCACTTCCTTAACCATGGCGGAGGTAGTGAGATTTATTACGAATTCTCCCGAATTCTTGATAATATCGTGTGAAAATCTCTCAGGGCGCACTGATATATAAGTCATAGGCGGCCTTGTGCAGACTATGCCTGTCCAGCCTATTGTAAGAACATTTGGTTTTTCCACTGTTCCGCAGGTTACAAGGGCGGCAGGCACGGGAGCAAGCAGAGCACTGCCTTTCCAGAATTGTTTTGACATAATACCTCTCCTTTTTTCATTATACCATTATTATATCACAAATCCGTTCATATTTCAACAAAAAATAAGATTATACAAGAACAGTAAACGACATAAATTTTACAAGCGAAATGATATAATCAGAAAAAAAGAAAATCCACAAAATAACGCGGAGGCACAAAATGAAAGTAAACATAAGCTCAGAAAACGGCACGGCAATAGCCATGCTCAGCGGTGAGATTGACCACCATTCCGCCCGTTCTCTGCGGACGGAAATTGACAAATTTGTGATAACAATGCAGCCTGAAAAGCTTGCTATGGACTTCACGGGGATAACCTTTATGGACAGTTCGGGTATCGGTTTGATTATAGGCAGGTACAAGCTGTTAAAGGAGTGCGGCGGACAGCTTGAAATAAGAGGTCCCCAGCCCTATATCCGACGGGTATTGAAGTTATCGGGAATCGAAAGGATTGTAAAAATTGTCTGAGGTGAAATTATGGAAATTATTAATGAAATGAAAATTTTACTGCCCTCCCATTCCGTAAATGAGGGAGCTGCAAGAGCCGCTGTATCGTCGTTTGTTATACAGGCTGACCCTACTGTTGAGGAATTGTCCGATATCCGTACAGCAGTTTCAGAGGCTGTTACAAACGCCATTGTACACGGCTACAGGGGAACAATGGGAAATATTGAGTTGACAGTTCGTTTGCTTGCAGAGCGTGAGATATACATAAGAATAAAAGACAAGGGATGTGGAATTGCAAACGTTGAGCAGGCAATGGAGCCACTTTTCACTACAGCACCCGAAGAAGAACGCTCAGGACTTGGTTTTTCCGTTATGGAAAGTTTTATGGACAAGCTCCGCGTCAGCAGTAAAGTTGGCAAAGGAACTACGGTTACAATGCGGAAAAGGCTGGTAAAGAATGGGGACTGAGGTTAAAGCTGAGGAAAATCTCGGACTTGTACATCTCTGTGCCAACCGATTCAGAGGCAAGGGCATAGATTACGATGACCTGTATTCCGCAGGCTGTCTGGGACTTCTCAAAGCGGTAAAGGCTTTTGATTCCGACAGAGGCGTAAAATTTTCAACATATGCCGTTCCTGTTATACTGGGGGAAATCAAGCGTCTTTTCAGAGACGGCGGAACGCTGAAAGTCAGCCGCAGTCTCAAAGAACTGTCAATGAAACTCCAGAGGATATGTCAGGAATTTATGCAAAGAGAGGGCAGAGAGCCTGCAATCAGCGAATTATCGACACTTACAGGAGAATCAGAAGCAGATATCTCCGAAGCGTTATGCTCTGCACAACCGCTGATATCCCTGACATCCCCTGAGGACGACGAGGGGCAGATAGATGTCCCCGTTGAAGCACCCGACGAGCAGATTCTTGATTTGCTTGCGCTAAGGCAGGTAATGGCAATGTTACCCGAAAGCGACCGTATGCTGCTGGAACTGCGTTATTTCAGAAATATGACGCAGTCAGCGGCAGCAAAAATACTTGGCATGACGCAGGTACAGGTATCACGATACGAAAAAAAGCTCCTTACGCGATTGCGAAAGGAGCTTGTAGGCTGATTATAATTTGATAATACCAATAGACTGGAGCAGGAGTATAAGCAGAAGAATCGGAACGATAAATTTTATCATAACGATGTAGAGCGTTTTTCTGTTGAATTTGAATTTACCCTGAGTTACCTCATCGATAACGTAATTCGGCTTGACAACCCAGCCGATGAGAACACTTGTAAGGAATGCAACAAGTGGCATCATGATGTAGTTGCTGATGTAGTCGAAGATATCGAGAATCTGTCCCACAGTGCCATTGGGGAGGGTAATCTCAAAGAAAAGGATATTATATCCCATGCAGACGATAATCGCGGCAAGAACCGTATAAGCCGCAACAAGAAGAGAACTTTTCTTACGGCTGAGACCGAATTTATCCATAAGGCTTGAAACAATAGCCTCCATAACCGATACAGAAGATGTTACAGCGGCAAAGGATAGTACAAGGAAGAACAGAAGTCCGATTATTTTCCCTGCGCCGCCCATAGCAGTGAAAACTTTTGGAAGCGATACGAAAACAAGTCCGGGACCTGCAGCCATTCCCTCACGTCCGCTGAATGTGAATACAGCAGGAACAATCATCATACCAGCCATGAAAGCAACAAGGGTATCAAAGAGTTCGATTCTGTTTACAGACTGCATAAGATTTGTTTCTTTTTTAGCATATGAGCCGTATGCAACCATAATTCCCATAGCAACGCTGATTGAGAAGAAAAGCTGTCCCATAGCGTCCATGACGACAACAAAGAATTTTTTCAGCGTCATTCCAGTGAAATCGGGGACAAAGTAGACTTTCAGTCCCTGTAAGCCTGTACGTGTAACGCCGGTTTCATCGGTATGACTGAGAGTGAGAGAGTAAATTGAAATTCCTATAACCATGACAATAAGTATTGGCATAAGGATTTTACTGAATTTTTCAATTCCCTTTTCAACGCCGCAGAAAACGATAACAGCGGTGATTGCAAAGTATATCAGCATCCAGATTATTGGTTCGATATTTCCTCCTATATAGTTGCCGAAATAGCCGTCAACAGCCGCAGATGAACCGCCGCCTGTAACATACAGCGAGAGGTATTTCAGCACCCAGCCGCCGATAGAGCAGTAATAAGGGAGGATTATCGTAGGAACAAGGCAGGCAAGAATACCAATTATACCGCCTTTTTTGTCAACAGCGCTGTATGCTGTCAGTGGACTTTGCTGAGTTCTGCGGCCGATAGCGATTTCTGTAGTCAGCAATGTAAAGCCGAAAGTCAGGGCGAGTATGAGGTACACAAGCAGGAAAATACCGCCGCCGTCCTTAGCGGCAAGATATGGGAAGCGCCAGATATTTCCCAATCCCACGGCACTTGCCGCCGCCGCCATAATAAAGCCGAATTGTCCCGAGAAGCTTCCTCGGGTAGATTTTTTTTCCATAGTTTGATTTTCTCCGTTTCATATTTTGGGGCAAAAGCCCAGATATTTTTATTTTATCATAATCGGCGCAGTAATTCAATAGTTTTTGAATAAAATAACAATAATTAACAAAAATGCACATCCCGAAAGATGTGCGTTCAGTCTGTCGAAAATCCGCGAAAGACCACAAAGAATGGGATTCTAAAGGGCGAAGCCCTTTAGCAGAGTCCAGAGACAGCGTCTCTGGCAGGGTGTGGGACAGCGTCCCACATAGCGTTCAAGCGCTCTGCAAGGGGTGAATTTCAAAACAGTCCTGCGGACTGTTTTGAAAGAGGGGACGCTCTGCAAGAGAGAGCGTCCCCTAAAGTTGTATTGATTATTTCACTTCTACAAGTCTTGGATTTACAATTTTGTATGTACCTGCCGTTAATGCGTAATTGAAGTAAAGCTGCCAGTCGTGGTATGCAATTTCTTCCTTGACTGTAAATGTGTATGTGTATTCCTGAAGCTGCTGAGTGAGTTCAGCTTTGTCACTCCAGCAGTTTGGATATGAACCGTCTACGTTGTGGTTGAAGCCAAGAGAGATTTCACATGGAGTTGTGCATGAAGCTTTGAAGGAAAGCTCGTATGTTTTACCCGGTTCAAGAAGCACATTTTTAGCCTGAGATTGTATATTCCATGATTTATCCTCAGCTGTATTGACCTTTACAGTGAAGGAGTTTTCAGCCGGATTTGATGAAAATTCACCCTTGCCGTAGTATGACCAGAAATTAGTGGTTGAAAGATTGTTTTCTTTATCTATCTTGGACTCATCGCAGTATTTGTCAAGATAACGTTTAGCGTAGTCGGGACGGTCATTGAAGAAGTCCTTGATACGCTGAACTTCCTTCTGATAGTTGTTTGCTGCCCAACCAATATTGAAGCGATTCAGAGTATCTTTTGTAGCTGTTTCATAAGCATTAACATATTCTGTAATTTTAGCGTTTACTGCTGTTTTGTCAAATGTTGTATCAATTATTTCAATGTAATTATCATAGAACTGCTGGCGGAATTCATCGTTTCTGATAAGATTTTTCAGAATTGCGGAGAAGTTGTAATATTGTGATTTTGGTCCGTTATTTCCAAGGGAATCGTAATTTGCAACATTCTTTTCGCCGCCGTAAAGACCTGCTGAAATATCAGTATCATAAAGAATAAAGCGCCATTTGCCATTAGCTTCGGGGATATTGCTGTGAACAGTCTTTGAACGCCATACCTGCCAGTTGTTTACACCTGAGCTTTGCCAGTCGTTGTTGTTGATGTATGTTTCTATAGCCATATAGTCCATAAAGCTCTGTACATCAACTGTATCACAGAATTTTTCATAATTAATCGGATTAGCCATATTAGTGCTTATTGCCCATACGCAGAACTGCTTGAATTCTTCAAGGTCAGAGTCAAGACCGTCGTCAAGACTGCCATTTTTGATTACAGCCACATCGTCCTTATCAAGTCCGAAATGTGCTTCAAGGTGGTCTGCATCGACGCGTTCACGAAGCATATAGAAGCCCCAGAATTCGCCGTCAATGAACAGCAGACATGGTTCACTGCCCATAGTTTCAACGTTTCTGTCTCCTGCAATGTCCTGTATGAGAGCATCTCTGAAATGGAGATATTGGCAATCATTACCGCCATTCCATAAAGTTACCTTATCAAAACGGTCAATAACTTTTCCGTTTATGTCTGTCAATTCATCGAATAGAGGATGTTTTATTGATGAATCGCCGTACTCGCTGCGAGCAACAAGTCTGAAACTCTTCTGTGGATTGGAGCGTGTCCAGTTGCCCGAAATTTTAGCACCGAGGTCAGCATTGTAAACAGCCTCGCCATTTTCAATTACCTGAATTGATACAGGGAATTCTGATTCTCTGCCGTCCTTATTGTAATTTGTGGGATTTCTTGTATCAGCAGGGTCATATTCTTTATATTCAGAACTGTTACGCCACTCGTAGTAAGTTTTGCCGACCATATATGCGCCGTTGTCCTTGTCAAAGAGATAATCGCTGTCGGTAGCCATGGAAATGACTTTCATATCCTTGAAGTATGAGGCAGTTTTTCCAACAAAGTAGCTGTTATGCTCAACCTCGCTGAATTTTCCGTCAGGATTTTTAGAAGCTGCACGGATAACAATACCCTTTTCAACATTTTTATAAGTAGGTGTATACTCGACAAGAGTAATATCCCTCAGTGAACTGTATTTATTCTGCTCATTTGTATTGTTGTAGATACGGATACTTTCGCTGTAAAGCTTTGCAGTATCTGATGTACGCGGGTCACTGCCGTCGGTTGTATAGTATATCTCATTGCCGTTGTTATCAGCAAGAGTAAGCTGGAATTCGCTGTCGTAAAATCCGCCGATTTCGGAGAATACAGGTTTTTCAACAACGTCCATATCGGTTGCATCGTTGTTGGATTTTCCTGCTGTACAGGATAGATATTTAAATGAATCTGCACCGTCTTTGTATCGGCCGTAGGAAATATCGGTATCAAGCTCGGGAACTTCAACAGCATCAATTTCACTGCCGTCGGGAGCTGTCAGGTATACCGTTTCGCCTGTTGCGCTGAGCTTGAAAGCTGCATGATATTCTCCCTCTGCTTCTGTAACAGCGTCATCGCAGTAAACGAGAATATAGCTGTCATCGTTGATTATTGTCCCCTGTGGGAAAGTGAACTTGAATTTATTTTTTTTGCCGTCGGAAACACCAACTCCGCTTAAATCAATATTATTATCAGATTTGTTGTAAATCTCAACCCAGTCGGGAGAAGCGCCGGAGGCATCGGTTACAGAATTCTTAGCCGAGGAGCAGACTTCATTTATAAAAAGTCCGTCATAAGCCGTACTTTTGAACAAACCTCTCAGCAGAATCATATCGTAAACGTCAAGTATATTATCGCTGTTTAAATCGGCATTTTTTCCCTGTTCGGAAGTGAGACTGCCGCCGCCTAAGAGATAGCTGTTCAGAAGCTGTAAATCCTTGGAATCAAGTGCAGAATCGCCGTTGATATCGCCGTTAAGAGTATTCTGCGCATCTGCGGCAATTACCGCAGGCAGAGCAGGTGAAAGAGCTGTACAAGCTGAAACAAGAGCCGTAACAGCAGAAATTAACCTTTTTGAAGCCATGGGAATCGACATCCTTTCATAGTTGATATGTACATTATACCATATATTTTTCTGAATTTCAAGGGATAATTTGTTAATTTTTGAGATAACAAACAATATAAAGGTGATATATGAAATATTGTCAAATCAAATAGAGTTATTTTCTGACCAAAAATTGCGGTTTTATTAAAATAAAAAAGGACGGAATCAAATCCGTCCTATCAGGCTGTCAAAAAAGTATGACGTAGGGGTTGATGTGGGCATCAACCCCTACAAATTGGCTATTTTACGTTATTTCGTGTAGGGGCGGATATTATCCGCCCGCAATTTCGGAACGAAATTCAGTTTATACTCTATATATTATTCAGCGAGGAATTCCTCAATAGTACCTGTTCCGCCTGTCATAGTATAAGCGTAGTAAGCAAGAATAATTGAAGCGTCGGAAGCGTCGAGAACACCGTCTGTATTCAGGTCTGCTGTGCGGAGAACAGGGAGATTTTCAGCACCGTAATGAATATTTGCATCTTTGACAGCTTTATTATTTCTGATTGCATTCCACTGTTCAGGAGAACCCTCGTAGTATACATCCTGTACCGAACCTCCCATAAACGCATTTATATGTATGTCGATAACGCTTTTAGGAATGTACAGTGTAGCTAAATTGCAATTAGGGAAAGTCATATTAATACTGGATATACCATTGTTAATTGTAACAGTTCTCAGGTTGGTACAATCTTCAAATGCATAATCGCCTACGTAGGTTGTTCCCTTAGGGATTTCTATTTCTTCGAGACTTATACAATTATTGAATGCGCTACCGTCTATTCTTTTTAATGTTGATGGAAAAGACACGTTTTTCAAGGAAGTACATCCCTTAAAAGCCTCACTGCCAATCTCTGTTATACCCTCAGGAATAACTACACTTTCCAGAAGTGAAGCCCCTTTAAATGCGCTGCCTCTTATTATGGTAACCGGAGCACCTTCTATTTCAGCAGGAATTTCAAGTTCTGAAACAGAGTTATCGAATCCATGGATTCTTACATATCCTTCATATACATCATATTCTAATGAACCGAACTTTTCGAATGCACTTGCAGTTAAAACCGTATCAGCCCCTGTGAAAGTTGTTGCTGTACCTGCACCCATAACCATTGCTGCGGCGAGTACGCCGGCCATAATTTTTTTCATAAATTTAATCCTCCATATCGTTTATTATTCAACTTTGGATAATTCGTTGAATATATGATATTATAACATGGATATATGAAAATAGCAATAGAAATCTGATGAAAAAATGTATTTCTCTGTTATCGCTAAAATATTATTTAAAATATTAATAATAAATATAAATTTTGTTTAAAAGTATCCGTATATTTTTTTGCGATTGCAGAATAAAAACAGTTCAAAAATTATGGTGCTAAATTATAAAAAATAACAAATAAACGCAAAATTTATAACAGCAAATTTTGTGATAACTGAATAAAAATACGTGTTGATAATTATTGAAAAAATAGAAAATAAAAATTATTTTTCAATTTGCAACGTTTTTCCGTTGCAAAAAAGCCTCATTTCAGCCCATTAGTGAAAGGGTATTGTTACAGTAACGAAAAAAATCAACCGCTTTTGAAATAGAAAATATGCTTTTCATAATCGTGAAAGTTTTCGAAAATTTCCCATTATGCTATTGCATTAAATATTAAAAAGTGTTATAATATAATTTGATACCGTAAAGACGGAACATTTTAATTGAAAGAAGTGGTCTTAATGACAAAAATTACAATATTCTCGGGTTTCCTCGGCGCAGGAAAAACGACGCTTATAAAAAAGCTTATCAAGGAGGGCTATAACGGCGAAAAGCTTGTCCTCATCGAAAACGAATTCGGACAGATAGGCATTGACGGCGGATTCCTCAAAGATGCAGGAATTGAAATTACCGAAATGAACTCAGGCTGTATCTGCTGCAGTCTTGTAGGCGATTTCGGCAAGGCACTTGTGCAGGTCCTTGAAGAATACAAGCCCGACCGCATAATTATTGAGCCCTCAGGCGTAGGAAAACTCAGCGATGTTATCGCCGCTGTACGCAAAATCGACAGCCACGACGTAGAGCTTGACGGCTTTACAACCGTTGTTGACGCGAAAAAATGCAGAATGTATCAGAAGAATTTCGGCGAATTTTTCAATAACCAGATTGAGCATGCAAGCTGTGTAATTCTCAGCCATACAGCAGGACTTTCACAGGAGAAAATCAGCGAGGCAATAGCAATTGTCCGCAAATTCAACGAGAAAGCTCCCATAGTTACAACTGACTGGGACGAACTGGACGGCAAGCAGATTGTTGCGGCTATGGTGCAGAAAAATACTCTTGAAAACGAGCTTAAAGAGATGATTGAGCATCAGCATGAGCATCACCAGCACGACCATGAAGACGGACATTGCTGCTGCGGTCACGACCATGAACACGAGCATCACCACCACGACCACGAGGACGGACATTGCTGCTGCGGTCACGACCACGACCATGAGCACGAGCATCATCACGACCACGAGGACGGCCACTGCTGCTGCGGTCACGACCACGAGCACGAGCATCATCACGACCACGAGGACGGACATTGCTGCTGCGGTCACGACCATGAGCATCACCACGACCACGAGGAAGGCCACTGCTGCTGCGGTCACGACCATGAGCACAAGCATCACCATGCCGACGAAGTGTTTACAAGCTGGGGCGCAGAAACTCCCAGACCTTACACCGTAGAGGCTATAACAGCGGCTCTGGAGGCTCTTGCAGACGAAGAAAAATTCGGAATCGTGCTCAGAGCAAAGGGCATTGTTGCCGCTGAGGACGGAAAGTGGATTCACTTTGACTATATCCCCGGAACTCCCGATGTCCGCTACGGAAGCGCTGAAACTACAGGCAGACTTTGTGTAATCGGCTCAAAGCTCAACGAAGAAGCTGTTGCAAAGCTTTTCTGCCTTTGATAAGGAGATAGATTATGCCTAATTTCAATCAGGAACCAATTCCCGTATTTTTATTTCTTGGATTCCTTGAAGCAGGAAAAACCCGCTTTATACAGGAAACCATGGAGGATAAACGCTTTAATTCGGGAGAAAAGACGCTCATACTCTCCTTTGAGGAGGGCATTGAGGAGCTTGATATATCACGCTTTCCGCACAAGGGCAAGAATGTGACAGTAAAGACAATTGAGGATAAAGAGGAAATGAATATCCCAAACCTTGCCCGTATTGCCTATGAATCAAGAGCTGAAAAAATCGTTATTGAGTATAACGGTATGTGGCAGGTAAACGAGCTTCTTGCAAATATGCCTGACAACTGGGGCGTATATCAGGTTATGTTTTTCGCTGACGGTTCTACATTCCTCAACTATAACGCAAATATGAGAAGTCTTGTTGTGGATAAGCTGAATTTTGCGGAATTGACAGTATTCAACCGCTTTGATAAATCCTTTGATGTGCAGGAATTCCACAAAATTGTAAGAGGCGTAAGCCGCAGAAGTGAGATTTGCTACGAATATACTGACGGACAGGTTGCCTATGATGACATTGAGGACCCTCTGCCCTTTGATATCAATGCAGACCACATCGTAATTGATGACCGCGATTATGCTATCTGGTACAGGGATATCATGGACGAGCCTGAAAAATACGACGGTAAGCGTATTACATTCAAGGGACTTGCGGCAATTAACAAGAAATTCTCCGAAAATTCCTTTGCATTTGGCAGACATATTATGACCTGCTGTGTTGACGATATCCAGTATTGCTGGGCGGCGGCTGTGTGGGATAAGCCTGTGGACTTTGACCCGAAAAAATGGCAGATTCTTACAGCTGATATAAAAGTACAGAAGCACAAGGTATACAAGGGAGAGGGACCTGTTCTCTACGTTACTTCTCTTGAACCAGCAGAAGCTCCTGTACAGGAAGTTGCTACATTCTATTAAAAACAGGTGATATAAATGGAAAAGATTAAAATTGGATTTATCGGCGCAGGAAATATGGGTGCCGCAATTATGAAAGGAATTTCCGCCAGTGAAGCAGGAAAAGACATTGAGCTTTATGCTGCTGACCCCAATTCTGAAAAGCTTGAAGCTCTTGCTGAATACGGTGTTAAAGCCTGTGCAGACGCTGTTGAGGTTACAGAAAAATGCGGATATGTTTTCCTTGCTGTAAAGCCTCAGGTAATTGAGGGTGTACTTGAAACAATCGCATCTGCTGTTACAGCGGATAAGGTGATTGTATCAATTGCCGCAGGAATTTCCGATGAATTTATAGCTTCAAAGACAATTCCCGAAGCTAAGGTTATACTGGTTATGCCGAATACTCCCTTGCTTTTAGGGGAGGGTGCATCGGCACTTTCAAGAAATGAAAGCGTAAAAGACGATGAGTTTGAGGTTATCC
Source organism: Ruminococcus sp. (assembly GCA_017521805.1). Classification (GTDB taxonomy): domain Bacteria; phylum Bacillota; class Clostridia; order Oscillospirales; family Ruminococcaceae; genus Ruminococcus. The sequence goes on along the minus strand of JAFXDK010000091.1, from coordinate 21,568 downwards.
TCAATGTATTCCGTGCCTGCGGAAAGGCTTCCGTAGTACCCAAGGATAAAATGAAAGAGATTATCGCAATAAACGGCAGCAGCCCTGCGTTTATATATCTCTTTGCAAAGGGATTTGTGGAATATGCCGATACTGTGGGAATCTCTCCCGATGCTGCACTGGAGCTTTTCAGCCAGAGCCTTATCGGTTCAGCAAAAATGCTGACAGATTCAGGATATACCATTGATGAGCTTATTAAAATGGTATCCTCACCCGGCGGCACAACTCTTGCAGGACTTGACAGACTTTACGAGGGCAAGCTTACAGATACCGTAAAGAACTGCTGTGAAAGCTGTACAAAGAGAGCATACGAATTATCAAAGTAAGGAAATCTCCCAGTAATAAAACCTGTCCTTTCGGCATATGATTTTGTAGAACGTGCGAAAGGGTGGATATGCTTGAAAAAATCGGTATACATATCAGGCGGAAATAGTGGAAAGTGGCTTTTGCTGTTTCTGCTCACTGAATTGGCAGGAATTGCTGTCGGCTCATTTATGGCACTGCATTTCCGAAACAGCGGAATATTGCAGAAATACATATGTCCCGAATTGTTCGGCGGAGGCTTTCTTGAAGTGTTCACAGGTACTCTTGTGATATTGGCGGTATTTCTTGCATTGGCATTTTTCTTCGGTTTATCTGTATTCGGACAGCCTGTGGGCGCGGCTCTGCTTATGTGTCTCGGCGCGGAATTGAGCTGTTCTGCGGCACTTATTTACGCTGAAAAAGGAATATCCGCACTGCCTGCTGTTTTGCTGATGTATATGCCAAAAATGGCGGTAATATCAGCTGTTGGCTTATTATCCGTAAGGGAGCTTATGCGCACCTCAACGGGACTTTTAAAAAGTATGACATCGGCAGGAGATACGCCGAATCTCAGAAGCTATTGCATGAGATATGCCGTACTTTTTTCAGCCGCAGTTATTATTTCATTGGCTGACGCTCTGGTGAATCATTTTTTCAGCGTCAGCTTATAGGAATTCCCTATAATTAACTAATTGGAGGAAGTATAAATTGGGTTTATTTAAAGGTTATGAAAATTCGGGGCCCGGAATTTCAAAGTATGCCCCTAAGAAAAAAGGTATTGCTCTGTTTTTTGATATCTTTTTCAGGAAAATATGGCAGATTACAGGGCTGAATATGCTGTTTTTCATATTCTTGCTGCCGCCGTATGTGTCGTTTTTTCTGTTCAGCTTTATGAAGAATTATAAGCTGCTGCTGGGTCTGCTCATTGCGCTTTTCGCTGTATTTGCAGTGCTGATAGGTCCTGCTATGGCAGGACTTACTAAAGTAACACGATTGCTTGTAATCCAGAAGCACACCTACATTTTCAGAGATTTTTTCAGAGGCTTCCGCGAAAACTTCAAAAAAGCTGTTGTTGTGGGAATCTTCGATGTAATTGCCGCGTTATCGATATTCTCGGGCTATAATCTTTATCCCGACTGGGCTGAGTTTTACGATAATAAGCTGTTTTACATTCCGCTGTTTTTAACTATGACTGTGGGACTTGTAGTATTCCTCATGAATTACTATATTTTCCTCATGATGACGGCAACGGATCTATCGCTGAAAAATCTGTTTAAAAACTCCTTTGCTCTTGCTTTTGCCGCATTGAAGCAGAATCTGATTTCAACAATATTTGTGGTATTTTTTGCTACACTCATGATAGTATTCTTTCTTGCCATGCCGCCCTTTGCACTTCTTGTAATTCCATTTTTCCCTATGGCGCTGACATGGTTTATAGTATGCTTCAACTGCTATCCTGTAATTCAGAAATATGTTATAAATCCTTTCTATGAAAGCCGCGGAGAGATAAATCCTGAGCTTACAGACGGTACTGAAAATATTGATGAGGAAACAATATTTGAGGATATGGGCGGCAAGGAAAAGCCCATTGAAAAACGTAAAAAAGGCAAAGGAAAAAGAATTTCTTAAAGGGAACATCTAAAAATTTTAACCGCGCGGAGCATATAACTTCGGGCGGTTTTTCCTTATAGGAGCTGATTTTTTATGAAAATATTTCATCTTTCCGATTTGCATATCGGAAAAAGACTAAAAGAATACTCCATGCTGGAGGATCAGAAATACATACTGGAGCAGATTTGTCATATCTGCGATACTGAAAAAATTGACTGCGTTGTCATTGCAGGGGATATCTATGACAAAACTGTTCCTCCTGCGGAGGCTGTGCAGGTATTTGATGAATTCCTGTACAATCTTTCGCTGAAAAAAATTCCTGTTCTTATAATAAGCGGAAATCACGATTCCGCCGAGCGAGTTTCCTTTGGCGGTCGTGTTATGGCGGCTGGGGGAGTGCATATCGCTCCCGTTTACAGCGGAAAAATTGAGCCTGTCACCCTATGTGATGAATACGGCGATGTCAATTTCTATCTGTTACCCTTTGTAAAGCCTGCAAATGTGCGGCAGTTTTATTCCGAAAAGAAAATTGAAAGCTATACCGACGCTGTATCTGCTGTTTTGGAGAATATTCCTCTTGATGATTCAAAGAGAAATATCCTTGTGACACATCAGTTTGTAACGGGAGCAAAGCTGAGTAAATCTGAGGAATTTTTTATCGGCGGAACTGAAAACGTTGACGGCAGCATTTTTGAAGCCTTTGACTACACGGCTTTAGGTCATATCCACTATCCGCAGTTTGTGGGAAGCAAAAAAATCCGCTATTGCGGCAGTCAGCTGAAATATCACTTTGATGAGACAGCGGTCAAAAAAACGTATACCGTTGTTGAAATCGGGGAAAATGGCTGTCTTGAAATAACAGAAATTCCTGTCAAGCCGAGAAAGGAAGTCCGTGAATACAAGGGTACATATGAAAAGCTGACGGATAAGGAATTTTATAAAAATATCAATACAGAGGATTATATCTATATTACCCTTACCGATGAGCAGGATATTCCCGATGCGGCACGGAAGCTGAAAAAAATTTATCCCTATATGTTACAGCTTTTCTACGACAACAGCCGCACACAGTCGGTATCTGTTATCCGCAGTGAAATCAGAAATGAATCCCTGCCGCCTATAAGCATATTCACGGAATTTTACGAGGCGCAGTGCAATCACAAAATGACAGAGGAGCAGGCAAGCTTTATGGAATCTGTTATAAAATCAGTGTGGGAGGAGGAACTGCCATGAGACCTCTTAAACTTACTATGAGTGCATTTGGTCCATATGCCGATGTTACTGAGCTTGACATGACGGCTCTCGGAGACAGGGGGCTTTACCTTATAACAGGCGATACAGGCTCGGGAAAAACCACCATATTCGACGCTATAACCTTTGCTCTTTACGGAAAGGCAAGCGGAAGCTCCCGAAATTCTAACATGTTCCGTTCAAAATATGCCGATGATAAAACAGATACATATGTTGAACTGGAATTTGCCTATGGTGACGGAGTGTACAAAATCCGCAGAAATCCAACCTATGAGAGAGTGAAAAAGCGCGGTATCGGCATGGTGGAGGAAAAAGCTGACGCGGAGATGATTTTTCCTGACGGACATGTTGTAACAAAAAGCGTTGATGTTACAAATGAAGTGAAAAAGCTGTTGGGAATTGACAGGGAACAGTTTACACAGATTGTCATGCTTGCTCAGGGTGAATTTATGAAGCTTCTTCTCTCGGAGGCGACTGAGCGCCGCGAGATTTTCAGACGGCTTTTCAAAACCGATTATTTCATGCGCTTACAAGAGAGACTTAAAGCAGAAGTGAAAGCAACTGACAGCCGATATAAAGCGTCAGCGGCTGGAATTGCTCAGTATATCGGTGGTATAAGATGCCCTGAAAATTCAGAATACAGCGAAATGCTGGAAAAGGCGAAAGAGGGGCTTATCTCAAATGACGCAGTTCTTGAACTTATCAGCGGTATTCTTGAAAAGGATGAAAATGCTGTTTCCGAATATAATCGGCAGGCGGATTTGATATCGGCTGAATTGGAAAAAATTAATAACGAACTGGGAAAATACGAGTCAGCGTTAAAGCAGTACGAAGAACTTAAAAACAGCGAAAAGGAATTTGCAACTACTTCTGCGGAGCTTGAAAAGCTGAAAAAAATCTGTGAAAATGCTGCTCTCACTAAGCCTGAAATTGAAAAGGCTGAACGTGAAATTACGCTTACAGAAGCGGAATCTGAGAATTATGACAGACTTGAAAAATTAAAATCGGAATTGAAATCTACGGAAAAGGCCTGTACTGATACTGAGCAGAAAAGTAAAAAGCTTATTGAGAATTCCGAAAAAACAAAAAAAGCTCTTGAGGATTACAAATCAGAGTATAAAACTCTTGAATCCGCAGGCATTGACAGGCAGAAAACAGAATATGAAATTAAAGAGACAGAAAAACGCATAAACGACGGCAGACAGCTTGCGGAAAATGCAGATAAGCTTTTAAAAGAAATGAAAAAGCTGCAAAAGGCTCAGCAGGAATATACTGTTTCAGCCGACGCTGTAAAACTCCGAAGCGTACAGCTTGAAGAAATGAAACGTCTCTTTGATGATTGCCGTGCAGGTATATGTGCCGCATCTCTGAAAAGTGGTGAGCCTTGTCCCGTGTGCGGTTCTACGGAGCATCCGAATCCTGCTAAAATGCGTGGAAATCCTCCTGAGGAAAAAGAAATCAAGGAGGCTGAGACTGAATTGAACAGCCTCCGCGATGAAACGGCAAATCTTAACACAAAGGCGGCTGAACTTAATACAAGAGTTCAGGGTATAAAGGAAGCTGTTGAAAAAACTGCGGCGGAATTTTTCGGCTGTGATGATACGGCTGTTTCTGATATCGGCAAAAAAGCTAAGCAGGCGGTAAAAGAAGCCGAAATAAAAAATGGTGAACTCTGTGAAAAGCTTGAAGCTGAAAATAAACGGATTCAGCGGAAAAATCAGCTTGATGAGCTTATTCCGCAGACTGAGGAATTGTATAAATCCGCTGATACTGCGCTGAGGGAAACAGAAGTGAAATTATCCGTACTCCATACTCGACGGGAGGAAGCGGAGAAAAATCTGAAATCTGCGGAATCGCAGCTTCGTTTCGGAAGCCGCAGGGAAGCGGAGGAATATATTACTTCTCTTGTGCTGAAAAGGGATAGCCTGAAAAATGCCCTTGAAACTGCGGAGAATAATCTGCGACAGGGCGAAGAAATTCACAATAATCTGAAAAGTAAAATTGAATACCTGCGAAGTAAGCTTCCTGAGGATGTGATTGAAAAAGCAAAGAAAACAGAGGAGAAAAAACAGATATATCGGGAAAAACAGGAGGAAATCAGCGGTATATCCAAATGTGCTGAATCGCGAATAACTGCTAACAGGTACGCTCTGAAAGGGATTGCAGAAGAATCCGCGGCTATGGCTGAAACGGAAAAAAGGCTGACTATGCTGAAGGATTTGTCTGATACTGCAAACGGAAATGTTCAGGGCAAAGAAAAAATCATGCTTGAAACTTATGTACAGATGAGCTATTTTGACAGGGTTATTGCCCGCGCAAACAGCAGATTTATCGTGATGACTGACGGCAGATACGACCTTACACGTCGCGAAATTGCTGTTGACAACAGAAGCAAAAGCGGTCTTGAACTGAATGTAATTGACCATTACAACGGCACTGAAAGAAGCGTCAGAACTCTTTCGGGCGGTGAGGCGTTTCTCGCCTCTCTTGCTCTTGCGCTGGGACTTTCCGAAGAGGTTCAGAGCAGCGCAGGAGGTATTATTCTTGATACCATGTTTGTTGATGAGGGTTTTGGTTCTCTTGATGAAGAAACGCTGAATCAAGCTATGAAGTCAATTCAGGGACTTGCAGAGGGAAATCGGCTTGTGGGAATAATATCCCATGTGGGCGAACTCAGAAACAGAATTGACAGGCAGATTGTTGTAACAAAGGATAAAACAGGCGGCAGTCGGATAGAAATAAGGTAAAAAAATTAAAAAATTCCGTATGTTACAGCATACGGAATTTTTGGCGTTTTAGAATGAAAAGAACAAATCGGTATGGAATAAAAGTAAATCAAATATTCCCATAATTATTGCAATTACAGACAGAAAAACGGGAAGTTTTACAAGGTGCGTTTCTCTCTTTCCAACAGCTATGATAATTGCGATTATGCCCAGTATAACGGGAATAAAGCTGTATATTCCCAGAAACCAGTATGAAAGTACAGCTAAAGCTGAAATAATAATTGCGGCTTTATTGAATTTTCTCTCTATCATAATTAATCCCTTTCCCAAAGTACATACTCTGTATCCGTATTTTCATCATAATACTTTACAAATTTGAATTCTTTTTCGTTTATGTTAAATAATGGTGTGCGTTTTTTATTTCCGGGGAACGTAATCATTGCCAACTCATTGACTTTACGATGATGTAACGTCACAATGTAGCTTTCTTTTTTTGTTTTATCATATCCGTTTTCGGTCATTTTTATGCCGTTTACATCTGCCAACGTAGGATAATAGTAATCGTATGTTGACGCTTCGTTATCAGTACAAAGCCACAGCAAGCCGTCCTCGTCAACCTCAACTTTTACATTTTCAGCTAAATTGTATTTCTCATAGTCCATAGCACAGTCCGTATTAATAAGAAAGAATTGTGCAAACCACAAAGCAGATAATACAAATACAATACTTACAATTGAAATAACAACTTTTTCAATTCTTGCACGCTTTTTTATACGCTTGAACATTGATACATCGGAATCAGCCTGAATAGCCACATCGGTATTGATTTTTTTCAGCTCATTACGGCAGCTTTCACATTCAGCGATATGCTCCGCTACAGCCTGCCTGCTGTCGGCGCTGCACATATTTTCAGCGTAGAGGGGAAGTAGGTCTTTGATTATGTCACATTTGTTATTCATAGTTTTCCTCCTGTTTTTGAATAGTGTCGATTATTTTTAATTTTGCACGGTGAAAAGTCACCGCTGCCCAGTTTTCAGTTTTGCCGAACAATTTAGCAATCTGTTTAAATGATAATTCACCGAATACTCTTAGGGTGAATACCTCTTTGTAAGGTTCTTTCATATCGTGGAGTATCTGATGTATCAGTTCGGCTGTTCCCTCATCTTCAAGGGCATTTTCTATGGAAACTCCCGTATCAACCGTATCTTCGGGAAATTCCTCGAAATCACGTAGCTTATTTTTTCGGCAGTAGTCATAAAATGTATATTTCGCAATCTGACACAGCCACACTCTTACGTCGCAGTCGCCTTTGAATTTATCAATAGATTTCAGGGCTTTGAAAAAGGTTTCCTGCGTAAGTTCTTCGGCAAGATTATCTTCTCTGCAAAGAGATTTTGAATATAAAAATATATCGTGAAAGTATGTTTTGTAGAGCTCTTCAAACATTTCATTTCCTCCTTTCTGTCTATAAGACGCATGACTTTTAAAAACATTACAAGAATTTTCAAAAAAATTTTTGTTTTTTAACAGGGACAATTATAGCACATAATTCGAAATAATTCAATGATTTTTTCTCTAAAACCCCTTGACATTTCCGACAAAATGTGCTATATTAATATACGAACACTTTATTGGTTTAAAGCTTTTAAGCTTTTAAGTATTACATATCTGAAAGGTTGTGATTGTATGAGTTCAAAAACTGCTACCTTTATAATACTTGCAATTTATGTTGCTGTAATGATTGGTATAGGTTTTTACACCTCAGGAAAAACAAAATCAGCAAAGGATTTTATGCTGGGCGGACGTAATGTAGGCTCGTGGCTGACTGCATTTTCTTATGGTACTACATATTTCTCTGCCGTGGTGTTTATTGGCTATGCCGGACAGTTCGGCTGGAGCTATGGCGTATCTGCAGCATGGGTAGGTATAGGAAATGCTATAATCGGAAGCCTGATTCCCTTTTTCCTCATAGGACGAAGAACGAGACTTATGACGAAACAGCTCAGAGCAAAGACTATGCCTGAATTCTTCGGTAAAAGATTTGATTCTGATATGCTTAAAACAATAACATCCCTTATAGTATTTGTGTTCCTTATTCCCTACACCGCTTCCGTTTATAACGGTCTTTCAAGACTTTTCGGAATGGTATTTAACCTTGGGGAAAACGGTGGTACAATTATTATAATCCTTATGGCAGTACTTTCCGCTATTTATGTAATTCTCGGAGGATATAAGGCAACAGCTATAAATGACTTTATACAGGGAATTATTATGCTTATTGGTATTGCAACTGTTGTAACTCTTACTGTACAGAAAAAAGATGGTCTTTCAATGGCAATTGAATCACTTAACGCTATATCAGATAAAAATACTCCTGAAAATTCCCTCGGCTCACTTTTTGGACCTGATCCTTTCAATCTTCTTGGAGTTGTAATACTCACATCTCTCGGAACATGGGGACTTCCTCAGATGGTGCAGAAATTCTATGCTATCAAGGATGAGGACGCTATTAAAAAGGGAGCAGTTATCTCCACATTATTTGCTCTTGTAGTTGCAGGCGGTTCTTACTTTATGGGCGGATTTGTACGTCTTTACTGTACAACTGACCCGACTGTAACGGACAGAACTCTTATTGAAGTTGTAAACGGCAAGCCCGTATATGATACAATGGTACCTGCTCTTATACATCAGGCGCTCCCGAATATGCTTATAGGACTTGTGGTTGTGCTTGTTCTTTCAGCGTCACTCTCAACTCTTTCATCACTTGTACTTACTTCAAGTTCAACTCTTACAAATGACCTTATCAAGCCAAGAATTAAGAATTTCGACGACAAGAAGCAGATGCTCTGCATTCGTATATTCATTGCTATATTCCTTGTAATATCCGTAATTATTGCCTGCAACAAAAACGCTTCCATTTCAACTCTTATGTCATATTCATGGGGTGCATTATCAGGTGCATTCCTCGGACCTTTCCTCTATGGTCTGTTTATGAAAAAATCTTCAATTGCGTCTGTAATTGCAAGCTTTATTACAGGCCTTGGAATTACAGTGGGACACATGATTTTATTCAGCATGAATATTTCTGCATTTGACGGATTGAAGCAGGCGGTTATTGACCTTAACTGTCCTTTGAATCTTCTTTCACCTGTAAATGCGGGCGCATTTGCTATGATTGTGTCTCTTATTGTAGTACCTATAGTTAGCAGTTTCACGAAGGCTCCTGACGAAAAGGTGGTTGCTGAGGCTTTTGATAGTCTTAATAAAGATCACCTCTAAAAGTTTAACAGATAATAAAAATCCGTGGGTAAAATCTCGCGGATTTTTACTTTTTGTAATAATCTTTTCATAATTTCTAAAAAACAGTATCAAATTATACAAATTGCACAAAAGCATTCTTGAAAGTTTTTGTATTATAAGAATAGAAAAATTTATGAAAAAATGCTATAATATATATGTAAAATAAAGTAGGTTTTTTTACTTGCACGAGGAGGGACATTATGAAAAAAATCAGATTTTCTTATTTTGTATCTATTGTTATTACACTGCTGATTTGTGCCCTTTTATCGCCTGTAAGTGCCTTTGCTGATGATGAATACAGGGCGTTGATTGATACAGGGTTTGAATCTGGAGAATTTGATGAATGGTCTTCCTTTGGCAATAAATCAGAAATAATAATTACAAAAGATAAGGTATACAGTGGTTTTTCTGCTCTTAAAACACAAAAACGTGAAGAGGCATGGAGCGGTCCTGCACTGAATATTACCGATATTATCACATCTGGCGAGGAATATCTTTTCAGAGCCTATGCAATCAGTGATTCAGCTGAGGAAGTCAGTGTAATGATGACCTTGAAATTTGTGGATGCGGCAGGTACAGAATCCTATGTGAATATGTCAACAACTGTTGTTGGAAAAGATAAATGGGTGCTTATGGAAAGTTCTGCCGTTATTCCTGAAAATGTAAATGATGCTATTCTTTATTTTGAAACTGCAAACGGTACGGATGATTTTTGTATTGACGATGTTTCTGTTTATGGCTATGGAAAGAAAAAAGAAGAAATAGTATACGAAGAAAATGAATCTATTTTGGAATTTGATTTTGAGGGTAGTACAGGCGGTTGGATTCCAAGAGGTGAAGTACAAATGGAAGTAACTGACAGCTTTAGCTATTCAGGTAATTATTCTCTTTATGTTTCAGGCAAGAATGAGCATTGGAATGCGCCTATGGTCAGAATTGCCAGTGTACAGCCAAAGGTTAATTATACTTATTCTGCCTACGTTATGTATATGGAAAAAAATTGTCCAAAAAATCATTCGTTTTCACTGAGGCTGCAATACAATCTGAACGGTGAGGAGATTTATTCTACTATCAAGAGCAAAGAATTGCAGAATGGTACGTGGTCAAAGATTTCAGGAGATTTTATGCTTCCTGCCAATGCCACGAATTTGTATTTTTATGTGCGTGCCGATGACGATAATCAACAGCAGGATTTCGAAAATCTTTCGTTTTATGTTGATAATGTTAAGATTGTTGACAGCACTGCGGCTTTGAAGATACGCAGGCGTAACATTGCTGTTTTTTCAGTTGTTGGTATTATTCTGCTTATGTGTGTGTTTTTCCTTATCAGAAAATTTATTAAGAAAAACATGGAAATCAAAGCCGCAATACGCAGCGCCTGCATCGACTCTATGACAAACGCATATAACCGCAATACCTATGAGGAGGATATAGCAGAGCTGGAAAAAGATATTGAAAGATGCAAAAAAATTTTTGTTACAGCCTGTGATGTTAATTTCTTAAAGTACATCAATGACAATTACGGTCATGACAGCGGAGATAAGGCTATTATCCGCTGTGCCGCTGTTTTGCTCAGAGTTGTAGGCAAAAAGGGAAAGGTGTATCGCATAGGCGGCGATGAATTTATGTGTATCACCGACAATGACATGACAGACGCTATAAACGTAGAATTTGTCAGAGAAAGCGCGGATTATAAGGGATATCCCTTTTCTGCAGCTGTTGGTACGGCTTATTTTGACCCATTTGTAGATTTAAGCGGACCTGATATTAAAGTTCTTGTGGCGCGAAGCGATAAGGCGATGTATAATCATAAGGTTGAAATCAAGAAAAATGCTGATTTTATAGACTGAAGTTGTGCTGTGTCAATAAATGGTAAAAACGCAATATCTGGTAAGTTGTTTATATTCAGCAAAAAATGACTTGAAATATTTACACATTATTAATATAATATATTTAAGACAGTGAAATTTGTTTTGCAGTTTTGCTGTCTATAGGGGAACATATGGATTATTAATTGTAAAATCATCTTTATGAAAGTGGGGTTTACAATGAACAAATTTATTAAAAAAACTGCCTGTGGATTGTTCAGCATTATGCTGAGTGCAGCAATTATTCCAGCCGCATTTACAGCAAACGCTTATCAGGAAACAGGTAAAACGGACGGTTACGACTGGGAACTGTGGAATCAGGATGGTAAGGGTACGGTCAGTATGAACGTGGGTGACAACGGTTCATTTGATTGCAGTTGGACAGGTATCGAAAACTGTCTGTTCCGTACAGGTCAGAAGTTGGGAAGCACAAAGACATATGACGAGTATGACGGTATTTACCTTGATTACGATGTTGACTACTTCCCCAAGGGCAATTCTTATATGTGCGTTTATGGCTGGACAGAAAACGGTGATGGTAAATATCCTACTGTTGAGTATTACATCGTAGACGCATGGGGATCATGGAGACCACCAGGAGCAACTAACTCTCTGGGTACTGTTGAGGCAAACGGTCACAAGTACGATATCTACAGAACGGAAAGAGTAAATCAGCCTTCAATTCATGGTACTGAGACATTCTATCAGTACTGGAGTGTTCGTCAGGACAATCCTGCACGCAACAACGCTGAGACAAATATAAGCGGCCGTATCAGTATTTCCAAACATTTTGAAGCATGGGAAGATGCTGGTATGGATATGAGCGGTGTGATGTATGAGGTTGCTCTTAATGTTGAGGGTTATCAGTCAAACGGTTCAGCAAAGGTTAATTCAAATCTTGTAACATATGGTGAGGGACACGGCGATGAGGGTGCTGTTATCAAGCCCACAGAGCCTGTTGAGCCTGATTCCAACGGTTACTATTATAATGATACATTCGACAGTGGCGAGGGCGAGTGGACCGGCAGAGGTTCTGCATCTGTCAAGGCAAGCGGTGGAACTCTTGCTGTAACAGGCAGAACTGAATCATGGAACGGAGCTATTACTTATCTTGACCCTGCGGCTTTCAAAGCAGGCGAGACTTACAGCTTCGGCGTTGATGTTATGCAGAATGAATCTTCTTCCGAGGATTTCAAACTTACTTTACAGTGTACACTTGACGGTGAGGAGCAGTATCTTACAGTTGCTGAGGGTAAAGGCGAAAATGGTGAATGGACTACCCTTTCAAACGACGCTTATACAATTCCCGAGGGTGCACTGAATTGCTACCTTTATGTTGAAACTGTTGATACTACAACAGATTTCTTCATGGATAATGCCAAGGGCGCTTTAGAGGGGGTGGTTTCCGGCAACGGGAGCGGCAAGCCCGGTTCTTCTGATGGCGTTGTTGTCGGCGATCTTGATAATGACGGTGTTATTGACGTTTTTGACCTTATTCTTGAAAGAAAAGCGGTCGTAAATACATTTGCAGGTTCTGCAGCAAATAAAGCTGCTGATATTGACGGAAACGGAACAGTTAATGTGAATGATCTTGTTCTTCTTTCAAAGTTCCTTCTCGGTCAGATTGATGAGTTCCCGCTGGTTCCAACTTCAAAGCCTCCTGTAACTACAACTACAACAAAGAAGCCGGAAGTTATTACAACTACTACAAAGGCTCCATCAGGCGGCAATGTTGACGGCGCTGCTTATATGGATTCAATCAGAAATTCCATTACAGCAAATGTTCCAAGCAATATTACAGGCAGTTCAAATAACGGCTGTAAGGAAGAAAAGATTTCTTATTATTCATCAATAGCAAAGAAGAATAAGAATGCAGTTGTAATTCTTCCTCCTAACTACAGCACAAGCAAGAAATATCCTGTTGTTTATGTAAATCACGGAATCTTCGGTTCTGAAAACGACATGGTGGGCTATTGTAAGTCTATCGGCGGAAATCTTATGGCGGCAGGCGAGGCAGAGGAAATGATTCTCGTAAGCTGTGCTATGTACACAAGCCAGAATTCTGACCAGTGCGGCGGCTTTACTGCTGAGGAATGTGCTAAATATGACGCATTCAGAGAGGATCTCATCGAGTGCCTTATGCCTTATATGGAGGAGCATTACTCTGTAGCAACAGGCAGAGAGAATACAGGTATCTGCGGCTTCTCAATGGGCGGCAGAGAATCCCTCTACATTGGTATAACAAGACCTGAGTATTTCGGATATATCGGCGCGGCTTGTCCTGCACCGGGCGTAACTCCTGGAAGCGATATGTTCATGTCGCATCCCGGAAATATGCAGCCCTCTGAATTTAAGATTCAGGATCATCAGTATGACCCTTATATTCTTATGATTACAGGCGGCACAAATGATACTGTTGTTGGTACATTCCCAAAGCAGTATCACGAAATCCTTACAACAAACGGACAGCCTCATATCTGGCAGGAAATTCAGGGCGGCGGACATGATGCAAATTGTGTAAATCCACTTATGTACAATTTCCTCAAGAATGCTTTCAAGGCAGGCAAGTAAAAAAAATCTCCCCCGATTTCTTTTTAGAAGTCGGGGATTTTGTTGGAAAAATCTTTGCGATTTGCACTTGACAAAACTGATTTTATACTGTATAATAACAGTATATTAAAAAGGCTGTGATGAAGAGTAGTAGTCATATTTTCGATTTCAGAGAACTGTTGGTAGGTGCGAAACAGTATGAGAGGTATGATGAAGTAGCTTCGGAGCTGTATGGGCGAAGATTTTTATTGTGTAGTTCATAACGTGTTTCTCACGTTACAGGGAAAGAGGTTGAATGACTTCGCAGAGTGCAGAGCATTTGCTCTGAATTCAGGTGGTAACACGGACTATGTTCGCCCTGAACCTATTTTACGGTTCGGGGCGTTTTTTTACCCGAATCAATATATTGTTAAAGGAGAAATTAAAAATGGCAAAGGAACTTGCTAAATCCTACAATCCAAAGGATTTTGAGGACAGAATTTACACCGCATGGAACGACAAGGGTTGCTTCCGTGCAGAAGTTGACCCTAAGAAAACACCCTATACTATAGTTATCCCCCCTCCGAACATCACAGGACAGCTCCACATGGGACACGCTCTTGATGAAACATTGCAGGATATTCTTATCCGTTGGAAGCGTATGAGCGGCTATTCTGCATTGTGGCTTCCCGGTACTGACCATGCCGCAATTGCTACAGAGGCTAAAATCGTTGAGGCAATGCGTAAAGAGGGCGTTACAAAGGAAGATTTGGGACGTGACGGCTTCATGGAGCGCGCATGGGAGTGGAAAAAGCAGTACGGCGGCAGAATCTGCGAGCAGCTGAAAAAGCTTGGTTCATCATGTGACTGGTCAAGAGAGCGTTTCACAATGGACGAGGGCTGTTCAAAGGCTGTTAAGGAAGTTTTCGTAAAATATTACGAAAAGGGGCTTATCTACCGTGGTGAGCGTATAATCAACTGGTGTCCTAAATGTAAGACATCTCTTTCTGATGCTGAGGTTACATATGAGGATCAGGCAGGCCATTTCTGGCATCTCCGCTATAAGATAAAGGACGCAGACGGCTATCTTGAACTTGCTACAACCCGTCCCGAAACACTTTTGGGTGATACAGCTGTAGCTGTTAACCCCAATGATGAGCGTTACAAGGATTTAGTAGGCAAGACAGTTATTCTCCCTATCGTTCACCGTGAAATCCCAATCGTTGCCGATGATTACGTTGAAATGGACTTCGGAACAGGCGTAGTTAAGATTACACCTGCACACGACCCTAACGACTTCGAGGTTGGACTTCGTCATAATCTCCCTGTTATCAATGTAATGAACGACGACGCAACAATTGTTGACGATTATCCAAAGTATGCAGGTATGGACAGATTCGAGGCAAGAAAGGCTATCGTTGCTGACCTTGAAGCTGAGGGCGCACTTGTTAAAATCGAGGATTACAGCCATAATGTTGGTACATGCTACCGTTGCAGTACAACTGTTGAGCCTAAGGTTTCAACACAGTGGTTTGTTAAGATGAAGCCCCTTGCGCAGCCTGCAATTGACGCTGTAAAGAACGGCGATACAAAGTTCGTTCCCGAAAGATTCGACAAGATTTATTTCCATTGGCTTGACAATATCCGTGACTGGTGTATCTCCCGTCAGATTTGGTGGGGACATCAGATTCCTGCATTCTACTGTGATGAGTGCGGCGAAATGGTAGTAACAAAGGAGGACAGCGCAGTTTGTCCAAAGTGCGGCAAGCCTATGCGTCAGGACCCCGATACTCTTGATACATGGTTCAGCTCTGCTCTCTGGCCATTCTCCACACTTGGCTGGCCCGAAAACACAGAGGACCTCAATTACTTCTACCCCACAAATACTCTTGTTACAGGCTATGACATCATTTTCTTCTGGGTAATCAGAATGATGTTCAGCGGTCTTGAAAATATGGGTAAAGTTCCTTTTGATACAGTTCTCATTCACGGTCTTGTACGTGACGCACAGGGACGCAAAATGTCCAAATCCCTTGGCAACGGAATTGACCCTCTTGAAGTTATCAACGAATACGGCGCAGATGCTCTTCGCTTTATGCTTGCTACAGGTAACTCACCCGGAAACGATATGCGTTATATTGACGATAAGGTTAAGGCAGCACGTAACTTCGCTAATAAGCTTTGGAACGCATCACGTTTCATTATGATGAATCTCCCCGATGATTTTGAGTTCACAGGACTTCCTGCTGACCTTGAAACAGAGGATAAGTGGCTTGTTAACAAGTTCAACAAGCTTGCTAAGGAAGTTGGCGAAAACCTCGATAAGTTCGAGCTTGGCGTTGCATCACAGAAGATTTACGACTTTATCTGGGACGTTTACTGCGACTGGTACATTGAAATCACAAAGCCCAGAATTCAGGCAGGCGGCGAAACAATGGCAAAGGCACAGGCTGTCCTCGTATGGGCAATGCAGGGTATGCTTAAGCTTCTCCACCCCTTTATGCCGTTTATCACAGAGGAAATCTGGCAGGTTCTCACAAATGAGAAGTCAATGATTATCCTTGAAACATACCCAACATTTGACAGCACAATCGACTATTCCGCAGAGGAAAAGGCATTTGAGAAGATTATTTCAGCTATCAAGGCTGTAAGAAATACACGTACAGAAATGAACGTACCGCCCTCGGTAAAGGCAAAGCTGTATATTCAGTCTGACGAGCCTGAACTGTTTGAATCATGTGCTATATTCTTTGAGAGACTTGCTTCTGCTTCCTCAGTAGAAACAAAAGCATTATGTATTGATAAAAATTGTGCTAATGCTGTAACTGACTGTGCAAGAATTTTTATTCCAATGGAAGACTTGATTGATTACGAAAAGGAAATTGCACGTCTTGAAAAGGAAAAGGCAAAGGTTCAGAAGGACATTGACTTCCTCAGCGGAAAGCTCAACAATAAGGGCTTTGTAGCAAAGGCTCCCGAAAAGCTTATTGAAGCTGAAAAGGCAAAGTTTGCAGTTGCAGAGGAGAAAATGAAGAAAATAGATAGTTCACTTTCAACCTATAATTATCTTTATAATAAGATGAATATGGCATAAAATGAAAATCGACAGGGAAGAAATCTTCCGCTATGTCAAGGAAAAATACAACACCTCTCCCGATTACCCTTGGGAGAGGGATGTTTTATCAGCCGTTCTCCGCAAGAGCAATAAAAAGTGGTACGGACTTGTGATGAACGTCCGCAGAAGCGTTATTGACGAAAAAGGGGCGGGGAATGTGGATATTCTCAATGTCAAATGTACTCCCGTAGTCCGAGAAGTCCTTATAGCTGAGGGAAAAGCCATACCTGCCTATCATATGAATAAGCGGCTGTGGATAAGTATTCCCCTTGACAGCGGAATATCATTTGCTGAAATCTGCGGCGTAATTGATGAAAGCTATGAACTTGTAAAATGAGGTGACGAAATGGAATTTACAGTACCAACAATTGAAACAGAAAGACTTATTCTCCGTCCGCTGACTATTGACGACGCACAAGCTGCTTTTGAGTGGACAGGTGATGAACGGGTTGCAAAGTATATGATATACTCAACTCACGAAAGCATTGAAACTACAAAAGAATGGCTTAATGCAATAAATGTCAGTCCCGAATTGTACGAATGGGGATTTGTCCGCAAGTCCGATAATAAGCTTATCGGAGCAGGAAGTATGAGATACCGCACCGATGAAAAAAAGTGGAGTTTCGGCTATAATATGCGATATGACTGCTGGAATATGGGTTATACTACCGAAGCAACACTTGCAATGATGAATTATGTCCGTGAAAATCACAATGCACACCGTTTTATAGCAGAATGTGCACAGGAAAATATTGGCTCAGCGAGAGTTATGGAAAAATGCGGACTTCATTTTGCAGGCAACGGCGAATACCAGAGCTATGACGGAAAGAAAACCTTTATATCTAAGATTTATGAACTGGAGGACAAGGTAAATGATTAAGCATATAGTAATGTTCAAACTCAAAGCCACAGAGGGAATGAGCGAATACGACAACGCACTTGAAGCAAAGAAGCGTTTTGAGGACGTAATTGCAAACGTAAAGGAGCTGAAAAAAGGCGAGCTTGTTATCAACTCCGCTGACGCTCCCGAAAGCAATTACACAATCGCTCTTATCTGCGATTTTGACGATATAGAGGGACTTAATGCATATCAGGTACACCCTGCACACGTAGAGTTTGCGAAATTCATTGGCACAGTAAAGACAGAACGTGCGTGCATTGATTTTAATGCGTAATTCGTAATGCGTAATGCGTAATTAATCTCAAAGCTATTAGCCTTTAGCTGTTAGCCATTAGCGAATGAGTGCGGTTAATATTGCGGTATACAGTCAAATTTTGTAGGGACGGATATTATCCGCCTGCAATTTAGAAATAAAATTCAGGTATTTCAACAATCTGAATAATATATAGAAATATATTATTATAAATTATTTCGCCGTTGGCACTGACGGCAGAAAACGGAGGGAAAAAACAATGACAAACGTAAAAGGAAAATGGGCGCTTCTCACAGGTGCCAGCAGAGGAATCGGCTATCTTTCGGCTATTTTTATGGCGAAACAGGGCTGTAATCTGGTACTCCACAGCAGAAAGGCAGAGCATTGCGAAAAGGTTCTTGCCGAGGTAAAGGCTCTTGGAGTTGAGGCTTACGTAGTTGAAGCAGAGCTTTCCGATCTTGATTCAGTGGAGAAAATGCTGAAAGAAATTGATGCAAAGGGCACACAGATTGACATTATTCTCAACAACGCAGGCTTGCAGATTGCATACCGCACAGAGTATCTCACAACTCCCGTGTCCGACTACGACATCAGCTTCAAGGTAAACACAACTGCTCCAATGATGATTTGCTACCACTTCTTACCAGGTATGCAGGAGAGAGGTTTCGGCAGAATTGTCAACACAACAAGCGGTATTGCCCTTGAACCCGAGCAGGCAGGCTATTCTGCGGCAAAGGCTGCACTGAACAAGGTAACAATCGACCTCGGCTCAAAGTATCAGGGCAGCGATATCGTGCTCAACCTTGCTGACCCAGGTTGGTGCAGAACAGAGCTTGGCGGCCCTAACGCTCCAAACTCCCCTGAAAGCGCACTTCCTGGCGTACTTGTGGGCGCATTTATGGACGATAAGAAGTCAGGACGTATCTTCTCTGCTCAGGAATTTGCAGGAATGAGCCTTGAAGAAGCCGTTGCAAAGGCTGAATCACAGGCGTCTCCATATTAATTTATGAATTACAATGAAGCAATGAGCTTCGTGAACTCCTACAGCAAATCGGGAAAGGCAGTTACTGACCTTTCCCGTGCAAAGGAGCTTATGAAGCGTGTGGGAAACCCTGAAAAACAGCTGAAATTCGTCCATGTTGCAGGTACAAACGGAAAGGGCTCAACAGTTGAGTATATCTCAAATGCTCTGATTTATTCGGGGTATAAAACAGGACAGTTCACATCGCCTTATATTACCCATTATGCCGACAGAATCCGCATAAACGGTGAAGAAATTGACGAAGAATCCCTCTGCGAAATTGCGGAAAAGGTGAAAAATTCCGTTGCCGATGCGGAGTATTCCCAGTTTGAGATTACAATGGCAATTGCACTGCTTTGGTATGTCCGTGAAAAGTGCGATATTGTTGTGCTTGAAGCAGGCATAGGCGGACTTCTTGACTGCACAAATGTAATACCGCCACCTTTGGTTGCCGTTATTACATCAATTTCCCTTGACCATACGGCGATTTTAGGCGATACCGTTGAAAAAATCGCACGTCAGAAAGCAGGAATAATCAAAAAAGGTTCAGCAGTTGTTCTTGCAGACGGTAATACGCCGAATGTTATAAGGATAGTGGAATCCACCGCTAAGAAATACGATGCGGAATTCATCCTTACAGAGCGATGCAGCTGCGGTCAACCTACTGTTACCGATGGAATGTCTTTTACCTACAAAGGGGATTTCTTCAAAACACAGATGCTCGGCAGAGCTCAAGCTTTAAATGCATCTGCATCTGTGGAGGTTTGCCGCTGTCTCAGAAGAAAAGGTTTTGATATATCCGAAGAAACCATAAAACGTGCTGTAAGCAGTACGCAGATAAAGGCACGTTTGCAGCTCGTATCCCATGAGCCTGATATTCTCGTTGACGGCGGACATAATCCCGACGGCATCAGAAATCTCACTCAGCTGCTTTTTCAGTGGCATTGTCCTGTATATGCGGTTGTGGGAATGGTCGATTCAAAGGACTATGAAGAGGGAGTTGCCATGATATCTCGACACAGCCGTAAAATATTCACCGTTGACGGTTTTGTTTCGAATTCTGTTCCTGCTGAGAAGCTGGCAGAAATCGCCGAAAGATATACTTCCGCAGAAGCCTGTATTTCCCTTGAAGAAGCAGTTGTGAAAGCGAAATCTCTTGCTCTTGAAAATGACGGTGTAGTTGTCGTCTGCGGCTCACTTTACCTTGCAAGCGAGTATCTCAACAACTGTGAAAATTAATGAAAAATAATTGCGATGTCGGGTAGGATTGTGTAAACATACAAATCTGCCCGATTTTTAAATTTCCGTGTTCTAACCCCTTGAAAAAATTGTCAGAAATTGGTATAATTTACTTAGCTGCAAAAGATGTTCAGCAAGTAAAGCTAAAGTATTCAAAGTCTGATTTGCAGAACAATTGCAGAAATATTTTGAAGGAGGTTTTTTAACAATGGCGTTAAAGAATCAGTATCTTATCGACTTACTTGAAAGAGTTAAACAGAGAAATCAGGGCGAGCCTGAGTTCATTCAGACTGTAACAGAGGTTCTCGAAACTCTTGAGCCTGTTGCTGAAAAGAGACAGGATTATATTGATGAAGGCGTATTCGAGAGAATCGTAGAGCCTGAGAGACAGATTATCTTCCGCGTTCCGTGGGTTGACGATAACGGTAAAACACAGGTAAACAGAGGTTTCAGAGTACAGTTCAACTCTGCAATCGGACCTTACAAGGGCGGTCTCCGTTTCCACCCAACAGTAAATGCAAGCGTTATCAAGTTCCTTGGTTTTGAACAGTGCTTCAAGAACAGCCTTACAAGCCTCCCTATCGGCGGTGGTAAGGGTGGTTCAGACTTCGACCCAAGAGGCAAGTCTGACGGAGAAATCATGAGATTCTGCCAGAGCTTCATGACAGAACTCTACCGTCATATCGGCGCAAGCGTTGACGTACCTGCAGGTGATATCGGTGTTGGTGCAAGAGAGATCGGTTACCTCTACGGCCAGTACAAGAGAATAGTAAACAATTTTGAAAACGGTGTTCTTACAGGTAAGAGCATTTCTTACGGCGGAAGCCTTATCCGTCCTGAAGCTACAGGTTACGGTGCTGTTTACTTCTGTGACGAAGTTCTCAAGAAGTGGGGCGAAGATATCAAGGGCAAGACATTTGCTGTATCAGGTTTCGGTAACGTTGCATGGGGCGCAGTTCTCAAAATAAACGAACTCGGCGGTAAAGTACTTACTATTTCAGGTCCTGACGGATACGTTCTTGACGAAGACGGCATCACAGCTGACAAAGCTGCTTACATGCTCGAAATGCGTTCATCAGGCCGTGACAAGGTTCAGGATTACGCTGATAAGTTCGGTGCTAAGTTCTTCGCTGGTGAAAAGCCATGGGGCGTTAAGGTTGACGTTGCTTTACCATGTGCTACACAGAACGAAGTTGGTATCGAAGATGCTAAGAAAATCGTTGCTAACGGTACAAAGTACTACATCGAAGTAGCTAACATGCCTACAACAGCTGAAGCTATCGAATACTTCCAGGCTAACAACGTTGTTATCGGTCCTTCAAAGGCAGTTAATGCAGGTGGTGTTGCAGTTTCAGCTCTCGAAATGAGCCAGAACAGCATGAGACTTTCATGGACAAGAGAAGAAGTTGACG
>JAFXDK010000006.1 GCA_017521805.1 Ruminococcus sp. | reverse complement strand
GACGCTCTCTCTTGCAGAGCGTCCCCTCTTTTCAATTCAATCGCAGTCAAATCCAAGTGCGATATACCCTCACGTTCAAACAGCATCCTGCCTCACGTTCGGGCAACCCCTTGCAGAGCGCTTAAACGCATCGCAGAGCTTTGCTCTGCGTGGGACACTGTCCCACACCCTGCAAGAGACTCCGTCTCTTGACTCTGCTAAAGGGTTTCACCCTTTAGAATCCCATTTTTTGACAAGCAGAATCCCCGAAGATGATTTCGGGGATTTGTTTTTTCATATTCTCTTTAACTCGTCTGAATATCTGCATAATATTTGATAATCATTGAAGCATCTGCGGCATCTACATTTCCACTGCTGTCGAAATCCATTGTATGAGTATCAGAACCGATATTTTCAGAAGATGTGGAAAGCCTTGCATAATGTGCAAGAACTGCACTTGCGTCAGAAGCGTCAATTACTCCGTCGTAATTTGCGTCGCCTTTCTGAACGGGAGTATCGTATACACCGTCGTTGTTATCGTCAATATAGCACACGATTTTTTGCTCCTCATTTACAGTAACAAGAACGTTATTTTCAGAAGATATGTGATATGGGCTTCCTCCTGTCAAATCAACCTTTCGCATTTCAGTGTCATAGCTTCCATCATTATTTTCATCAAAATAAAATACGACATTCTGCTCATTGTCAAGTGTTACAAGAATATCATTGTCAGTAGGAGAATCACCAACAGAAGCAAAATCTGTTATAAGACCGCTGTTTACATATTGAAGCTCTCCGCTGAGACTTGTTATAAAACGCTGAGGCGTAACTGACATTTCAATCTTTCCGCTGCTTTTTAAAAGCATGCCGTTTTCAACAACCTCAACAGTAAAATCCTTGTTGACATCACCGTTTACATACCACAGGAAATATGGTGAAAAATTATATGTTCCCTCATTCATACGTATCTGCAAATGGGAATGAATGGGCGAATTCCCCTCATTGACTATGTTTATCATATCGTCACTTATGTCTAAAGAGACGTATAACTCTGCAAGATCCCGATTGATAGTGTCCTCAAGTTCTACATCAATCCACCTGTCTGTGTTGATATATCTGAAATTTAGATAACGATTGTACTCGTTGTCCATTTCAATATGAATAGAATCAATATCATTCAGGGAAAGCGGTCCATTCAACCCACCATAAGTGGGCTTTGCAATGGGTGTCTTAATCCCATTCTTTACGCTGTATGCAGATATATATTCTGTATCAAGAAAAGCAAAATGAGTTATATCGTCTTTATCCTTGCTGATTTCAACAGAGGGTTTGATTGCTCCTTTGAAATTAAGCAGGGAATCATCGTCAATAACTGCATATGCAGGCTCGTCGGTCATATCAAGGTCATAAGCAGGAATACAGCTTTCCTTTGTCTCGGAATTGATATATATACATGATTCTTCACGGAATCCAACTGCATTTCCCTCATTGTCCAAATTGTTGGAATCAAGGGTTAGTATGCATTTATCATAGCTTTTGCCGTTCCATTCCCATTCGCCCTCTGCAATTCCGATTCCGCATACAGCTTGATTCATCTTGTAGGCATGAATTGTAATGAGAAAATATTTGTCGTTTTTCATGCAGCTTTCAGCAGTTGAAATGAGGCTGTTTATCTGCTGTTCATAAGTCTGAGAAGATATTAGATACTCCTCATAGTTATTAAACTCTGTATAGCACTGAGTTGTCTGATATGCTGTGATAATCTTGTCTGTTTCCTCATTTAAAGTGATTTCGGACAGGCTTTCTGCTCCCTGCTGAATATCAGAAGGCAAAATTACGCCATTATGTGAAAGAATCTCCAGAAGCGATATACCCATATCCGAGCCTGACATAACCATATCGCAGTAAAAGCTTCTTGGAGAATATGCCGCTTCAAGCAATGTGCATTTGCTGAGATAATCAAAATAAACGTCCGCGGGATCGGGATTATCCAGTCCATGTTCATAATTAACGACATTCAAATAATCAGTATCAGCTCCTAAACTGTCAGCAAGTGATTTCAGATCATCATAATCATTTTTGGTACCCACAGTGTAAAAAGGGGACATGGTGGTGAGCATTGCAAGAGATGCAAGAAAAGACAGTAATTTTTTCATAGAAAAACCTCCTTTTTATTCGATAGATGATATTATTTTGTCGATTTCCTCATCGCTGAGATACTGGAAATCGTAAATAGCAACAATGTCATCAAATTTGTAAATAAGCCAATCCGCATTTTCGTCGTTGATATACGTGGCAATGTGTCCGTTTACGTGTATAACAGATTCATTTGGATTAACGCCGTCAATAGTAAGACCTCTGCTAAGTGACATAAAGGAAATATCAACCTTTCCTTTACCGTCGCTAAGAGTTACAAGGTGCTCACTATGCCGTTTTTCAGTGATTTCAAATCCCTCAGGAAAATACATAGGCGATTCTATTTTCATCCCCAAACATTCATAAAATTTTTTCACACCATATGAATCATATTTAAAAGAATCCCTTGTTTTATCATCAGATTTAAAAAAATCAAAATGTATTTTATCATCATTTTTTACGACAAGTGTATATAAATTTTCACCATAGGCAGAATAGCTGATTACATTACTGACCACAAATACTGCACATGCAGCTGCAACAAATCCCTTGATATAGCTTAAAACAGGCTTTTTCCGTTTATATGCCGTGACCTTTCTATACTCATTTTCAATATCAATATCAGCCTGAGAATAATTTTCAGCCTCTGATATAGCTAAAACAAGTTCATTTATCAAAGCAATATCGGGATTACCTTTTTTCATTTCGGCTTCAAGTTCTTTTCTGAGTACGTCAGCAGATTTCACAGAAAAAGAATTATCTTTAAGAAGCATATTAATTAACTCATTCATAACAATTCCTCCCTGTGTTTTTCTAATCTTGACTTTAATCGCTCAATTCTTTTATATATAGCTGCTTCTGATACAGCAGATTTTTCGGCAATTTCTCTTATGGTTTCACCATGCAGATAATATTTTTCAAGGAGAAAAAGCTCGTCCTTTGTAACATATGTGTCGATTACCTCGTAGCTGTCAGATATAAAAGCCCTTTTATCTTCAATAGGTTCGTCAAGGGAATCCAGACTTATATCACTGCTGTGCTTTTTCAGATATTTGCTGATAACCTTGTCTGCTGCCCTGTAAAGCCAAATAACTGTATTTTCCGTTAAATCGACCTTTTCAAGCTTTTTGTAAAGTATCAGAAAAACTTCTTGAACACAATCACTCGCAGACTGCTCATGACGCAGTTTTACCCGACAATAATTATATATCTGTCTATAATATTTTTTGAAGAGTATTTCATATTCATCGATGCGCATCTGTTTCCCCCTCTCTATAAATATAAATGCAAAAAAACGCATACTTTTAGACAACAAAAATTATATTTGTATACTTGCCTAAAAATATGCGTTCTAATTTGTATGTTTATACAATAAAAGCTCCCCTTTGGGAGCTTTTATCAATTTTAAAGTGGGCCATTAGGGACTCGAACCCCAGACCGTCCGGTTATGAGCCGGATGCTCTAACCAACTGAGCTAATGGCCCTTGGATATGAAAAACGGAAGTCAAAGCGACTTCCGTTTTAAGTGCCGGCATTGAAATAGTTTC
>JAFXDK010000090.1 GCA_017521805.1 Ruminococcus sp. | reverse complement strand
TCGCTTTCCTCGTCATCAAACCAGAAGTATGCCATACAATCTGCGTTCCAGCCGTCAAATGAATTGATTGTGACCGCATCAGTAAATTCATCATATGGACATTCTGTCATACTTCCGGGATATTCTTCTATCTCTATTTTTGCTTCTTCAATCGTTTCATCTGAGATTACAGCAACACGTTTTAGTTGTATCCAATTCTGAGATAAAATCAAGCCGTGAATCTCAATCAGTTTTTCCCATAATAATTTGATTTGATAACCGTGCATATGACACCTCCATAAATTCTTATTTTTCGGTCAGACTACTTATATTATACCACACTTTACAGATAATTGCAATAAAAACCTCCAATATTTTCATATCGGAGGCTTACTGGTTGGGGTGGAAGGATTTGAACCCTCGACTGACGGAGTCAGAGTCCGTTGCCTTACCGCTTGGCGACACCCCAGTATTTTATTTTTTTGCTCAACTCATTCAGCTTTATTATTATATCACATCTTTCACGTTTTGTCAAGGGTTTTTAAAAAATTTATTTTTTAATTATATCATTCTATTGCAAATCCCATAAAATAGCGATATAATATAATTATTATAATTATTCATCAAGGAGTACAATATGAAAAAACTTTTCTTTATTGTAAATCTTATCGCAGGCAAAGCGACTATCGGCGCAATGCTTGGCGAAATAATAGACGAATTTGTCAAAGCTGATTATGAAATCACAATTCACATAACACAAAACGGCACAGATGCCCGTGAGAAATCCCATTACGCCTGTATTAACGGTTATGATATTATTGTATGTGCAGGAGGCGACGGCACTCTCAGCCAATGTATTCACGGCGTAATTGACAGCGGAATCAGAGTTCCTATCGGCTACCTCCCCGCAGGCTCAACCAATGATTTCGGACGCACTCTCGGCATACCCAAAACGCCCATGGATGCTGTAAAATGGATAACAGCGGGCTCTCCCGTGCAGGTTGATATCGGCAGCTTTAATAACCGCTATTTCACCTATATAGCCGCATTCGGAGCATTTACCAACGTGACCTATGAGACCTCCCAGCAGATAAAAAATCTATTTGGTCATGCCTCATATATCCTCAACGGCTTGGCACAGATAACAAATCTGCGTTCAAAGAAAATGCGTATAGAATACAACGATACCGTCCTTGAAGACGATTTCATATTTGGAATGGTTACAAATTCAGGCTCTATTGCAGGACTTCTCTCAATGAATGATTTTCTCCTTGACGACGGAGTATTTGAAGTCACGCTTATAAAAAAGCCTGCAAATATAGTTCAGCTGCAAAAAATAGTACACTCCCTGCTGAACATCTCCGAGGAGATTGACAGGGAGTATATCAGATTTTTCCGCACCAACAAGATAACATTTACCGCCCTTAACGACGAGCAGATTTCATGGACTCTCGACGGCGAATTCGGCGGTGATTCCACAGTAAACGTAGTGGAAAACCGCTGTAAAGCCATTGAAATTATGAAAGGCGATTTGAATCAGTCTATTTTCTCAGACCCGGACGCTACTTTGTAGCTTCGTAAGCCTCTCTGACAGCGATACTGAGCTGGTCAGCGCATGAGGTAGGGCGCATACCGCATGTATTGCCTCTGAGCTTGGATTCTATCTGCTCCACGGTGTAGCCGTCAACAAGCTTAGATATAGCTTTAAGGTTGCCGTTGCAGCCGCCGAGGAAGCGCACATTTGTGATGATATCGCCCTCGATATCAAACTTAATCTCCTTGGAGCAGACCATTTTAGTTTTGTATGTATATTCCATAATTACACCTCGCTTTCTATCCCCTGCTTTTGCGGGGGATTTTTATTTTTCAATAAGATTTATAAGCTCTCCCCACCCACTGATATGATGATAAGGGAAATCAACTTTGCTTATATCATTAAGCTTTTTGAATCTGTCAGGAATATCCTGATTATCGTAGAAAACTGGGAACATTCCGACGTTTTTCGCACCCACAAGGTCAATATCGATAACATTTCCGCAGAACCATATTTCCTCAGGCTTTAAACCTGATTTACGAATCGCCATATCAAAAAAACGGCTGTCGGGCTTGCGGAAAATATACTCGCTTGAAGTCAGAATGAAATCAAATTTATGCTCAGGGAAAAGCTCCTGCATAACACGTTCAAGAGCCTTGCCCGACCAGCAGAGATTGCTTACAACACCAGTCCGTATACCCGATTCCGCAAGTGATTTCAGCATAATGTCCGCGTCTGGAGTCATTACATTCTTAGCAAGGGCATTGCAGATTATCCACTCAGCTTCTTCAATAGAAATTGAAAGTTTAATACCGAAATGCTCCAGAACATAACGGAGAAAAATGTGCTCATGAAGTTCGATAAACTCTCCCCTCAGCGCTTTAATTTCGTCAAAAAGCACTTTTATGTAATCGGCAAATTCTTCTTTTGTGACATTGTGGGGATTTTCTGTTATATAGGGAAAAATCGCACTATTTCCCTCTGTCATATTGTAAACAGGATCACAGACAAGAGTTCCGCCATAGTCAAATAAAATCATTTTCGGATTCATAGCAATCTCCTTTCAGAAGATAAAACTAAAGCGGACAAAGTCCGCCTTAGTAGAATATTTTAAACCATAGGAGCCGTTACAGTCGCAGCCGCAGGAGCACTATGCTCGCCGGGAGCATCAGTTCTTACAACCTTAACCTGATTGTAGCAGTCCATACCGGTACCGGCAGGAATAAGCTTACCGATAATAACGTTTTCCTTAAGTCCGAGGAGCTTATCGCTCTTGCCCCTGATAGCCGCATCTGTAAGAGCCTTTGTAGTCTCCTGGAATGAAGCCGCAGACATAAAGCTGTCGGAGTTAGAAGAAGCCTTTGTGATACCCTGAAGAACAGGTGAATACTGAACAAGCTGTAAATCATACTCGCCTGCGTCAATACGAGCCTGGAGCTCAGAATTAATCTGGTCAATTTCCTTACTGTCAACAAGAGTACCTGGAAGCAGATAGCTTGAACCTGATTCTTCAATCTTAACCTTACGGAGCATCTGACGAACAATAACTTCAATGTGTTTATCGTTGATATCAACACCCTGTAAGCGGTAAACCTTCTGAACTTCGTTGATGATATAGTTCTGAACCTCCATTGTTCCGAGGATATTAAGGATATCAGCAGGATAAATATTACCCTCTGTAAGTCTTGTACCCTTAGAAATCACATCACCCTCGTGAACGCGGATTTTCAGGTTATAAGGAATCATATAATTCTCAGATTCGCCTGTTTCGTCATTTGAAACAATGATATTCATTGTGGTCTTTACTTCCTCTATATGAACCTTACCGGAGATTCTTGAAAGGATAGCAGCACCCTTAGGACGTCTGCTCTCGAAAAGTTCCTCAACACGAGGGAGACCCTGTGTGATATCTTCCGCGTCGGCAGAAGCAACACCACCGGTGTGGAACGTTCTCATTGTAAGCTGTGTACCGGGCTCACCGATAGACTGAGCAGCAATAACACCAACAGCCTCACCGACAGAAACGATGTTATTGAATGCAAGGTTAGCACCGTAGCACTTAGCACATACACCTGTTCTTGCCTTACAGTGAAGGACTGAACGAATCTTGATTTTCTCAACGCCTGCCTCGATAATCTTCTTAGCGTCAGCGTCGCTGATAAGCTTGTTTCTGGAAACGATGAGCTCCCCTGCTTCGTCGCGGAGGTCATCAGCAAGGAAACGTCCAACAAGACGCTCTGCAAAAGGCTCAACAACCTCGTTTCCGTTCTTGATTTCAAATACTTCGATACCGTCAGTTGTGCCGCAATCGTCCTCACGAATAATAACGTCCTGAGAAACGTCAACAAGACGACGTGTAAGGTAACCTGAGTCAGCGGTACGGAGAGCTGTATCGGCAAGACCTTTTCTCGCACCACGGGAAGCAATAAAGTACTCGAGGATGTTAAGACCCTCTCGATAGTTAGCGCGAATAGGAATCTCGATAACGCCGCCTGAGGTGTTGGCAATAAGTCCACGCATACCAGCAAGCTGACGAATCTGTGAGATACTACCACGGGCACCTGAGTCAGCCATCATCCAGATAGGATTGTAGGGGTCGAAGTTCTTCTTGAGGGCAGCAGTAACTCTGTCGTTTGTTTCAGTCCAGAGAGCAATAATCTTCTTGGACTTTTCCTGAGCAGAGATATAACCATACTCATACTCAGAAGTAATCTGCTCAACCTCTGCGTCAGCCTCAGCAAGAATACTTTTCTTCTGAGGAGGAATAGATGCATCACATACCGCAACAGTAAGAGCTGCACGGGTTGAATATTTATATCCAAGAGCCTTGATTCTGTCAAGAACTTCAGAAGTAGTTGTTGTACCGTGAATCTTGATACATCTCTCGATGATATCGGAAAGCTTTTTCTTACCAACGAGGAATGAAACCTCAAGGTCGAACTGCTTATCTGAATTTGTTCTGTCAACGTATCCAAGATTCTGAGGAATATTTTCATTGAAGATGAGACGGCCGACAGTAGCGTCAATAATCTTTGAAACCTTCTTATCGCCAACGTCCTTTGTAATCTTAACCTTGATATTAGCGTGAAGTGACACATCGTGCTCATAGTAAGCCATAAGAGCTTCGTTTACATCGCGGAACACCTTGCCCTCGCCGGGTTCGCCGGGCTTATCCATAGTCAGATAGTATGAACCGAGTACCATATCCTGTGAAGGAACGGCAACAGGCTTACCGTCTGAGGGTTTAAGCAGGTTATTTGCAGCAAGCATGAGGAAACGCGCCTCAGCCTGAGCCTCTGCTGAAAGGGGAAGATGTACAGCCATCTGGTCGCCGTCGAAGTCGGCGTTAAATGCTGAACATACGAGAGGGTGAAGCTTGATAGCACGACCCTCAACGAGAACGGGCTCGAATGCCTGAATACCGAGACGGTGAAGCGTAGGAGCACGGTTAAGCATTACAGGGTGATCCTTGATAACGTCCTCCAGAGCATCCCATACCTTATTATCGGCACGGTCAATAAGCTTTCTTGCGGATTTGATATTAGCAATAGCCTTTTTATCAACAAGTCTCTTTAAAACGAAAGGCTTGAACAGCTCCAGAGCCATTTCCTTAGGAAGACCGCACTGATACATTTTCAGCTCAGGTCCAACAACGATAACAGAACGTCCTGAATAGTCAACACGCTTACCGAGGAGGTTCTGACGGAAACGTCCCTGCTTACCTTTAAGCATATCGGAAAGTGACTTCAAAGCACGGTTATTAGGACCTGTAACAGGTCTGCCGTGTCTGCCGTTGTCGATAAGAGCGTCAACAGCTTCCTGAAGCATACGCTTTTCGTTTCTTACGATGATATCGGGAGCATCAAGCTCAAGCATTTTGAGAAGACGGTTATTTCTGTTGATAACGCGTCTGTAGAGGTCATTAAGGTCAGATGTTGCGTAACGTCCGCCGTCCAGCATAATCATAGGACGGATATCGGGAGGAATTACGGGGATAACATCAAGAATCATCCACTCAGGCTTATTGCCTGAAAGACGGAAAGATTCAATAATCTGAAGTCTCTTTATAAGCTTTACTTTTTTCTGTCCTGCGGGGAGACCTACAAGCTCATTTTTGAGATCATCGGCGCAGAGTTCAATATTATTCTTCCACTCTACGTCCTCAAGCTCAGCAAATTTCTGACACTCATCACACTGACATTCCATAGGATTGTTGAAGCATGAAAGCTTATTGAGACCGAGAGAAATCTTGCCCAGTTCAATAAGGCGGTTTTTCTGGAAGTCATAACGTGCGGGATCGTACTCGTTAAGGAGCTTCTTGATAGCCTCAGCACCCATTTCAGCCTTGAAGTCATCGCCGTACTTCTCCTGGAATGAGAGATATTCTTTCTCGGAAAGGAGCTGCTTCTTCACAAGCTCTGTGTTGCCGGGATCGGTAACAATATACTTTGTGAAGTAAAGAACTTCTTCAAGACGCTTCTGAGATACTTCGAGAACCTGACCGATACGTGAAGGAGTACCCTTGAAGTACCAGATATGAGAAACGGGAGCTGCAAGCTCAATATGTCCCATTCTCTCACGGCGTACTCTTGCGCGTGTAACTTCAACACCGCAGCGGTCACATACCTTGCCCTTGAAGCGAATCTTCTTGAATTTACCGCAGTGACATTCCCAGTCCTTAGTAGGTCCGAAAATTCTTTCACAGAAAAGACCGTCTCTTTCGGGCTTCTGTGTTCTGTAATTTATAGTTTCAGGTCTTTCAACCACGCCATAAGACCAGCTTCTGATCTGTTCAGGTGAGGCAAGACCGATTTTTATCGATTCAAAAGTATTAAATTCCAAACTGCTACCTCCTGCAATTTTTTGGTGAACAACGTCTGCTCCGTGAACTGCAAGGAGCAGTCACGGAAAGCATACGCTAAAAATTAATCGTCGAATGAATCATCTAATCCGAAAGAACCGAAATCGCTTTCGTCGTCGCCGCCGAAGATATCGGATTCCTCCTCGTCATCAAAGCTGAAGGTATCTTCCTTATCCATTCTGTCAAAATCATCCTCATCGGCATCACCGAGAGTATAACCTGCATCGCTGATATCATCGTCAGAGAGAGCGCTGAGGTCCTCTGTTTCCTCGTCGTTGAAATCGCTTCTTGCAGGAATAGGATCATCATCAAAGCTCTGCTTGAGGTCAATTTCCTCCTGATTGATGTCAAGAACCTTAACATCAAGACCGAGGGACTGCATTTCCTTGATAAGAACCTTAAAGGATTCAGGAATACCCGGTGTAGGAACATTCTGTCCCTTAACGATAGCCTCGTAAGTGTTTACACGACCGATAGTATCGTCAGACTTAACTGTCAGGATTTCCTGGAGAGTATAAGCAGCGCCGTAAGCCTCCAGAGCCCAAACCTCCATTTCTCCGAAACGCTGACCGCCGAACTGAGCCTTACCGCCCAGAGGCTGCTGAGTAACGAGAGCATATGGACCAACTGAACGAGCGTGAATCTTATCGTCAACCAGGTGGTGGAGCTTGAGGTAGTACATATATCCAACTGTTACGCGGTTGTCGAACTTTTCACCAGTACGTCCGTCGTAGAGAGTGAACTTACAATCCTCGTTGAAATCGAGGGAATTAGGATTAATAACCTTATCCATTGTGTTAAGCTCGAAGTAATCGTCCTTATGAGCCTTGCTCTTTTCATCTGCCTGACGGAAGCACTCACGGATATCTTCCTCGTGTGCGCCGTCGAATACAGGTGTCATAATGTGCCAGCCGAGAGCCTTACAAGCCATACCGAGATGAACTTCAAGTACCTGACCGATATTCATTCGTGAAGGTACGCCGAGGGGGTTAAGAACGATATCAAGAGGTGTACCGTCGGGGAGGAATGGCATATCTTCCTCAGGGAGAATACGGGATACAACACCCTTGTTTCCGTGACGGCCGGCCATCTTATCGCCGACTGTAATCTTACGCTTCTGTGCGATATAGCAGATAACGCGCATATTAACGCCTGCACTGAGTTCATCGCAGTTTTCACGTGTAAATACCTTAACATCAACGATAACACCAGCCTCACCGTGAGGAACTTTAAGGGAGTTATCGCGTACTTCTCTTGCCTTTTCGCCGAAGATAGCGCGGAGAAGTCTTTCTTCTGCTGTAAGCTCAGTTTCGCCCTTAGGAGTTACCTTACCAACAAGGATATCGCCTGCTGTAACCTCTGAACCGATTCTGATAATACCGTTTTCATCGAGATTTGCAAGTGCGTCATCGCCTACGTTGGGGATATCGCGAGTGATTTCCTCAGGTCCAAGCTTTGTATCACGGCACTCGATTTCGTATTCCTCGATATGAACAGAGGTAAATACATCTTCACGTACAAGTCGCTCATTGAGAAGAACAGCGTCCTCGTAGTTGTAACCCTCCCAAGTCATGAAGCCGATGAGAGCATTTTTACCGAGAGAGATTTCGCCGTCAGCTGTAGCAGGACCGTCAGCAAGAACCTGACCCTTAGTAATCTTTTCGCCATTTGAAACGATAGGTCTCTGGTTTACGCATGTACCCTGGTTAGAACGCTTGAACTTAGTAAGCACGTATTTTCTTTCCATACCGTCATCGCCGATAACGTGAATCTTATCAGCGTCAACATAGCTTACAGTACCGTCGCAATCTGCTACGATACATACGCCTGAGTCAACAGCAGCCTTGTATTCCATACCTGTACCAACGAAAGGACGCTCAGTTCTGAGAAGCGGAACAGCCTGTCTCTGCATGTTTGAACCCATGAGAGCACGGTTCGCGTCATCATTTTCAAGGAAAGGAATCATTGAAGTAGCAACGGAAACAACCATTTTAGGTGAAACGTCCATGAAGTCAACGAGTTCACGCTCACACTCGAGAATCTGGTCACGATAACGGGCATTAACTCTTGGACGTGCAAGCTTACCTTCCTCAGTGAGAGGCTCGTTAGCCTGAGCAACAACGTAGTTATCCTCCATATCAGCAGTCATATAAACTACTTCCTTGGTAACAACGCCTGTTTCCTTGTCCACTCTACGATAAGGAGCTTCGATGAAGCCGTACTGATTTATTCTTGCAAAAGTAGCAAGATATGAGATAAGTCCGATGTTAGGGCCTTCAGGAGTCTCGATAGGACACATTCTGCCGTAGTGGCTGTAGTGAACGTCACGAACTTCGAATCCTGCACGGTCTCTTGAAAGACCACCGGGACCGAGGGCGGAGAGACGTCTCTTATGTGTCAGCTCAGCAAGAGGATTGTTCTGGTCCATGAACTGTGAAAGCGGTGAGGAGCAGAAGAATTCCTTCATAGCTGAAGAAATAGGTCTGATATTGATAAGCGTCTGAGGAGTAAGGGAATTAACATCCTGTGTCTGAATGTTCATTCTCTCGCGGATACCGCGCTCCATACGTGCATATCCGATACGGAACTGGTTCTGGAGCAGCTCGCCAACAGAACGGATACGGCGGTTTCCTAAGTGGTCGATATCGTCTACAGTACCAACGCCTTCGCAGAGATTGATAAAGTAGCTGATAGTCGCAAAAATATCGTCAAGGATAATGTGCTTGGGAACAAGCTCATCAGCCTTTTTCTTTACGTTTTCCTCAAGCTCGTCTGCATCTGAAGAATTCTCAATAATTTCGCGGAGAACCTTGAAAGATACAAGCTCGTTGATACCGTACTTTTCTACATCAAAGTCAACATAACCCTTGATGTCAACCATGCCGTTACCGATAATCTTGGCAACGCGCTCAACGAAGCGAATCTGAGTTTCGCCTCTGTCGTTGGTGTAGTATTCCTTGGCTTCAACCTTTACAAATACGTAGTATACACCGGCTTGCTCGATTTCACGGGCTTTATCGTAGGTAACGGTCTCCCCTGCCTCAGCCATAATCTCGCCTGTAAGAGGATTTACAACAGGCTCAGTAAGGGTATGACCTGCAAGACGTGAAGCAATACCAAGTTTCTTGTTATATTTATATCTTCCGAAGCGGCAGAGGTCGTATCTCTTAGCGTCGAAGAAGAGGTTATTGAGATGAGTGAGAGCACTCTCAACCGTGGGAGGCTCACCGGGACGAAGCTTCTTGTATACATCAATAAGACCGTCGGAGGTATTCTTAGTCTGGTCTTTCTGGAGGATAGTCTGCTTAAGACGCTCATCCTCACCGAAAAGCTCGTAGATTTCCTCGTCTGAACCAACACCGAGAGCACGGATAAAGGTTGTCAGCGGAATCTTTCTGTTCTTATCGATACGGACATACACAACATCGTTGGAATCCATTTCGTATTCAAGCCAGGCACCTCTGTTAGGGATAACAGTAGCGCTGAAAAGGTCCTTACCTGTCTTATCCTTTTCAAAAGCGTAGTAAACACCTGGAGAACGGACAAGCTGTGAAACGATAACACGCTCAGCACCGTTGATAACGAAAGTACCGCTGTCGGTCATAAGCGGAAATTCGCCCATATATATTTCGCTCTCGCTTACAGCACCTGTCTCCTTATTGCAGAGAGTAGCTGTAGCACGCATAGCCACCTGATAGGTTGCACCTCTTGATTTACATTCTGCAAGGCTGTATTTAGGTGTATCGTCAAAACGATAATCCTTGAAATTCAGCACGAGATTACCGTTATAGTCGGTAATGGCTGTCATGTCACGGAAAACCTCTCTGAGTCCCTCTTCCCTGAACCACTTGTACGAATTCTTCTGAACTTCGATAAGGTTAGGCATTTCGAGAGGCTCGGTAATTTTTCCGAAGCTCATTCTGACATTTTTTCCCAGCTGCTTAGGTGTTACATTCACCATAGGCGAAACCTCCTTTTGATTTTCGAGAACCTCTAAAAACCTCACTCACGGCTTAAAACTCCGCGCGCGTCTCGATTTTTAGATAACCCCTTTTGATTTTCGTATTCAGGTATCAAATCCGTTTAATTTTTCATAAAATTTCACAGAAACTATTGACAAACACATGCATATTGTGATATAATATTCTGCGAGAATAGCGATACCTTTCACATACTGATACATTATATAAGTTTACCACATAATAACAGCTTTGTCAAGAGGGTATGAGAAGCTTTTCGCAAACATTGGCTGATTCGTCGGATTTCACTTTGCAAATCCGACTTTTTTTGTCATTTATATTAAAGCCATCAGCTTTCAGCTTTTAGCAGTAATATCAATCCCCAAAATTTATTATCACCATAAGCTAATGGCTAAAGGCTAACAGCTAACGGCTGATAACTATAAATTTTTTTCATAATAATATTTACATTGAGCGAAAAAAATGGTATAATAAAATCAGATGATTTTCCTGTAAAGGATGTGAAAATATGTTTGCGAAAATTTCAAGTCTCGGACTTTTCGGGCTAAATGCCTTTCCCGTAGACGTGGAAATTGATATAAGCCGCGGTCAGCCGCAGTTCGATATCGTGGGATTGCCCGATATCGTGGTAAAAGAAAGCCGTGACCGTATTCGTGCCGCTCTCCGCGCCTGTGATGTAAGCTTTCCTGTGGCGGCGGTTATGGTTAATCTTGCCCCTGCCGATACGAAAAAAAGCGGTTCTGTGCACGATATGGCGATATTTATTGCCATACTCCGCGCTATGCGTATGATAAACGATACAACCGACGGCTGTGCCTTTATCGGTGAACTGTCACTCAACGGCGATGTGCGCGGAATCAACGGCGTTCTCCCCATGATGATTCTTGCACGGGAAATGGGCATAAAATCCGTTTTTGTCCCATACGATAATGCTCGTGAAGCCTCCGTTATCAAGGGAATCGAGGTATATGCCGTGAAAAACGGCGAAGAGCTTATCCGCCATTTCCGCGGCGAAGAAAAGCTTGTCCCCTGTGAGACTTATATTCCCCCTGAGCCTGAATATAACGAAATACTGAACTTTGCCGATGTAAAAGGTCAGCAGTTTGCAAAAAGAGCTCTGGAAATTGCGGCAGCAGGCGGACATAACGCTTTACTGGTCGGCTCTCCGGGAAGCGGAAAAAGTATGCTTGCAAAGCGCATGCCCTCCATACTTCCGCCTCTTACTTTTGACGAAGCTCTTGAAACTACAAAAATTCATTCCATTTCGGGATTGCTTACCCCCGAATCGCCCATAATAACAAAGAGACCTTTCCGCTCCCCACATCACACCATTTCCTCAGCAGGATTGGCAGGCGGCGGAACTATTCCCAAGCCAGGAGAAGTCTCCCTCGCTCACAACGGACTGCTCTTTCTGGACGAGGTTGCGGAATTTGACAAGCGCACTCTTGAAATCCTCCGTCAGCCCATTGAGGACAGAAGCGTTACAATTTCGCGCGCTTCGGGAACTGTAACATATCCCTGCACATTCATGCTTATAGCCGCAATGAATCCCTGTCCCTGCGGATATTACGGGCATCCCACGAGAAAATGCTCATGCTCCGCAAAAAAGGTTGTGGACTATCAGCAGAGAATCTCAGGCCCTCTCCTTGACCGC
The DNA here is from genome assembly GCA_017521805.1 of Ruminococcus sp. Taxonomy (GTDB): domain Bacteria; phylum Bacillota; class Clostridia; order Oscillospirales; family Ruminococcaceae; genus Ruminococcus. The sequence continues at coordinate 2,300 of JAFXDK010000090.1, read as the reverse complement.
TTTGACCTGCATATCGAGGTAGCGCCTGCGGAATTTAAGGAGCTTTCATCCGCTAAGAAAGAGGAATCCTCGGAGGCAATACGCAAAAGAGTATCCGCCGCAAGAAATATTCAGTCTGAACGCTTTAAGGGTACTTCCATAACCTGTAACGCCCTTATTTCCGACAGCAAGCTGCAGGATTTCTGCCCCATGGATAAGGACGCATCCGCGGCTCTGGACAGGCTTTTCAGAGCTCTCAGCCTTTCGGGACGAGCATATTCACGCATACTGAAAACATCGCGGACTATAGCCGATCTTGACGGCTCGGAGCTTATCAGAAAAAATCACATAACAGAGGCGGCACAGTACCGCATAGATGAAGAACAGAAATAATACGGAAATCAAATTTTTAAAGTCATAGATTTGTAGGGGCTGATGCCCACATCAGCCCGTGGTGACAATCAAATCCTATCGGGGCGATGTAGCATCGTCCCCTACATTCTGAAATCAAATATTCAGAAATGATTTTCGTGCATAAACAGAAAGGACAGCAAATGAAATCCGCATTTAAAAAACTCCCTGCAAATAAACACAGCCTTGATTTAGGTCTTTTATTTGCAGTAACTCTCTGCGCGATACTGGGAACTCTGCTGATTTACAGTATCGCATCAAGTGAAGTCAGTCTGGACGAGGGAATCGGCGACAGCTATTGGAAAACTCAGCTTGTTTCTATGTGTCTGGGATTTACGGCTTCAATTATCGTTTCACATATCGACTACCGAAAACTTGTAAAACTATGGTTTATATTTGTACCCGTTACTCTGCTGATTGTCGCCCTGACCTTTACGTCACTGGGTTATCAGCGTGACGGCGCGGATGACCGTGGCTGGATTATGGTATTCGGAGTAAGCTTACAGCCCTCGGAAATTATGAAAATCGCCTTTGTACTGACTTTCAGCTATCACCTCTCGAAAGTTGAGGAAAATATGAATAAGCCTTTGCATATGCTGCTTTTGCTGATTCATGGTGCGCTTCCCATGGGTATCGTTGTATTACAGGGTGACTACGGTACAGCTATCGTTTTTGCCGCTATATTTGGCTTTATGATGATTTCCGCAAATATTTCATGGAAATATCTTGTTGCCGCCCCCTTTGTGCTTGCCGCCGGAATCGCTGTGATGTGGTTCAACTTTCTCAGCAGCTTCCACAAGGAGCGAATACTCATTCTTTTCAAGCCCGGTACTGACCCCGAAAATATCGAATATCAGCAGGATTTAGGCATATACGCACTGCAATCGGGAGGAGTTTTCGGCAAGGGACTTTTTGCAACAGAAAACGAATATATCTACGTTCCTGAGCTTCACAACGACTTCATTTTTGCTCACGCCGGTCAGGTTTTCGGCTTCGTCGGCTGTATTGGAATTATCATTGTTTTAGCCTATATCTGCCTTAAAGTTTTTGCTGACAGCAGAATCACCCGTGACCGTCTGGGACGTTTTATTTGTATGGGCGCTTTCGGTCTGCTTTTTACTCACTGTCTCATGAATATCGGAATGGTGCTTAAAGCGGCTCCCGTTATTGGCGTACCTCTCCCATTTATCAGCGGCGGCGGTACTGCTATGTTAAGTATGTACGTCATAATCGGTCTTGTTCTCAGCACTTATGCGCATCGTGCTGTGAATTACAACGTTTTCTATGACGAGGACGAGGACTGATTTAATTCGTAATTCGTAATTATTTTGTATTTAATACAGGCTTGAAAATAAAACCCCTTCCATAAATAGGCTCAAATGAGGCTTTTTGCAACGGAAAAACGTTGCAAAATGAAAAATAATTTTTATTTTCTACTTTTTAACTAGTTATAAACAGATAAATTTGTTAGTAGTGTACAGAATTTACTGTCATTTGTTTTTGCAATAATTGTTAAAACCTTAATATTATTGTGCTGGAATTACCGCGATTTTTTGTTTTTCCACAGAGACTTTTAAATAATAAAAGGCGGCAATAATGCCGCCTCAGATTTTATAAAAAGTCATGTTTTATAATGGACACGGCGTGCCGTGACCGCAATTTCAGAACGAAATTGTGGACTACCTTGTAACAGTTAAAGCTTTACTTTTTCTATTTATATTAAATATAAATTTTTTTATCACCAGAGAGGACAACCTACGGGGCAAAAGGGAGGGAAAAACAAAACTGGTACAAAAGTCGGGCGGACAGCGTCCGCAGGCAATTTGTTCTATACAAATTTTTCATCAGAACAAATATTATCGCGCTAATGTGCATTTTCCAAAGCCCAAAATGTCAGCGGCGACACGCCG
>JAFXDK010000089.1 GCA_017521805.1 Ruminococcus sp. | reverse complement strand
GCCAAAAAGACGAAAGCAGAAAGGAAATTTATCAAGGAAGAAAAACGCAGGAATGCTGTCGCATTTCAAGTTTTTCTGACGCAGAGAAATTTTCTTTATGCCGAGTATTTGATGGCAAGGTTTAGTTGGGGGAGCAATAGTAGTTTTTTTGTGGCTTAAAAAATACCGCCTGTGGAATCACAAGCGGTTGTTATAGGGGCAATTATTCTTTCTCCCATGTTTTTACATGAGCCTGAATTGTCGCCTCATCATAACCAAACCAAGTCATTTCCCATAAAACAAGTGAAGCATACTTCTCATATCCATAATTAGACAGACTATTTTCATCAACAGAATATCCAAGAGTATACTTCCAAGGATTGATTTCTAATCCATATTTAATATCCGTTGTTTTATCAAGCATATGCACAATGTCATATTCTTCGCTTTCTGTTTGAGTTCTCTCGATTTTAATTACTTCATCTTCCGACTTTACCGCTTGAATACTTTTCATATCGGATATTGCGCATCTTATACATTTCTCTGTTCGTTTTATGTCGGGTGAATTATCGCACAGTTTAAGAAAATAGTATACAACCTCATCAATATCGCAATTTTTAATTACTTCATAAAAATACATAGAAATTTTCCTTTCTCTTATGTATTTATAAGTTCCGATTTACCGACGTATATGCGACTTGCATTGCTTTATTGGTTAGTTTTGTGTATATCATAATGGCACCGTTTATTTTACTTCTTTGCACTTCACAATCGCTTCGGTAACATTGGTCAGCACAACTTCTCCGTTTTGATTTTTTACCTCAATTGTAATTTCAGCAAGTCCATTTCTGGCGTTTCTTTTTTCAAGATTTGTGATAACTGCTTTTCCTGTTAAAACATCATCGGCAAAAACGGGCTTTAACCATTCAATTTTTGTGGATTTGCCTGCAAGAAGCTCCTCGCCAAAGAAATCCACCTCCAGATATTTCGCCCATACTGACATAAATGACATAACGCCTGGGGCAATAAGTTTGCCAAAAGGAGTAGTTTTAGCATATTTCTCATCAGTATGCAGAGGAACATTGTCATACTCAACAGCAAAAGCAAGCATTTTTTCTTTATCAATGACGGCAGGAGCAGGTTCTGCCGTCATTCCTATTTTCAAATCATCAAAATACATTGTATCACCTTTATTTCTGTGCGTCCTGTGCTCTGATTTCAGAACGGCGGATTTTTCCGCTTCCTACAGTCTTAGGCAGGCTATCTCTGAATTCAACAACTCTGGGATATTTATAAGGAGCAGTGTGTTCCTTGACATAAGTCTGGATTTCCTTTTTCAGTTCATCTGTTCCCTCTGTTCCGTTTGTGAGAACGATTGTAGCCTTTACAACCTGACCTCTGATTTCATCGGGAACGCCTGTAACAGCACATTCAAGAACATAGGGAAGCTCCATAATAACGCTCTCAATTTCAAAAGGTCCGATACGGTAGCCCGATGACTTGATAAGGTCATCAACTCTGCCGACATACCAGAAATAGCCGTCCTCGTCCATTCTTGCAGTATCACCTGTGTGATACCAGCCGTCGTGCCAAGCCTCTCTTGTGCTTTCCTCGTTTCTGTAATAGCTCATAAACAGACCGCATGGCTTTGTATCGCCAACTCTGATACAGATTTCGCCTGTTTCGCCGTCCCCTGCCTCTGTTCCGTCAGAATTGAGAATATGAACATCATAAAGGGGATTAGGTCTGCCCATACTTCCGGGCTTTGCTTCCATTCCTACAAAGTTTGCAACGGAAAGCGTTGTTTCTGTCTGACCGAAGCCCTCCATAAGAGAAATACCTGTAGCTTTCTTAAACTGATAGAATACCTCAGGATTGAGAGCCTCGCCTGCAATTGTGGCATATTTAAGGCTTGAAAGGTCGTATTTTGATAAATCTTCCTTTATAAAGAAACGGTACATTGTAGGCGGTGCGCAGAATGTTGTGATATTGTATTTCTTGAACATGGGAAGAATATCATCAGCGTGGAAACGCTCGAAATCGTAAACGAAAACAGCTGTTTCGCACATCCACTGACCGTAAAGCTTACCCCATAATGCCTTGCCCCAGCCTGTATCGGAGATTGTGAAATGAATTCCGTTGGGGTCAACGTTGTGCCAGTATCTTGCTGTTGTATAATGTCCAAGAGGATATTTGAAATCATGCATAGCGATTTTGGGATAGCCTGTTGTTCCCGATGTGAAGAACATGAGCATAGGTTCACTTCCACAGGCTGTATCCTCTGTTCTGGGGAACTCTGTTGAAAACTCAGGAAGCTCTGCATTGAAATCATTCCAGCCCTCTCTTGCATTTCCAACAATGATTTTAGTTTTAAGCGAAGGACAATTCGGTGCGGCAAGGTCAACTTCATCAGCAACATTTCCGTCAGATGTGCAGACAATAGCAGAGATTTCAGCAGCGTCAAAACGGTATTCAAAATCGTGCTTTACAAGCTGATTTGAAGCAGGGATAACAATTGCACCAAGTCTGTGAAGTGCAAGAATCGAGAACCAGAACTGATAATGTCTTTTCAGAACGAGCATTACCTTGTCGCCTTTTTTGATGCCGAGGGATTTGAAATAATTGGCTGTCTGGCAGGAGTATTCCTTTATATCCTTGAATGTGAAGAATTTTTCGCTCTTATCCTCTGCAACGTGTACCATAGCGATTTTATCGGGAGCTTTTTCAGCCATAGCGTCAACGATGTCATATGCAAAGTTGAAGCTTTCTTCGTTCTGGAAATTAACAGCTGAAAGAGTACCTGTCTCATCAGTTTCGCAGGTTACGAATTTATCAGCAACGGGGTGAACAATGCCTGCCTTATCAAAATTCGTATGTGTAAATTCCTTTACAACATTCTTCATTTCAGGAATTTCAGTAACGCCATTAGGCTTTATAACAACAGCATATATTTCGCAATCTTCGCCGCCGAGAGCAATTTCATCGTGGGGAATAGAGCTGTCAAAAAAGATGCTGTCGCCCTCGTAAAGAGTTTCAATGTGATTTCCTATCACCTTACGGAGAGTACCCTTGAGAACAATATCCATTTCCTGTCCTGCATGGCTTGAAAAATGACGTGGTCTTGTCAACGCCTCCTCAGAATAGGGAATTACAACGTGATAGGGCTCAATCATCTTATTTTTGAATTTATGTGCAAGTCGGTTGTAGCTTAATCCCTCACGTCTTGTAATAGGCTTGCCCTTGCCTTTTCTTGTTACGGTATATTCAGTAAGCTCAGGGCCTTTACCCTCCATTAATTCAGCAATATCAACACCGAAAGCTGAGGCACATTTGTAGATAAAAGTGAAGCTGAAATCAGTTTCGCCCTTTTCCATTTTCTTGTATTCCTCAACAGTAAGACCTGTTTTGGAAGCCATAGTCTCAAAGGAAATTCCCATATCCTCACGGAGAGTACGAATACGCTGTGCAACCTCACGGATGCTCTGCTCTGTTTCTGATAAATTTCTCATGTTGCCTGACATAATAAATGCCCCTTTCACTATATTTTTATCATCATATGTGACATTTGGGGCAATAAAAAAACGCCCCAAAGTAAATTACTTTGAGACGAGCTGTAAACCCGCGGTACCACTCAAATTGCGTGCAGTTTTACTACACACCACTTTCAGACTCGCCCTCACTTAAAAGGGAAAAGCCCTATGCATTTACGCAGCCTCACGGAAAAGCTTACTATCGGGGAAATCCGAGAATTCAGCCTTTCAACTCAGAAGGGATAAACTCTGATGATGTCTGCCGTCTCACACCAACCGACGGTTCTCTGAAAACCATTTTTATCAAAGTTCGTGTCTTCGTCTTTGTCATTTGAATATATTATATCACCGCAAAATGCATTTGTCAAGTACTTTTGAAAATTTTTTTGAGTCTGCCATCTGCAAAAATATTTTTCAAATATCCTGTTATCAAAGGAAAACAATTCACAGAAAGGAGGCATCAGAGTTGCATGAAAAGAACTGAAAGCGACGTAGAAAATCGTCTTGAAGCATTCTTGTGAGGACGTTCTCGAACAAAACTTTACAGAAAGCTCGGCAATAATGGTCAGTAAGAAAGCCGAAAAAGCCGTGCTGAAAACAAATTCAATCTGCTTTTCGAAGTTGTCTGATTGTTTTTATTGCAATTTAAGCTTCAACGCAAGTATCTGTTCTTCAATCCTTTTTATAACATCAAGAAAAAATTTATCGTTTTCACCCGTAGGGTCAGGAAGTCCCCAGTTATCGTCAAAATCTCTGCCGATATATGGACAACCCACATCACAGCCCATTGAAATTGCAATATCAGGGGTTGGGATTTTATCAAAGGTTTTACTATACTGCGTAAGTTCCATATCAATACCATAGAGCTGTTTCATTAACCTTACAGCGTCCTGATTTATCTGCGGCTTTGTTTCTGTACCAGCAGAATAGCTTTCAAAAACATCACCTGCAAGGTGTTTGCCAAGTGCTTCTGCAATCTGACTCCGACAAGAATTATGTACACATATAAAAGCAATCTTCTTCATATCAGTCACCCACTTTCTCCAGTAATTTCACAATTTCAGCGGGTTTAAGAACTTTACCCATAGCCACAACCTGTTCATTGACAACAAGAGCAGGCATTTTCATAACACCGTATTCCATTATTTTCTGCATATCGGTGATGTATTCCACATCTGCTTTAATCTCTGTTTCTGCAACTGCCTTTTTCGTGTTTTCATAGAGCTTTTTGCATGAAGCACAGCCTCCGCCTAAAATTTTAATGTTCATAATTTTACCTCCGGTTTATAAACTTATAAAAGTATTGATTGAATTAAATTGAAGAAATATCCCGTAATAATTATTCCGCCAACGCATATTACCGTAAAAATGCCGAGAAGTTTCGGTTTTACAGCCTTACGGAGCATAATCATCGACGGCAAGGAAAGCGTAGTTACTCCCATCATAAAGGAGAGAACTACACCGAGCAACGCACCCTTTGCAAGCAGTGCCTCTGCAATGGGAATTGTTCCGAAAATATCGGCATACATCGGTGCACCTGCTATCGTAGCAAGTATGACACCGAATGGGTTATTGTCACCGAGAGCCTTTATAATGAAATCTTCGGGTATCCAGTTGTGAATGACTGCACCGATACCTACGCCAATCAGCACATACAGAAATACCTTTTTCGCTGTACTACAGACTTGTTCAAACGCATATTTGACACGGTCTTTGAAATACAGTTCTTCTTGTGGAATATCAAGCTGTTTTCCTTTTCGGATATATTCCTCAACTTGATTTTCAAGGTGCATTTTCTCAATCAAAGTGCCTCCTGTGACTGCAATCACAAGTCCCAGCAGTACATATACAATCGCAACTTTCCAGCCGAAAATGCTCATCAGCAATACAAGAGAGCCGAGGTCAACCATAGGTGAGGAAATCAGGAACGAGAATGTTACACCAATGGGAAGTCCTGCACTTGTAAAGCCCATAAACAGCGGTATTGACGAACAGGAACAAAACGGCGTTACCGTTCCGAGCAAAGCGGCAATAATATTTGCTCCGATGCCGTGAAATCTGCCAAGTATTTTCTTTGCACGTTCAGGCGGAAAGTAGCTCTGAATATACGAGATAATGAAAATCAGAATACCAAGCAGCACCATAATTTTAATCGTATCGTAAATGAAGAACTGTACACTTCCTCCGATTTTTTCGTTTGTGTCCAGACCGAGAACATTGAGCATACTGCCAATCAATCGGTTAAGCCACGCCATTCCGAGAACTTCATTCTTAAAGAAATCCCAGATTGTTTTCAGCGTTTCCATAGGGAGCTCCTTTCTTAAATAGATATATATAAACATAGAAATGCATCTATGTTTAGTTTGTTAATCAAACCGTGCATACACACGGCTTAATTTTATTTGTACTCATCTAAAATGCTTTCAAGCACTTCTACGGCACTTTTAATCATTTTTGGACATACGGTCTTAAACAGATTTTGTTCCTTAATACAAGCCATATCATCGGGATTTGTAAGATCATATCCCAGCAAATCACGGCAGACGATTGAACCATTAAGCTCCTTGAAACGCTTTGTGTATTCGGTTGCAATAGAGTATGCACGAGATTTCTGTTCGCTGTTTTCTGATTCAAAATGACCGTATTTAAGTCCAAGAACCATTAATGCTCCCGATACAGCACCACACATTTCACCATTTCTTGCACCTCCGCCGAACTGTGTTCCCAGCATTAACGCAAGCTTTTCATCAAGTCCGAAATCAGCTGCAAATGCTGTCAGTACAGCTTGTGAGCAGTTAAAACCGTTTGCAAACAATTCTAATGCTTTTTCAGATTTTGTCATAATTATTCCCCTTTCTCTTTCAGAATATCAAGATATTCCTGTGCTTTTTCCAAGCCTTCTTTTGAAATAGAATAGTGCATCCACTTACCCTCTTTACGACCATTAACGATTCCGCTGTCAAGAAGGATTTTCATATGATGTGAAAGCGTAGGCTGTGTAATATTCAACGCTTCCAGAAGTTTGCAGGCACATTTTTCGCCGTCTGTTAAAAGCTGTAATATCTTGATTCGGTTTTCATCACAGAATGCTTTGAAAATTACGGCTGTTTCTTTAGGATTTACTTTCATTCAATCACCTCACATTGATGTTTATCTATATTATACACTATATATTGGAATTTGTCAATATGTTTTTTGGAAAAATTTTAGGGATTTTAGGAAATCCCTCAGTCTGTCGAAAAAGGTGTATTGCATAATGGACACGGCACGCCGTGTCCCTACAAAACGGCTATTCTACGTTGTACATATACCTTATAAAAATTCCGCATTCAAAGTAAGGTCTGAATCTGTTTTGTTTCTGCACATTCTTTGAGTTTTATGATAGTACAGTTTTCTGACAACTGTGTGGAAAAGTCTGTTTTTTTCTTCGGGGGTGGAATCTGCAAAATTTTCAATTATATATTCAAGCCGTCTGATAGCTTTGTCAGGAGGAAGCCGTGGTGTCTTTTGTTCGCTGTTAATTTCCTTTATCGCCGCTTCAAGAGAGTGTATTTTCTCGTTGACAATTTTCGAGCGTTCAAGGAAAGTGTTTGTATCGTAAATCTCCTGCTCTAACAGGTCGTACAGTCTTGAAAGCTGACGTTTTGATTTTTCAAGCTCTGTAATAAGGGGCGCTTTTTTATCGGGTTCATTTTTCAGTTCCGTTTTACCGCTTCTTTTCAGCTTTTCAAGCTGCTTTATACGATAGCGGAAAGCCGATATTGCGGCTTCGTCAACAGCTTCAACGGTAGAGCTTACTATCTTTCCACGACATTCCCTGTAAGTGCAAAGCATATGTTCATGACCGTTGTTTGCAATCACTCTGCGTCTTAACTGATGTCCGCAGTTTTTACAGTAGAGGATATTGTGGTAGTAGTTCTGCAGTGTATCGTTAGGGTGAAGCTGTGCGGCAGGATTTGTTTTTTTCTTCTCCTGAACAGCGTTGAAAGTTTCTTCGCTGACTATAGGCTCATGGAGTCCCTTGTACAGCGTATCACCGTTTGATTTGGTTTTCCAGCCAACTTTTCCGCAATACAGAGGATTTGCAAGTATTCTTTTAATACTCGGATATTCCCAGTATTGACTTTTCTGCGGACTTATTCCCATACGGTTAAGCTCGTTGGCAATAAATTTTGCACCGTGACCGTCAAGATACAGCTTATATATCAGCCTGACTATTTCAGCTTCTTCGGGAACTATTTCGAGGGTATGAACCTTTGGCTTCGGATTGATTTTCCTGTAGCCATAAGGGGCTGTGGTGCTTATGTAGTTTCCCTCTTTAATTGAAGCAAGTCTGCCAGCCTGCATACGACGCTTGATTGTCTTGTACTCACGTCGGCTCATAAACAGCGAAAACTCGAAGTATTCCTCATCGAACTCGTTGTCGGGGTCATAAGTTTTTGTCGGTGTGACAATCTTTGTTGAGGATTCTCGGAATGCCTGTGCGACTATGCCCTGGTCTATGGTATCGCCTCTTGCAAGACGTTCTATCTCAACTACAAGCACTCCTGCGTATCTGCCCTCAGTCACATCCGCAAGCAATGCCTGCATCTGCGGACGGGCAGCGATACTGTCGCCGCTGACTATCTCTTTGTAAATCCTAACAACGTTCAGCTTCTGGCGTTTTGCAAGCTCCACAAGCATATTCTGATGACGGGAGAGTGTCTCCCCCTCTCCACGTGCTTCTGCTTCAACGTCTGCTCT
>JAFXDK010000088.1 GCA_017521805.1 Ruminococcus sp. | reverse complement strand
TTGCCATCAAATACTCGGCATAAAGAAAATTTCTCTGCGTCAGAAAAACTTGAAATGCGACAGCATTCCTGCGTTTTTCTTCCTTGATAAATTTCCTTTCTGCTTTCGTCTTTTTGGCAAGGTATAATTGGTGGAGCAATAATACAAAAAGGGTATCGGAAAATTTTCCGATACCCATAATACTTTATCTTTTTTCAACAGCTTTCTGAATCTTTTCCTTTGTCTTGACAGAAGCTTTTATCTTTTTGATTATAAGTCCTGCAATGAGAAGAATTGCGCCTATGCATATGCCGTATACTGCTGTGGGGAGAAGAAGCGTACTGCTGAGATAGCAGAGGAAATTTCCTGTGACCGTGTGAGCAAGAGCTGCACCGGCAGAAATGGCAATTGATACAATAATCAGCGCAAGTCCGCTGAATGTGAATATATTGCCGAAAAATCCGATAATATGCTTGCCTTTGCAGTTTACAAGTGAGGCAATCCATATCATAAGGAGAGCAACGAAAGCTGTAAGGATTCCAAGAGTTAGATATGAAAGTATGTATCTGATATTTTCAAGGCGGAATCTCAGTTCCCAGCCGATTTTGCTTACAGAGAATTTTTCTGCTGTTTCGTTGTTGATAAGACTTGTGCGCATTGCGTTATAATCGGCGGTCTGTAAGTCATAGCCGAAAGTCTCAACTGCAATATCGTGATTTCCCTTGAAGAAATAAACAATTTCATCTTCTGTGAGGGTAGGCTCATCGCCCTTGCCCTCTATGATATAATCAGCGTAAACTTCAAGCTTATCAGCGCAGAAGCCTGTAAAATCGGTTTTTGCAAGGAAAAGTGCGAAATCAGTTGTATCTGCAAAGCCGTGTGTAGCCTTGTCAAATTCAGATTCGTAGTAGAGATTGTCCGAAACAGTAAGACCATTCAGCCTTGCGTTTATAATTGACCATTTGTTGAGATTTTCTGCCATGTTGTGCAGATTATCACCAGTAAGTCCCAGTTTTAAGCTGAAAAGAAGTCCCACTGCAGTGAGTATTATTGTTGTTATAAGAGATACTGCACCTGCGCCGAAAATTCTGCCTGCGCTGACCTTCTCGGGCTTCTTGGGAGCGTCCTTAACTGCCTCTGTGTTCTCCTGTACAGGCGTAACAGCTGCATTTTCAGCGGATTTTTCGCGTTCACGTGCGATATGGAGTTCCTCTTTTGGTATTTCAGGCATAGGCTTCGGAGCAGTTGTTTCTTTGATAGTCTCAGTAGAAAATACGCTTTCTTTTTTTTCGGGTTCAGAGGGGCTTTTCTCGGGCTCTGGGAGAATTTCCGGCGAAATCTCGGCGATTTTCTCCTGTTCGGGTTCAGGGGAGATATCAACAGGGATATTTTCTTCGGGAGCTTCAGCATCGGAGATATTTGAAATTTTCTTGGAATCTTCGTTTATATTTTCTTTGACAGATTCTCCTGTCATGGGATTTTTCAGCATAGCACCGCAGCTTATGCAGAAATAAAGGGTGTCGTCATCATGAACAGCGCCGCATAAATTACATTTCATTTTAATTCCTCCATAGTTTTAATTATCCATTTATATTATAACCTTAAAAGTAATTGTTGTCAACAGAAAAAAGTCGAAAAATGTGCAAATGAATTTTCTTTGTAGTGAGTGTTATCCATAAAAAACAGCACCTGCTTTCGCAAGTGCTGCATATGTAGATTATTCCGTTTTCTTTTCAGCAGATTCTACAGCTGTTCCAGCCTGAGCTTTGAGAAGGTCTCTTATCTCTGTAAGCAGTACTTCCTCCTTGGAGGGAGCTGCAGGTGCCTGAGGCTTCTTTGCCTTGTTAATAACAGCTGTAACAGTCTTCATTATAAAGAATACAACAGCAGCCATTACGAGGAAATTCGCAACGTCCATAATGAACGCGCCGATTCTCAGCTCTGCCTTGAAAATAGTAATGGAAAGTCCGTTGAGACCGCCAACGCTGAAACAGCCGATAATAGGTGAAATGATGTTATCAAGCAGGGAGGTAACAAGACCTGTGAAAGCTCCGCCGATAATAACACCGATAGCCATATCCATGATGTTTCCCTTGGTGATAAACGCCTTGAATTCATCCAATAACTTCTTCATTTTTCTTTTTCTCCTTTCGTTTTATTTAAATGAGTAGTCTCATTTAGTTCATGTTATATTTCAGGCAACGACGGTATTTCGGGGCTATTGTCACGAACTGTCTTTTTTGCCTGCATATATTCCGGAAGCTCTATTTTATCAATTTCGCTTTCATATTTGGTTTTCTTTGGCATAGCTTCAACAGCATGGTCAGCATGAGCCATAATGGCTTCGCTGTGCTCAAGATTAGCCTTTTCGATATCGTCAGCATTTACATCGTCGGTATATCCCATGGAAACTCTTGATTTAACATTGAGATTTTCTGAAAGCTTTGAAGCGTCAACTTCCTTTGTTTCTTCCATGGTGCGATTCTTATGCTTTCCTGTTCCGACTGTAAGGTCGGCTGAGGAACTGTCCTTAATCTGTCTCATGTACAGATTATTTATCTTGCTTGAATCGTTTTTTTCAAGCTTACTGCCGTCAACCACAGGCATATTGCCCATAACTCCGTTGTTGCGTTCCTGTTCAGCCTTAGCGTTGAGGCGCTGTTTTCTCCTGTTGTCGATATCGGCAAACGGGTCGTTGGGGTCTATGGTATCAGCCTTGAATCTGCCGAAGAAATCTTTTTCCTCTTTCTGTGGGGCAGGTTCTTTTTTTCCCTCGTTGAAGAAATCCCAGAAAGCCTGCTTGTTATCGGGAACTTCCTTTTTCTCCTCAGTTTTTTCGGGCTCAGCGGGGATTTGCGGTGCAGGAATCTGCGGCTGTGGCTGAGCATAGGGCATTGGCTGAGGCTGACTGTAAATCGGCATACCATTGGGGTCATATCCCACAATCTGCGGTTGAGCGTACATCGTAGGCTGAGGCTGACTGTAAATCGGCATACCGTTGGGGTCATAGCCGATAATCTGCGGCTGAGCGTACATCATGGGCTGAGGCTGACTGTAAATCGGCATACCATTGGGGTCATAGCCGATAATCTGCGGCTGAGCGTACACCATAGGTTGAGGCTGACTGTATACAGGCATACCATTGGAGTCATAGCCGATAATCTGCGGCTGAGCGTACATCATAGGCTGAGGCTGACTGTATACAGGCATACCATTCTGGTCATATCCCACAATCTGCGGCTGAGTATACATCATAGGCTGTTGTGGGTAAGGATTCGCAGGCTGCTGCGGATAGGCAGTCTGCTGAATGGGTTGAGGCGGATTTACAGCAGGTATAGCAGGTTCGTCGTATATGCTGAAATCGAATTCCTCATCTGATTTGTTAAGTTCGTCGGAGGTGTAGATATTTTTTTTCTCAGCAGGGGGTGCAGTATCTTTTATAATAAAAACACCGTCTCCCATAGTGAAACCGCCGCTGGACTCCGAAAATTCTTCCTCGGAGTGATAATTTCCTCTGTCAACAGATTCGTAATTTACTTCGTTTGGATTTTCCATATTACTTCCGCATTTTACGCAGAATTTGAAGCCGTCGTCATTGTTTGTACCGCAGACGCTGCATACCATGTAGAAGTCACCCTTTCTCTTAGTATTATCCCAAAACCAACTATATTCCACGATTTGTCGATTATCTAAAGACGACATTGTGAATAAAAAACATCAATTTTTCTATTATATAATATTATTATAGCATTTCTGCTGTTTTTTTGCAATACCTTTACACAAAAAAGTTTCCGTAGTTTTTTTATTGAAATTCACAAAACACTGTAACAAGATGTATAAAATGCAATGACAATAAACGCTTTGTATTGTGCATAACGCTGATATAATAAGAAAAATATATGAAAACTCTGTATTTTTTCATTAATTCGTGTTATAATAAAAAAAGCTATAGACCAGATAAAAACAAATGTGTAGAAAAACTTTTACAGGAGCTGAAAATTATGCCTAAAGATATCAGCAAAGAAAAAAGTATTAACAAAGCAAAGACAACAACGGAGCTTGTTATTTCCGCTGTAATTATCGGTACGGCGGTATTTCTTGGTAAAGGCTGTCTTGACCGTGTGAAAGTCGTACCCTCAACTCAGAACGAAGCGACAAAGATAGAAGATATTGAAATCCCCGATGCTTCCGAGGCTATCGACCCGAATAAAATTGTATTCGCCGCAAAACCGGTGAGCACAAAGTCGAAATTCAGCGGTAATCTGATACTTGTAAACAACGAGCATCAGTACTACAGCACAGGAGAAGAGAAGCTTGTCAGCATTATGACGAAGAATGACGAGGAAGGTAGAACAAGCTTCACAGCTGTGGATTATGATTATACCGTCCTTGAACCCGTATATGAGCCCCTTGCAAAAATGGTTGATGACTGGTACAGCATATACAATAATGATACACTTATTGTGTACGGCTCATATCGTTCAAATGAGTTCCAGCAGCAGTTATACGACCAGTTTACAGCCAATACCGCAGAGGACGGAGAAGCTCCCATTGTTGCGCCTCCCGGCTTCAGCGAGCACGAAACGGGCTATGCCATTGATTTCAGTGAGACTGAAAGCTATGATTATCAGGGCACGGGAGATTTCCAGTGGCTTAACCAGAATTGTCACAAATACGGATTTATTATCAGATACGCTGAGGATAAGGAAGATATTACGGAATATCGCAAAGAGCCATGGCATTTCAGATATGTTGGTTCTCCTCATGCCAAGTATATGACTGATAATAATCTTTGTCTCGAAGAATATATTGATTTACTGAGGAACGCTTATAACTACAGCGGGGAGCATCTTAAAATTGCCGATGAATACGGTTCTCCCTATGAGATATACTTCTATCCCTCGGACGACGGAGAGGAATATACAAATGTACCGCTTCCCACAGGCGTAAAGTTCGATATATCGGGAAATAATGTTGACGGCTTTATTGTTACAGTTCACGTAAATGAAAAGGTAGAGATAGGCAAGGAAAATCTGTCCCTGACCACATCGCCCTATTCCTCAGCAACTACATCGGCGGAGGAAACAACAGAGGAGATTTCAACGGAAACTACTGTTGCATATTGATATCAGGGGACGTTTTTTCAGAGCGTCCCTTTGCTTGTCGATAAACTATAAATAAAATGGGATTCTAAAGGGTGAAACCCTTTAGCAGAGTCCAGAGACAGCGTCTCTGGCAGGGTGTGGGACGGCGTCCCACATAGCTTTCAAGCGCTCTGCAAGTGAGAGCGTCCCCTTAAAATCATCTTATTGTAACTTTTTCACCCTTTAGAATCCCGATTTAAAATAATCCTCTGACATCACTGAATGTCATTGTCGGCTGTAATGCAAGATTTATTCCGCAGGCGATAAGTTCTGCGCCTCGTTCCGCCAATCTGTCGATATCACGGGGAGTTACCATCATATTGGGTGTACCCTCGGGAATTTCTGTATCTCCAAAGTTACGTACTATCGTGTGCATATCCACTACAGTAGGAATTCCCACGGCTATTACAGGTATACCAAGCGATGCCGCCGAAAGCTCCTTTCGGGAGTTGGCAACGCCGCTTCCGGGAGATATTCCGCTGTCGCTTATCTGTATTGTAGTGCCCAGTCGTTCCACGTCTGAACAGGCGAGAGCATCTACAGCAATAACCGCAGAGGGCTTTATTTCGCGGCAAATTGCCGTTATAAGCTCAGCTGTCTCGATTCCTGTCTGCCCCAGAACCCCTCCTGCAAGACTGCTTACAGGTCTCAGGGATTTGAGAAAATCCGCCTCGTCATCTTCAAGCTCATTCCGCAGATGCCGCGTAGCAAGGATTTTTTCAGCCGTCCATGGACCTATAGCGTCGGGAGTTATATCGCGGTTTCCAAGTCCTGCCACAAGCACTTCACCCTCAGGAAGCAGATTTTTCAGTTCAGCCGCAAGCTCCTGTGCCATATCCTCGTAATTGTCGCAGAATCGGCTTATACTGCTGCTTTCAAGAGTGATATACCGCCCTTTTCCCTTGCCGAGAGTGCGGCGGTGGTCATCACTGTCAATTATAATTTCTGTGATTTCAAAAGCATTTCCGCGGCGGTTTATATGCACCCCATTGGGCAGATTTTCTTCCGTTACAAGTTCAACAGCAAGGTCGGTTCTGATATTCATAAAATTCTCCTTTGTGGGGTTTTTAGAGGTTCTCTTATATTTGTACATAATGCTGTATTTCAAGAGCAAATGTTCGTCATATTCTTTCGCTTTTAACTATTGATTTTTAAGGCGAAAAATGGTATAATTATTATTGTCTCAGTGGGTAGCTGTGCGTTGCAGCTGCCGGCATATCGTAATTGATATGTTTAAAATATGTAATAATCTGCGAAATATCCGCGGAAAAAATCGGGAGGTGCAATTATGCCAAATATTAAATCTGCAAAGAAGAGAGTTAAGGTAAACGCTACTAAGGCTGCTGCTAACAAGTCCAGAAAGTCCAATCTTAAGACAGTTCTCAAGAAGGCTGATATCGCTTGTTCTACAGGTGCTGCTGATAAGGCAGAGGCTATCAAGCTCGCTGTTAAGAAGGTTGACCAGGCTTGCGCTAAGGGTCTTATGCATAAGAATAAGGCTGCAAGAAAGAAGGCTCAGCTGGCTAAGAAGCTTAACGCCGCTCAGTAATTTAAATATAAAATTCCCCCGATGTCTTGCGAATCGGGGGCTGTTTTTTTATTTTTTATGTCGTAATATTTTCACGCGCTTTTTCTCGGGTATGTGATTTATCTCCGCAGTTTCGGTTTCTGCCGTTTCTTCGGGGATTTTTTCATCTTCCGCCGTTTCCTTCTCTGAGTATTCGGCTGTATCGGGTAAATCTGTTTCCTCCGTGTATTCTTCGGTGAAATCTGCCTCATCTGAGGCTTCACAGCTGAATTCACTTGTAATTGTACCCTCGGAAAAATCCACAAATTTAATGGTAAGAGCGATTTCCCTGCCGCAATCCATAGTCAGTTCCGTATCTGGAATCTGCGCATAGGAGGGATAAAGCATAACTGCTTTGTCGCAGTTCAGCTTTTCAGCGGCGGCAAGAAGCCTGAAGATATCGTCGGAATTTATCTCGTTTACGGAACTGATATGACTCCATTTTATATTTGTTACATTGCGGATTTCTCCGCTTTTTTCATATACGGCAATATGGGGCATAATTGGGAAAAGCCTGTTTTCGCCGCATACAAATCCTGCTTTTGCCATTGTTTTCACAATAGTATTCTTACATTCAGCCTTTGCAAGCTTTGCCATATAGGCGGCAAAAAGCTCCTGCATGGGAAAGAATATTGCACAGCTTGCGTATTTACCTGAAAATCCGCTGCTTTTCTTTGCAAGGAGCATACGGCATATATTGAGGACAGCGGTATATTTTTTCGCATTCCGTGTATTTACGCAGGCGGCAAAATCTCTTTCACAGCTATCAGACAGCTTTACCTCGTCAAGATAAATCATCAGCTTTTTCAGCTCCTGACCGTTGCGGTGCTCCTGCGTAAGCTTTGCAAGCACAGCGGCGGCAGTTTTTATAAGGCGGTTTTCGGCTCTGTCGGGAGTAAATACGTCATGGCGCACGTACAGTCGCTCACGGTGTGCAAGATTTCGCCTGATGTTCTCGGAAAAGAGGATACTGCCCTGCATTGAGTTGGAATTTTCCTCAATGCTTGTATATCCCGACAGCATACCGCTTTTCATAATTTTAGTGAATTCGCGGATAAATACGGCGGTGAAGTACTCCATAAAGGACGCATTTTCGCTGTCAAGGATATCAGCAGTATTTTTCTCAAATGGGATATCGAGATACGCTGAAACCATGCGCCCCAGCAGCTTTTTTGCCGTTGTGGGATTGTCGCTGAGACGGGGATAAATCTCAATCTGAGTACCGTCGTTAAGCCGCAGAAGTCCTGCATAATCGGCAGATTTTATAACTTTTCTTCCCTTTTCAAAGCATACCGTCATAACCTGACTATTCCGCAGTGCGAAATCCTCGATTTTTTCAAAAAGTGACGCATTTTCGCCGTTCAGCTCAATTATTATATCATTTTCAAATTTTGCAATAATCTCTTTCATGTTAAATTACCTATAGATGTTGATAAAATCTTCTTCCGTCCATTTCTCAGGATTGCCTATGCGGTAGATATTCTGCTCTGAATCAAAGGTTCTGATATATTTCGGCTGAATTGTTTCGATGAATGTGTTTTCGTCGTTGAGCACAAGGCGGATTTTCTCGTAATCGTCGAAGAAATATTCCTGCAAAAGAGGGATAATTTTATTATTGAAGATTTTTCGCAGTGTTTCGATATCGCCGATTGAGCCGTTTTTGTTCATGAAATAGGCGTGTCCGATAGTATGCTCACGGTCATAGTAATACTCAATACGCTGATTTATAGCCGTCAGCATTTCGCACAGGTCGATATCGCCGCATTTGCCTAAAAGCTCGGGGACAGGCATCATTTCCGTGAAGTCGAAACGTCGTCTCAGAGCCGTATCAAGCATAGCAATGGAACGGTCGGCAGTATTCATAGTTCCCAGAATATAGACATTTTCGGGGACTTTGAACTCGCGCTGAGAAAATGGCAGAGTAACAGCAGTATTTCGCTTTGTATCTTCAATAAGAGTGATAAGCTCACCGAAAATTTTTGATATATTACCACGGTTTATTTCGTCGATAACAGCAACAAAATTCACATAGGGATTTTTTGCGGCTCTGTCGCAGAAAGTCTTGAATACACCGTCGTATACTCTGTATATAACGTTTGTTTCTGCATGGGCAGAGGTGGATTCCTTACCGTACTTGTCCACGATAACAGGACGGATTCCCTCAACGAAATCCTCATAGCTGAAAGACTGGTGGAACGTGGTAAACTTAATTCTTCCGTTTTCGCAGTATTCATCGAATCGTTTTTTTACATCGGAATATTTTTCGCCGTCTACGTTCTCCTTATTTTCCACAAGGGCAACAGCGTGCTTTACGGTATTATAAGTCTTACCTGTGCCGGGAGGGCCGTAGAGTATGCGGTTCAGCGCACCGATGCGCTTTATTTCCTCATCCATAACAGCGGAGTATACCACAGGCTCGGCAAGTTCTTCAATTTCCGTTTCAATATCAAGGTCTGCAATGGCAAGGTCAAAGAGCATATAATTGCGGATTTTGAATGTTTCGTCACGGTAAGCCTTAATCTTACGGCAGTTATTGATATATGCCGATACAGACATAGGGTCTTCGAGGTCGATACCAACATAAGCAAAGAGAGTGGGGACATCTCCGGGATTTATTATAGGAAATGTAAAAGGCTTGAGGCAATGTAAAATTCTTGAAACTACAACAACGGAAAGACCGGCGCTTTCAAAGTCCTTGTCCAGCACCTTTTCAGCGATTTCAAAAATTTCCTCGTCTGTTTCGCGGTTGAGCTGAACGATTTCAAGGCACATTGAAATAAATTTGCTTATGCAGTCTTTTCTCTCAGAAATGGGACGGTCTTTGAAGGAGCGGAATGTTGTGTTGTAGATACCCACTGTAACACCCTCTTCCTGTTCGCTTATGGAATATCTTCTTTTGGAAGCTAAAAGCCAGATATCCTCAATAGTTTTAGCGAGGGATTTTTTATCAGCGTGAAGCAGGTGAGATTTCTGAACATTTTCTTTCTGCAAATCCATTCCGCTTGTATTGGATTTTATACAGAGGGAGTAAATAAGGTCGAGGTCACTGTGGTCGATAATCGATTTGTTGCGGAGGTTTTCATAGCGTCTTACTGCGTTGCGGATAAGCTTGTAACAGCCGTCGTATTCATCGGGGAGCAGTTCTGTTTCGTGTATAAGGTTGGTGATTATTTCCTGTATATTCATAACAAAATCCTCTCGTGGTGGTTATATTTTATGTTATTATTATACTATATATTTCCATGTTTGTCAAGGGAATAGTCCATACCGTTAAAAGAAAAACCGCCCCGACAGAATCGGGACGGTTTAATCTTACATAAAATTTCTGTTTTCCAGTGCCTTGAACAGCGTAACCTCGTCGGCATATTCCAACATTCCGCCAACGGGAAGCCCGAATGCCAGACGGGAGACATTAACTCCCAGCGGTTTAAGGAGATTAGCCACGTATAAAGCCGTAGCGTCGCCCTCAACAGTGGGATTAGTAGCCATAATCACTTCCTCAATGCCGCCAGCTGAGAGCCTTGCAAGAAGCTCACGTATGCGCAGTTTATCGGGAGTAATATTATCCATAGGTGAAAGAAGTCCATGAAGCACATGGTAAACGCCGTTATACTCACGGGTGCGTTCAAAAGCCGTAACATCTTTCGGGGATTCCACAACGCATATAATTTTATGGTCGCGGGATTCATCGCTGCAAATAGGGCAGATTTCCCTCTCTGTGAGATTCTGGCAGTGAGCACAGCAGCGGACATTTCTCTTTGCGTCAAGGAGTGCCTGAGAAAATTCCTCAACTGAATGCATATCCATAGACATTACGTGATAGGCAAGGCGCTGAGCCGATTTCATGCCGATACCGGGCAGCGAGGCGAATTTTTCCGCCAGTATAACAAGTGGGAGCGCGTTATGGTCAGCCATTAAAACATTCCGGGAATGGATACGCCGCCTGTAATCTTGCTCATCTCAGCCTCTGTTGTAGCCTCGATGTTGTTTACAGCCTCGTTAATAGCGGCAATGATAAGGTCCTGAAGTGTCTCGATATCCTCAGGGTCAACAACCTCAGGCTTAAGGTTAAGAGTTTTGATTTCCTTTTTGCCGTTGAGAGTAACTTCAACAACGCCGCCGCCAGCTGTAGCAGTAAACTCACGAGCTTCGATATCTGTCTGGAGCTCAGTGATTTCATCCTGCATTTTCTGTGCCTGTCTTATCATCTGATTCATATTCTGAGCGCCGCCTGCATTCTTAGGTATTCTTGCTTTCATTTTAAAATTCTCCTTTTTGACTAAGACATTCCGAAAATATCTTTGGATATTGTCTTAATATTAATCTTTTTTATTATCAACAGCTGTTTCAATACTGCTGTTAATTGCTTTTTTTATGAGCTGTTCCGCCATGGATTTAGTTTCTTCAACGGTTGCGGTACAGCGTGCAGATATTCTGTATTTCTGTCCGAGTACGTTGTAAATTGCCTTACTCAGCGAAATAGCGTTATCTTTATTGCTTTTGAACAGGTCAATAAAGAATCGGTTAGGGGTGAATATACACATCACATTTCCCTTTGAAGCCGCCGATGAGCCGTCCAGACTTCCTGCAACCGCGGGATTTATACGGCGGAATTCCTCCATAATATCATTCCAGCGGGTACATGGAGTGAGCTCGTCCTCCTTGACAGTTTTTATATCAACGCGGACATTTGGCTGTGGTTCATTTTCTGCGGCAGGACTTGAAGCTGTAAGAATCTCCCTTTTCTGTGGGGGATTCGCAGGAGCAGCAGGAGCATTGGCAATTCTGCTTTCAAGCACCCTGATTTTTTCAAGAAGCTCTGAAACATCGGCAGAAACAGCATTTCCGCCTGAGCTTACATTTCCGCAGAGTTTAATAAGCGTCATTTCAAATTCCACGCGCTTATTCATAACCCGTCCCATTCGCTCATGACAGCCCTGAAGTTGTACAAGTCTGTCGAGGATTGTTTCAAGCTCGGTGGATTCCGCAATTTTTTTCAGACGTTCCAATTCGTCGGGCATAGCCGCAATGATATCACCTGCTGTTGAGGGAGAAGCCTTGATGAGCATGATATTGCGGAACTGGAGTATAAGCTCCTCGCAAAGCCTTTGCAGATCCTTTGACATATCATAAAGCTGAGCCGTAATAGCGAGAGCCTTTGAAGCGTCGGATTCCGTAACAGCGTCAATCATATCGTAAAGGTAGTCCCTTCCTGCAACGCCTGCTGTCTGGGATACGACCTCAGCGGTGATATCCTCCGCGCATACGGAGCACTGGTCGAGGAGAGATACAGCGTCACGCATACCGCCGTCAGCGATTTTAGCAATAAGAGCCGCGCCGTCGGAGCTTAGTGTAAGCTGTTCCTGTTCAGCGATATAGAGAAGCCTTGCGGCGATATCTTTCTGACGAATACGTCGGAAGTCGTACCGCTGACATCTTGAAGCAACAGTGGCAGGAACTTTGTGAATCTCAGTTGTAGCGAGGATAAATTTCACATATTCAGGAGGCTCTTCCATAATTTTCAGCAGAGCGTTGAAAGCCGAAGCTGAAAGCATATGAACCTCGTCGATGATGTATATCTTGAATCTGCATCTTTCGGGGGAGTATACAGCGCCGTCTCTGAGGTCACGGATATCATCAACACCATTGTTTGAAGCAGCGTCGATTTCGATGATATCAGTAAGAGAAGCTTCATCAGCTTCGCGGCAGATATCACATTCAAGGCAGGGATTGCCCTCCGTCATATTGGGACAGTTTACTGCTTTTGCGAGAATTCTTGCGCAGGTAGTCTTACCCGTACCGCGCGAGCCTGTAAAGAGATAGGCGTGGGCAGTCTTGTCGTTTTTAATCTGGTTTTTCAGCGTATCAGTGATATGCTGTTGGGAGATGACATCGTCAAAGGTCAGAGGTCTCCACTTTCTGTACAAAGCCTTATACACAACAAGCCCCCTTTACAAATAAAAATCCGGAACATAGATGTGCAGGCTTGCTGCGGCACACGAGACGATCCGCTTAATGCTGCTCGGTCTCCCGCCTGACATGGTTCACGGTGTCTTGTTGCACAGGGCCCGCACATCTATATTCCGGAATTTTTTCATATAACAACGAGCGATAACGCTCTAAGTATTATTATAACACATTTCTTATATTTTGTCAAGTAAAATTGAAAGGAAATTTAAATTAAATGCTTGAATAAATATTGACGGATAATTTGGGAACAAACAGTCGATTTTGTAGGGGCTGCCTTTGGCAGTCCACAAGAAGAAATGGGATAGAATCTGTCCCCTGAGTCTGTCGAAAAAGTTACAATAAGATGATTTTTAAAGGGACGCTCTCTCTTGCAGAGCGTCCACTCTTTTCAATTCAATCGCAGTCAAATCCAAGTGCGATATACCCTCACGTTCAAACAGCATCCTGCCTCACGTTCGGGCAACCCCTTGCAGAGCGCTTAAACGCATCGCAGAGCTTTGCTCTGCGTGGGACCAGTCCCACACCCTGCCAGAGACGCTGTCTCTGGACTCTGCTAAAGGGTTTCACCCTTTAGAATCCCATTTTTTCCTGCTTTATTCATTATCAATAATCTTTTTGTAATTTTCTTCCGCTTCCTTTTCCTTAGCAAGCTTTTCAGCCTTTTTAGCGGAAGCAGGAGCTCCCTTGCGGCTTCTTGCCATAAGCACAACCGCAAAAATGACAGCTGCAGCAATAAGTGCGACAGCAATTATGATAAATGCCAGTGATTTGAGATTTTTGTCAACATAGGAAAATTCAACATCGCTGTCCTTGGCATAATCAGCACCTGCACTGCCTGAGAATACACTGAGGCTGAAATCATCCTCTAAGCTATAATTTCCCTCAGCGTCAAAAGAATAACCGAAAGCATTAGCGCCCACAGATTCCACACTTTTTGGAATACTTACATTTTTCAGCTGTGAACAGTTTACAAACGCGCCCTCACCGATTGTCTGTGTACCCTCAGGGATAACAGCTCTTGTAAGTGAAGAACAGCTGTAAAAGGCACCGGAGCCTATTTCCACAAGAGTTGTGGGAAAATCAAGAGTTTCAAGATTCGGGCAATTTTTAAATGCAATATCAGCAATAGTTTTAAGACCCTCAGAGAAATCAATATTTTTCAGAGCCACACAGTAGCCGAAAGCGTCCTCGCCGATATACTCTACAGAGGAGGGAATAAACAGATTTTCAATTCCTGCGCATACTGAAAATGCACCAGCTTCAATTCGTGTAATTCCGTCGGGGATATAAACATCACCTGTAATTTTTGCAGAAGCTCTGCAAATGCTGGTTTTGTCGCTGTTCATGAGGAAATTATCCTCAAAGACATAGCTGCTGCACTGACTTGCGTCAATATTTTCAATAGAACTGCACTCTGCAAAAGCCATAGGCTCAATTATGGAAAGCTCACCGGGGAGAGTTACTTCTTTCAGAAGTGAGCAGTTGTAGAAAGCGTAGGATTCGATAGTATTTACAGAATCGGGAATGTCTACCTTTTCAAGATTAGTACAGCCCATAAACATTCCCTGACCAATATTTTTAATCTTTTTCGGCAGTCTTATTTCTTTAAGGGACGTACAGCCTGCAAAGGCATTATCGCCGATAGAAGTAACAGTATCAGGAATTGTAAGAGTTTTAATATTAGCGCAGTTTGAAAGTGCTTTGTCATCAATAGCAGTAATAGCGTAGCCGTTTCTAAGCTCAGGTATTTCCTCAACAAGAGCGTCAACATTACAGCCGACAATGGTATAAGAGCCGTCGCGGAGCTCATAGCTGAAAGTACCGTCAGTGAGAGTGTCACCGGTCTGAGTGCCTGAATATGCAAATCCTGTCAGGGCTGACATTGTAAATGCGGAGAATGACGCTAATACGACGGAAAAAATCTTATTTATCTTCATCGGATTCCTCCTTCGCTTCTTCCTCAGAATTGCTTTCTTCGGATTCCTCCACGTTTTTTTCTGCTAATTTTTCAGCGGATTTAGCCTTGCGCTGGGCGGCTGCTTTTTCCTTTTTCTTTTTGCTTATGCCTTTTCCTGTCAGGAAACCGACAAAACCAAGCACCAGAGCGATTGCCGCGCCGATAATAACATAGAGGAAGTTCTTGTCAACGTTTTTCTTGCCGACAGCTACAGTATTCAGCACAACTTCGATGTTGTTATCAACAGCGTAACGATGTGCAAGGGAGTCCTCGTCAACGTACATTTTAAAGCCCTCTATTACGGAGTAAGGCATAATAACAGACTGTCCCGACTGTGCATACTGCTCCATATTCTGCTGAATATCAGCGGCAAGCTCCTCATCGTAGTCGTAGCCGAAAGCGTATTCGCTGATAGAATCAACGCTTGCAGGCACACGCATAGTGAGCATATTGTAGCAGCCGAGGAAAGCGTTTCTGCGGACTTCCTTGAGGCTGTCAGAAAGCTTAGCGTCTGTGAGGCTTGTACAGCCCTCGAAAGCGTATTCGCCGACTATTTCAACAGCAGGAAGCTCAACGGATTTGAGATTTATATTATAACAGAAGCCTGATTTTGCAATTTCCTTTACAGTTTCGGGTATAACAAAATTTTCATCAAGCTTCATTGCAGGATAGGCGATAAGCAGGGATTTGTCCTTGTTGTAGAGTACGCCGTCCTGAGAGGAGTATTTACCATCGCCCTCAAGAACATTAATTGCTCTGAGGTGCTGATATTTCAGGAAGAATTCCTCCTCATTCTCGAATGTGACATCGCTGGGAATTGTAATTTCCTCAATATTCTGCGGAAAAGCATAATCGCCGATTGTCTTTATTGTATCGGGAAGAATAATTACGGGAGCATCGCAGGCAATAAGAGCGTCATAGTAAAGTGATGTAATCTTTATACCGTCGATTTCAGAGGGAACTGTAACAGTGTCGCCCACAGCGATGCAGGCTGTAATCATACCCTCGCCGTCAACAACAGCATATTCAAAATCATCTACGAATTTTCTGTCAAGAGCGTTGTATTCCTCACGTCTTTCAAATTCTGTAAAATCCATAAATGTGAAGTCGTTGGCGTAATCGTTGTCGGTATCGGTATCTGAAGCATAAATCTCAGCCATAGAACCTTCAGAACCTATAATCGTAACACCTTTCATTGGTTTTTCGTCCTTGTCGTAGCCGAAAGCGCAGTATCCGATATTAGTAACAGTATCGGGGATAATAATTTTTTTAACAGAAGTACCAAGAAAAGCGTTCTGTCCAATATATTCAAGCTTGGAGGGCAGAGTAATATTTTCCAGCTTTTCGCAGTTCATAAATCCGCCGACTTCGATATATGTAGTGCTTTCGGAGAATATAACTTCAGTGAGATTTATACAATCAGCAAA
This sequence comes from Ruminococcus sp., assembly GCA_017521805.1. Classification (GTDB taxonomy): domain Bacteria; phylum Bacillota; class Clostridia; order Oscillospirales; family Ruminococcaceae; genus Ruminococcus. Next base: position 30,171 of record JAFXDK010000088.1, on the reverse strand, counting down.
GCACATAGGTGAAATCTGCTCAATGACAGTATTACTCATGTCAATTTTTTTAAGATTCTCATTACCGTTGAAGCAGTGACGTTTTATAGAAGTGACACTGTCGGGGATAATTATTTCCTCCAGTTCAGTGCCGTAAATTGCGGCAATTCCGATAGTTTCAATGCTGTCGGGGATAGTAAAGGAAGCGCCTTTCTTTTTAACTGGATATGATACAAGTGTTTTCATATCCTTTGTATAGAGAACGCCGTCAGCTACGATATAGTTTTCATTGGCTTCATCAACAATAATTTCCTCAAGAAAAAGCATTGGACAAAAAGGATTTTCCTCGGCTATTGATGTAACAGATGCAGGAATTGTAAGCTTTTTGATATTGCTCTGCAAAAACGCCTGTCCACCGATTTCCGTTACAGCAATGCCGTCAATTTCCGACGGAATTTCTACATCTTCGGCATCTGAACGGCAGGCAGTAATGCACACAGTTCCCTCATCTGTAATCATATACACATAATCGCCGGATTCCTTGTAAACTTCTTCTTCGGTTTCGTTTTCAGCAGTAACAGCGGCAGAATCCTCGGATTCCTCGGCTATAGCTTCTGTAGCAGTTTCCTCGTTATCAGCGTAAACAGCCATAGCAGGAACTGCAGCCGACACTGAAATAAGCAGACCCATAAGGGCGGCAGTAATTTTTTTATAGTTATTCATGTTTTCCCTCGTTTCAGCGTAAACAAACGCTCATTTTTATAACATTATATCACATTTTCGTTACAAATGCAATAAATTTCACTAAGTTTTCATGCAAATCACGACATATCCGCGGACATCGAAACACAGTTCGATAATAAATATATATAACAATTGATGCAAAAACATATTACAGTAAATTCTGTTATACATGCATAAAAATAGCTGTTGACAATTGTTGAAAAAGTAGAAAATAAAAATTATTTTTCAAAATGCAACGTTTTTCCGTTGCAAAATGGCTCATTTCAGCCTATTTATGGAGGGAGTTTTATTTTTCAGGCAGATTTTTCACACACAGATTTCACAGAAAGGAAGTGATAAAAAAGATGTATAAAAATAAAAAAAGCTGGAGCGAACCCCAGCCATGTAATATTATAATTCTGATTCTGTTTTTTCTTCTTCAAGAGGTTCACGGACAAATGGCAGGAATTCCTCCATGCAAGCGCCGTAATCCTTGTAATTGGCTCTTGCTTCTGTCAGAGATACTCTGTTTGCTCCCCCTGTCATATCGGGATCGCGGTACATAGCCTCATCGTCCTCCCAGAAGCACACAGGACATATGTCATAGCTGCCCTCCTCACCGAGAGTAAAATAACCGCAGCATTTACACTGAAATTTTTTCTTGATTTCCATTTCACACCTACTTCTTTTTTATAAATTCCTCGTATTTATCGCAGATTTCCGTTGTATCGCCAAAGTCAATCTGTTTTCCCTTTTCAATCCACAGCACCTTAGTCGCCATACGTCTTATCTGCGCAAGGCTGTGGGAAACGAGAATAGTCGTAGCACCGCCGCCGATGACCTCCTGCATTTTAGCTTCGCTCTTTTTGCGGAAAGCGCCGTCGCCAACGGAAAGCACCTCGTCAAGTATGAGTATTTCGGGATTTACAAGGCAGGCAATAGAGAAAGCAAGTCTCGATTTCATACCCGAAGAAAGATGACTGAATTTTCTGTCCTCGAACTCTTTAAGCTCAGCGAATTCGATTATACTGTCATATGTTTTGTTCATAAAATCGCGGGTATATCCCAGTAAAGCACCGCGGAGAAAGGCATTTTCCTTAACAGTAAGGTCGCCGTCAAAGCCTGTACCAAGTTCAAGAAGTGAAGCAATACTTCCGCGTACAGCCATTGTTCCCTCGGTTGGGCGCATAATACCCGAAATCACCTTGCACAGCGTAGATTTACCTGCACCGTTAGTGCCGATAATTCCCAGAAGCTCACCCTTATCAATGGAAAAGGTGATATTATTCAAAGCCATAAACTCTTTTTGGACGTATGTGCCTTTTAACTTCTGAATTAATATATCTTTAAGACCTGTATTGGCAAAATCTCCTGTAATATAGGATACGGAGATGTTATTCAATTCAATTGTTTTCATAAATCCTCCGTATCAGATATAATACATAAACTTGTAGTTATTTTTCTTGTAAATGACCATACCTGCAATCAGTACAGCCAGCGCATAACCAAGACAAAGTCCGTGATGCCATAAAGGCGGAATAACTCCATTTATCACAACGCTTCGGAAATAGGCGATATAGTTGTATACAGGGTTAAGGAAGAATACCAGCTGTATTTTAGGCGGATAGATGTCTGTTGTGTAGAATATCGCTGAAACATACATCAGAAGCTGTGTAAATATCTCATAAAGGTACTGGATATCCTTGAAAACCACGAACATCGCCGAAAGAATAAAGCCCATACCGATATTGAATATAACAAGGCAGGCAATGGGGTAAAGCAGTGTAAAGAATTTCAGCGAGAATGGTATTCCGTCAACTGCCACAAACAGAAAATAAATTATCAGCGTAAGACCGAAGTTTATACAGGCTGAAACTTCCTTTGATACCATAAACAGATATTTCGGGACGTTGATATTCTTGATGATATTGGCATTCTGCATCAAAGCGTGCATTCCGCCGTTTGTAGCGTCCTTGAAAAAGGAGAAAATGAGGTTTCCGGAAAAGAGATATATGATATAATGCTCTGTGTTGCGCCCGAAAAATTTTGTGAACACTACAGCCATAACCGCAAGCTGCATGAGTGGAGAAAGTATACTCCACACCATGCCAAGAACGGTACGCTTGTACTTTTTCTTGAAATCGCGTTTTACAAGCTCGGAAAACAAAAACTGATATTTTTTAATCTGGTGTATCTGAGCTTTTATATTTTCAACCATTTACACACTCCTTACGCTGTCCTATTCAGATTCACGGGCAGTACGGAGATTCGTTATCGTATCTGCGGATTTCTCTGATTTTTCGTAAATATCCATATCTTTAAGTCTGAGAGACAGATATCTTTTATCATTTAAAGCATTTTCATCAAGCTGGTCATGGGGATAAACTCCAGAAATTCTGAAGCCGATTTCAATTTTTCCGTCAGAGCCGATATACTCCTTGGGAATATCAAAAGAGATATGACCGTTTTTCTGCTCAGTGATAACTTTTTCACAGACATTATTTCCGTTTGCAAGAACTTTTACGCTGATCTTATTCTGTTTGCCAAGCAAAAATGGCTCATAGTAAAGCTGTACAGCAAGACCATTATCCCACTTGGGCACGAAAAAGCGGAGAAATGCTTTTTTGCGGACAATCCAGCGTCCCTCAGCTGTTGGCATTTCAATGCCCAATATTTCAACTTCGGGGTATCTTGCAAGGTTTACAGTAGTATTTACAGGCATCTGATAAAGCTTTTTCACGCTCTTTTTCATAGATATGAGATATTCGTAAAAACGCTTGCAGAAATCCCCGTTGTGATAGAAGAAAGCGTCGCGCTTAGCCTTTTCATCGGGTTTCAGCTTGTAGCCTGTATTGTGGTAATCCTCCAGCTTATCCATACATTCCTCAACAGAGTTGACAATGTTGAATATATACTCTCTTTTGGGACCGTAAGGGTCTGCAAGGTCGGTTTTGTGACCGTATTTTATGCAGTCCTCGCCGTCGGGGATATTGAGGAATATTGAGGGCTTGTGCTGAAACCACATCTCAAAGCACATAGAGGAATAATCGGTGATGAGTATAGCAGATTTCTTTTTAGCGTCGGCGATTTCATCATCCTCCAGAATTTTCACTCCCTCTAAAAGACCGCTTCCGCAAGCCTGCAATACGCTGTGGTGGAGAGCAATTTTAAGGGTATAGCCGTTATCCTCCACGAATTTTTTGAATCGGGGATTTTCAAGAAGTCCCAGAATAGTTTTCACATAAACGGTATTTTTAAGCTCAGATTCCTCGATATTTTTCAGATATCTTCTGTGTGTGAAGTAAATGAAAATTGATTTTTCCGATTCTGCATTGTCAGCGCTGAGCAAATCCCAGCGGAAAAGTCCGTTCTTTATGAGATTTTCCTCTGCATAACAGCCGCGATTAATAAAGATTTCTTTCTCGAAATCGTTGCTTATCATAAGCTTATCAAAGAGGAATGAGCTGTATGATGCCTGAGAAATGAAATCGTCCTTGAAAAAAGTAATACCGTGCTGAGTGAAGATTGAATACACATAAGGGCTTCTTTTTACAGCTTCTGTTATTCCGAGGCGGAGAGAGTGAAGCACCTGAAATCCGCCGCAGATATACTTTGTTGTTTTGAAAAGCTCTTTGAGGGTATTCGCAAATTCCACGATTTTTTCGGGGGAATACTCGATTATATTATTACCGTATTCAGCCTTTATTTCGGCATAGGCGGCACATTTATCATTGATTATATAGTAAGGCTCAAAGTTTTTCCTGCCGTTTTTGTAGAGATACTTGAAAAGCTCGAATTCGTCCTGTGGAGAGGTATCGGCTTCAACGATGAAGTCGCAGCAGATGACCTTGTTTCGCTCTGTATCAAGCTGCATAGCAACAGCGTAATCATGGGCGATAAAGCGTCTGAAAATATTATCTCTCAATTTATTGATTATTTCAGGCATATTAATATCCTTTCCTCGAAGTGTTACATACAGTTTATATCCTTATTATCTTCAATATTATAGCATATATGTGAGATTATGTCAATAAGATTTTAGATTGGGATTCTAAAGGGCGAAGCCCTTTAGCAGAGTCCAGAGACAGAGTCTCTGGCAGGGTGTGGGACAGCGTCCCACATAGCGTTCAAGCGCTCTGCAAGGGGGGAATTTTCAAACAGTCCATAGGACTGTTTGAAAAGAGGGGACGCTCTGCAAGTGAGAGCGTCCCCTAAAAAGTGCTGTTTTTAACAAACTCAGATAGAAACCATAATGATTCCTAACTCTTGATGATTGCCTTTAAGTTTACTTGGAATTCTTAGCAGCTTTCTTATTCATCAGCCATGACCATGTTACAGGTGCAACAAAGAGTGATGAGTAAGTACCTGAAATAAGACCAAAGATAAGCGGAACTGAGAAGCTGAGCAGTGATGTATAGCCGCTTACAAATACAACGATTGATACGATAATCATTGTACCGATTGTTGTAATAGATGTTCTGATTGAACGTGTAAGAGACTGTGAACATCCCATGTTGATAAGCTCATTCAGTGTAGCGTTGGGATAAAGTGTCTTGTTCTCTCTGATTCTGTCATAGATAACGATTGTGTTATTGATAGAATAACCGAGAATTGTAAGAATTACCGCAACGATATTTGCATTGAACTCAAATCCGAAAAGGATTGAAGCCGCAAGTGCAGCCATAAGGTCGTGGCAAAGTGCGAATATTGAGCATACACCGGCAGACCAGCCACCGATTTTCTGGAATCGGATAGCGATGTAGATGATGATGAGTATAGCCGCAACAACCATTGCAAGCAGACATTTCAGCAGGAATTCGCGTCCTGAAGCAGGGCTTACGTCGTTTGAATCGAAAAGCGCAAGCTTATTGTCGGGATACTTTGTGTTAAGAGCATTTGTAAGCTCATACTGCTTGTCTGCGTTAAGTCCTTCCTCAGATGTAAAGGAAAGTGTTATCTGATGTCCGTTACCCTCAAGGCTTTCACCTGTACGGATAGTAACGGGAGTATTTACAATCTCCTCAGCGGCTGATTTTACGCCGTTTGTATCGAGGTCACCCTCATATGAGTAGGTGAGCATTGTACCGCCCTTGAACTCGATAGCAAGGTCAACGCCTCTGATGAGGATGCCTGCAAGGAGAGCAACAACAACGCATATAACGATTGCAAGAATCATTCTTTTCTTTCCGCAGAAGTTGTAGATTTTGCAATCCGGAGCAGCTGCAGCAGCTACCTGTTTCTTTTTCTTACTCACTTGACATCACCTCCATAAAGCTTTCTGTTCTGGAGACCCTTGAACTTGGAAAGTGATGTAACCATGATTCTTGAAGCGAATACGCCGAAGATAAAGTTACATATAACACCTACAAGGAGTGTGAAGCCGAAGGAGTATACAACACCCTCAGTTGTTGCACCGAACATGAAGAATACTGTTTTGTTGAGAATCTTTGAGAAGAAGCTTGTAGGAACTCCGAAAGCACCCATAAGAATAATTGCGATAAGAACGTTAGTGATGTTACCGTCAAGGATAGCGGAGAATGCACGCTTGTAAGCCACGCGGATAGCGGATTCCAGAGATTTTCCTGAACGGATCTCCTCCTTGATACGCTCACCTGTGATGATGTTAGCGTCAACACCCATACCTACAGCAAGGATAATACCCGCAATACCGGGAATTGTAAGAGTTGAACCGGGCATAAAGCCGAACCAGCCTGTTACAGCTGCAAGAGTTGCGGCAATCTGTCCGATGATACCAATGATAGCTACAACGCCGGGTACTTTATAGAGTACAATCATATATATCGCAATGAAAACAAATGCGATTAATGCGGCAAGGATAATAGCGTCGAGAGAACCCTCACCCATAGTTGATGAGATTGTCTTGAAGCTTGTTGTCTCCATTTTGAAAGGAAGTGCGCCTGAATTAATCTGGTTTGCAAGCTTCTTGGATGAGTTTTCGTCGAAATCACCTGTAATCTGAGCTTCGCCGCCTGTAATAGCCTCGTTTACATTAGGAGCGGATATCATGGTGTTATCCATCCAGATGGAAATGGGAGTACCTGTGCCTGCAAGCTCAGCAGTAGCAGCTGCGAAAGCGTCCTTGCCTGTTGTGTTGAGGTCAAGGGTTACCACCCATTCATAGCTGCCGTTATCATCGGGGAAATAGCCATAATCAGCGTTTGCGATATCGGCACCTGTAAGAACGATTTCGCCTGTAGGGGTGATATTTCCCTCCTCGTCGGTATCGTAGTCACTTCCGCGGCGGAAAGTCAGCTCAGCCATTTCGCCAAGCTCCTTAACAGCGGCTTCTGCATCATATTCGCTTTCGCCTGCCTGCCATGGAAAACGTACGATAATACGGTCTGATTTGGTGTCGCTGTAAATTTCGTTGTCGTTGATACCGAGTGAACTGAGACGGGTTTTGATAATCTCAGTAGCAGAGTCAAGCTGATCATCGGTAGCGTCGTAGTCTCCTGAAGGAGCGAATGTTACGTCAACGCCGCCCTGTATATCAATACCAAGACGGATATCGTCAACGCCCTTTACGACGGTAGTCTTGTTATCGCCGTAGAAGTAATCGAATCCTGTGATTGTGGAGACTGCGAATAACGCAATAATAGCAACGACAATGAAGAAAGTGGATTTGTGAATCTTTTTCACGTCTTTTGCCTCCTGTTCGGGAAAAAATTTCCCTTGATTTTTGTCTGTGACAATTACTATTATTTTACAATATTTCACAGTAAAAGTCAAGCATATACATTGTAAATGGGCATATTTTGAAATTTTGCACAATTTGAGCACTGTATTTTTGGTGATATCAACAGAGAGTGCCAATATTTAGCTACTTAAAATGTTTCTGGGATATTTTAAGTCTGTTCATGGCGCGGTTAAGTGCCGCTTGTGTTTCGTAGTATTCGCGGATACTCTGCTGCTGTCGGAGCATTTCCTCGGCACGTTCCCTTGCTTCCTCGGCGCGCTTTATGTCGATTTCCTCGGGAAGCTCGCAGGAATCCGCAAGAATTACGGCTCTGTCGGGGAGAACTTCGATAAATCCCTCTGATATGGCGGCATATTTCCATTCGCCCTCAACCATATATTTCAGCTCTCCTGTGGGGAGTGACGTTACAAGGGGCTCATGGCCTGCAAGTATGCCCATATGTCCGTCTATGGCGGTTATTACGAGATGCTCGCAGTCGCCCTGAAAAAATACGCGGTTTGAGGTAATTATTTCAAGATAAAATGTCTTTGCCATGATTACATACCGTTTTCGATTTCCTTAGCCTTGGCAAGAACATCATCAATAGTGCCTGCCATAAGGAATGCGGCTTCGGGAATATTGTCCATATCGCCCTCGATAATCGCCTTAAATCCCTGTATAGTATCCTTAATTGGTACATATTTGCCTTTAAGACCTGTGAAATTTTCTGCAACGTTGAAGGGCTGTGAAAGGAATTTCTGAATTTTTCTTGCGCGGTATACCGCCAGTTTATCCTCCTCGTCAAGCTCCTCCATGCCAAGAATTGCAATAATATCCTGCAATTCCTTGTACTTCTGGAGCAGCTCCAGTGTACGTCTTGCAACGTAATAATGCTCCTCGCCCACAACTTCGGGTTCGAGGATTCGGGAGTTGGATTCAAGGGGGTCAACAGCGGGATATATACCCTGCTCAACGATTTTTCTTGAAAGAACCGTTGTTGCGTCAAGATGCGCAAAGGTAATGGCAGGGGCAGGGTCTGTCAGGTCGTCAGCTGGCACGTATACCGCCTGAACTGACGTAATAGAGCCGTTTTTCGTAGATGTGATACGCTCCTGCAATTCTCCCACTTCTGTGGCAAGGGTGGGTTGATATCCAACAGCGGAGGGCATACGTCCCAATAAAGCTGATACCTCTGAGCCTGCCTGCACGTATCTGAAAATATTGTCGATGAAAAGCAGAACGTCCTTATGCTCACGGTCGCGGAAGTATTCCGCCATGGTAAGCCCTGTCTGCGCAACACGCATACGTGAGCCCGGAGGCTCGTTCATCTGACCGAAAACGAGAGCTGTCTTGTTTATAACTCCCGATTCCTGCATTTCGTTCCACAGGTCGTTTCCCTCTCGGGAACGCTCGCCGACTCCTGTGAAGATAGAGTATCCGCCGTGTTCTGTGGCGATATTGCGGATAAGCTCCTGTATAAGTACGGTTTTTCCTACGCCTGCACCGCCGAAAAGTCCGATTTTACCGCCCTTTGCGTAGGGTGCTATAAGGTCGATTACCTTTATGCCCGTTTCCAGAATCTCAACAACGGGGCTCTGCTCCTGAAATGTCGGGGCTTTGCGGTGTATCTCCCACATTTCAGAGGCTTCAACATCGCCCTTTTTATCGATAGGCTCGCCCAGAACGTTGAACATACGTCCCAGAGTTTTTTCGCCTACGGGAACTTTGATACATGCTCCTGTAGCTGTGACTTCTGTATTCTTGCTCAGTCCCTCGCTGGAGGCAAGCATGATACAGCGGACGGTGCGGTTGCCCATATGCTGTGCAACCTCCATAATACGCTGTTTTCCGTCAACTGTAACGGAAAGAGCGTCCTTTATCATAGGGAGCTTTCCTGAGGGAAACTCCACATCAATAACAGGTCCGATAACCTGCGTTATTCTTCCTTTTTCCATTTAAAATGAAAACACCTCTTTTCGTTATTCCTCCTGTACCTTAGATGCGCCGCCGCATACCTCGGTGATTTCCTGAGTGATTGCCGCTTGTCTTGCGCGGTTGTACATAAGTGAGAGGTCGTGTATCATATCTTTTGCGCTTGTGGTGGCGGCATCCATAGCCGTCATGCGCGAATGCTGTTCACAGCAGAAAGCCTCAACCATTGCGCCGTAAATTATGCCCTTTGCGTACTGGGGAATGAGATAGTCCATAACCTTTTCGGGAGAGGGCACAAATGACGCTTTTGGAAGCTTTTTCAGTGTACCGTCCTCTGCTTTGCCGAAATGTCTGCGCTCAAAGGGGAGAAGCTGTACTGTTCGGGTCTCCTGCACGTTTGATGTTACCATATCCGTGTAGAGCACCCACACCTCGTCAAGCTCCTTTTTCTTGAACTTTTCAAGGACTATATCCGCAATTTCTGCGGCGCGGTAAAGGGTGGGATTCTGGGTTGTATAGAGGAATTCTCCGTCAACATATGCCTGCTTTCCCGATTTTATTCTGCGCTGAAAGTGAAGTCTGCCTACCTGCCCCATGACAAAGAGATAGCAGTTATTGAGGTCTGCGGCGGCATCCAGTCTTTCTTCTGTGTATTTCAGTATATTGTGGTTGTAGCTTCCGCATAAGCCCTTATCCCCTGTAATGACGATATATCCCTTTTTCCGCTTATCCTCGGGGATATTCAATCGCCTGTCAAAGTACATCTGTCTCATATGAGGAGTGTGCTCAAGAACGCTTTCAATTGTATCCTGCAGCTTGTAGAAATACGGTTCGGTGGAATCAAGGGCTTTTCGCGCCTTTTTAAGCTTTGAGGAGGATATGAGATACATAGCATTTGTGATTTTTAAAATCTGCTTTATACTTTCAATCCTCTCGTGGATTTCTCTTATATTCGGCATATAATCACCTTATTCCTCAAATGCTGTGACTATGCGCTCGATACGCTCCATAAGGTCGTCGGTGAGTACGCGGTTTTCTTCGATTTCTGCAATAATATCCTGTCCGTAGCTGTTGATATAGCTCATCAGCTCGGAGATGTACTCTTTAAGCTCCTTTGGTGTAACGTGCTTGAAAAGTCCGTGCTGGGCGGCATACAGCAGTATAACCTGCTCATAGTGGGGACGGGGATTGTACAAGGGCTGTTTCAGCATTTCCGTCAGCATATGACCGTGGGCAAGAAGCTCCGATGTTGCAGGGTCAAGCTCCGATGAAAACTGGGTGAATATCTCCATTTCCTTGAATTGTGCAAGGTCGATACGGAGATTTCCTGCCGCCTTTTTCATTGCCTTTGTCTGCGCTGCACCGCCTACACGGGATACGGATAATCCATAGTTTACCGCAGGACGCTGTCCTGAATTGAAAAGTTCGCTTTCAAGGAAAATCTGTCCGTCGGTGATTGATATTACATTTGTGGGGATATATGCCGAAATATCGCCTGCAAGAGTTTCTATAATCGGCAGTGCTGTAAGTGAGCCGCCGCCGTGTTCATCATCAAGTCGGCTTGAACGCTCAAGCAGTCTCGAATGGAGATAGAAAACGTCTCCGGGGTATGCTTCACGTCCCGGGGGACGATGCAGCAGCAGGGACATTGCACGATATGCAACGGCATGCTTTGAAAGGTCGTCGTATATGATAAGTACGTCTTTGCCCTTTGACATGAAGTATTCAGCAATTGCTGTGGCGGAATAAGGGCAGATATACTGGAAAGGCGCAGGCTCAGAAGCCGATGCTGTTACAACTACGGAATAATCCATTGCGCCGTACTTTTTAAGGGTATTTACAACCTGTGCAACTGTTGAGGATTTCTGACCGATAGCTGCATAAATGCAGATAACGTCCTGCCCTTTCTGGTTGATTATTGTATCTATGGCAATTGAAGTCTTGCCTGTCTGTCTGTCGCCGATAATCAGCTCACGCTGTCCTCTGCCGATAGGGAACATGGAATCAATGGAAAGTATGCCTGTCTGCAAGGGGACGTTTACGGGCTTGCGCTCGATAACACCGGGGGCTTCACGCTCAATGGGGAAGTAGTCCTCCGCGTGTATCTGTCCCTGTCCGTCGATTGCTGAGCCCAGAGCGTCTACAACTCTGCCTAAAAGCTCGTCGCTTACGCCGATTCCTGCGCGCTTGCAGGTGCGTACTACTGTTGAGCCCTCGGTAAGTCCGTAGTCGTCGCCAAGAAGTACGATTCCCACAGAATTATCCTCGATATTCTGGACAATACCGCGTACACCTGTTTCAAATTCCACAAGCTCGCCGTACATAACTCCGCTCATGCCGCGGACACGGGCGATACCATCGCCGAGACGGATAATAAAGCCTGTTTCGGACGCGCCTGAACGGACTTCAAAATCCTTTATCTCTGTTTTGAGAACGGATATTATATCCTTTGATTTGAAATCCTTTCCGCTTATTGTTACGCTTTCATTTGCTTTCTGTTTCAGGGATTCACGGATTGAACGGAGACTTGTGCGGTAGCTGCGGTCGAATTCCACATCTCCTGCGCTGAGGATAAAGCCGCCGATAATATCGGGGTCGTGTTTGTATTCGATGTCTACGTCTTCTTTGGTGAATTTTTCCTTGATGAAGCGGCGAAGCTCCGCCTGCTGATTTTCCGTCAGAGGTGTGACATAGCGGACAACTGCCTTGATGCTTTTCTGTTTTTCAAGGAGTATATCCTGATATGCTTCAAATATTTCGTCTAAATCCTCGATAACTCCCGATTTTGCGGCATTTGCCATGGGACGTTCAAGGGATTTGGGGAAAATCTGCTTTATGGCGATTCGCTTTTCGTCAAAGGTTATAAGGGGATTTGCCAATGTGTCCTTTACATCGGGACAGGCGGCAAATATGCCCTTGGCGGTTTCGATATCCTCTCGCGGAATATTCAGCCGCACCAACTCGTTGAGAAATTCTTTGGCTGTATCTTTCATCTGCGGTCAGCCTCCTCTGCGGAAAGGAACTCATCAACAAGCTTACGGTTCTTTTCGTCGTCCAGATTTGCGCCTACAATTTTTGAAGCCGCTTCAACAGCAAGGTCTGCGATTTCGGAATGTGCCTGACGGATTACGCGCTTGCGCTCGTTTTCAATAGTTTCACTTGCGGCGGCAACGATATTTTCCGCTTCCTCGTGGGATTTGCGGATAATTGCCTCACGCTCGTTTTCGGCTTCTTCATGGGCGGTGCGGAGTATCTTTGCAGCTTCCTCCTTAGCCTCGCTGATAGAAGTGTCGTACTGAGCTTTCAGCTCCTCGGCTTCCCTGCGTGCGCGTTCAGCGTCGTCGTAGTCCTTTTGAATTGCTTGGGTGCGGTCATCCAGCATTTTGTTGATAGGTTTAAACAGGAATATTCTGAGCAGTACAAAAAGCAGAAGTACGTTGAATACCGTCCAGAAAATATTCCAGAATTCAAATTTAAGCATTGGAAATCCTCCGTCTTACTTGCCAAGCATAACAATGATAAGGAGTGCAATAACAAAGCCGTAAATAGCTGTAGCCTCTGCAAGTACACATCCGAGAAGCATTGCACTTCTGATATCCTTTTTAGCTTCGGGCTGACGGGCGATAGCCTCTGCAGCCTTTGCTGTGGCAATACCGATACCAACTCCTGCGCCTGCACCTGTGAGAACTGCAATAGCAGCACCAATAGCAACTAATCCCATAATAAATACCTCCAAGATTTAATTCTTTTGATTTGATTTGCGGCGGATTTTCGCCTGAATTGTTTGAAAATGGCATATTGTATAACGGACGCGGCACGCCGTGTCCCTACATCATATTTTTTGCAGACTGCGAACCGCCGAAGGCGGCCCCTACGCTGTGCAAAATAAATTTATTTTGTAGGGGCTGCCTTTGGCAGTCCGAATACAAGTGTTCGTTGTTTCTGGCGGATAATAGCCGCCCCTACAGATTGTCCGTATTCCTATTCCTCAATAGCTTCTGCCATAAAGAGAGATGTGAGGAATACAAATACATATGCCTGAATTGCGCCGTCGAATATGTCAAAATAAAGGCTGAACGGCACGGGTATACCTCCCGGTATGCATATCTTTATAAGCTCCATTACAACAAATGCGCCTAAAACATTGCCGAAAAGTCGCATACTCATTGAAAGGGGACGGGTTACAAGCTCCAGCAGATTCATTGGAAGCATTGCCGGCATTGGCTCTAAAAATCCCTTTGCCCATTTTTTTCCGCCCTTTTCCTTGAAGCCTGCAACCTGTATCAATATGGATGCCATAACTGCAAGGGCTACTGTTACGTTGATATCCTTGGTTGGCGGTACAAAGCCGAATAAGCCGATAAGATTGGAAAATCCTATGTATATCATGAATGTTTCCAGTATTGGCAGATACTTTTTTCCGTGTGGCCCGAGAGTATCAAGGAAAAAGTCGTTCATCCACGTTATGCCGATTTCAAGCAGACATTGCTTTCCCTGCGGTACTTTTTTCATATTATGCGTCAGGATAATTGAAAGCAGTACCACCACTGCAATGATTATCCACGATACAGCACAGGAATCGGGGACGGGTATACCTCCGAAAATTGGTATGGTAAACGCAGTGTGGTTTTCGAGTTCTTCCATAAGCTTTTCTGAAAGATTATCCATTACATCACCTTTCTTTCATAAAAAAATAAAACGGAAACAGCCGTTTGTCAGCGTTTCCGTTGGTGTCTTTAGCTGTTTGTTGATATATGGGAACCTCTAAAAACCTCCCTCACGGCGAACTTTCTATGTCAAAAATCATTTACTGCGTTGACAAACCTTGCAATACATCAAGTATTACAGCGGTTTGTCGCCTTGTAACTGATATTTGTCATTTACGAAATTTCGCTCGTGTTCCGGTTTTTATAGAACCCCTTATAATAATACATCAAAATGCTGTAAATGTCAAGATATTTTTTTATTTCAGCTGTTAATTGCTATCAATTCATTAACTGATATTTCATCAGCGGACTGCCAAAGGCAGCCCCTACAAATTATATTATGGATTATTCACCGTTGTTAATCAGATTTATAGCCTTGTCAAGACGTTCAATTGCTCCTGAATTGAGCTTTTCTGACAGCCTTAAACGGTCAAGCTCCCTTTTGAAGCCGTTGAGCTCATTTGCAAGAGTTTTCATGATTTCCTCATGCTTTAAAGCCTTATCCTCCAGTGCACATATCCGCTTTATAAGGTCGTTTATATTTGCGGCAAGGACTTCGTTGGCATTGTTCTGCTTCTCGCCGAATTCCGTAAGCTTATCGCCTGCGTTGAATACGCCTATTTTCTCGTGTCCGCCAAAGGTTCGCATTTTATCTTTTGTAAGCTTCATATCCATATAATTCAGCTCCTTTTCCGCCAATAATTAAGGGTATCTTCTATTGTCTGCTCAACGGTGATTTCAGCTTTCCAGCCTGTATCACCATGTATTTTCGTGATATCGGGTTCAATTACGGGGATATCTGCGGCTCTCATGCGCTTTTCGTCCCGTTCAACCGCTATTTCTGCTGTTGACAGGCTAAGCGCTGTATCGAGAATATACTGTATACTCACGGCTTTTCCTCTGCCTATGTTGTATATCTGTCCGCTTATGCCCTTTTCTCCAAGTAAGCGATAGCCGCGGACGATATCACGGACATCGGTGAAATCACGCATTGCTGTGAGATTTCCCACGGATATTACAGGGGATTTTCTGCCCTTTTCAATTTCTGCAATCTGTCGGCAGAAATCGGATATTACAAATATGCTGTCCTGTTTTGGACCTGAGTGGTTGAAAGCTCGCACCATAACCATATCAAGCTTATAGGCGCGGGCGTATATCTCCGCTGTCATTTCCTGACAAGCCTTTGTTGCAGCGTAGATATTGCCGGGGTGCAGGGGCTCAGTTTCTTTTAAGGGGCAGGAATTCGGAGCAATATAGCCGTATTCCTCTCCTGAGCCGATAACAATAAGCCGCACTTTTCCGCTGTATTCGCGGACTGCCTCAAAGAGATTTATTGAGCCGATAACGTTTATCTCCGCTGTAAGCTGTGGTTTTTTCCACGACAGTGCAACTGAGCTCTGTGCGGCAAGGTGAAAGACGATATCAGGCTTTATATTGCTGAGAATTGCGGATATATCGTCTTTTTTCAGTATATCGAGAGTGTGCGCGGCACATTTGCCCTCAATTGTTTCGTTTTCAAGGCAGGTTGCGTGGACTTCGTAGCCGTTAGCGTTGAGTTCATCTATGAGATATCCGCCTACAAATCCTCCGCCGCCGATTATAAGAGCTTTCATTCTGCCGCCTCCTTTGCAAGATAGTCGTAAAGTCTGCGGATTACGTCCTTTTCGTTGAAGCTTCCGCGTACACGGACAGCCGCATTTTTTCCCAGTTTTCCGCGGAGCGTTTTATCTTCTGCAAGTCGGGTTATTGCCTTTGCAAGAGCCTTTGCATCAGAGGGGGGGACAGTCAGTCCCGTTTCGCCGTCAATGCTTACATATGGTACTCCCGAGGGCAGAGATGTATTTATAACAGGCTTCCCGTAAACCATGGCTTCAAGCTGGACTATGCCAAATGCTTCGCTTTTTGCCACTGAGGGCAATACGAATATATCGCAGTCTGCGTATGCCTGTTTCAGCTCGTCGTCGGGGAGGAATCCGAGAAAATGCACCTTATCCGAAAGATTATGGGATTCCGCGTAGGCTTTCAGGGAGGCTTCAAGCTCACCTGTGCCTGCAATGAAAAGCTCGCAGTTTTTGACTTTTGAAAATGCTTTCAGTAGAACGTCCACACCTTTATAGTACACAAGCCGTCCTGTGAAAAATATTTTAACGCTGTTTTTATCCGTAAGTTTCTCCGTGAGGACAGGTTTTCTTTCGATTTCAAGATAATCCTCAACGGTTATACCATAGGGGAGTATGCGGCATTTTTCGCGATATTCAGGGAGAAAATCAGAGCCGTTTATATGCCCCTCAGTTGCGGTGAATATCATATCTGCGCGGTTCAGCAGATATTTCAGCAGCGGCTTATAGAAAAACAGCAGTTTTTTCTGCTTTACGATATCGCTGTGCCATGAAACTGCAACTTTCCCCTTGTATCCCGACAAAAGCAGTGCCAAATCCGCAAGGGGAAAGGGCAGATGTATATGGATAACATCTGCTTTTTTAGCCATTCTGCGAAATTCTCTTATAAAATGCAGGGACAGGGGACAGGAAAAATATGTTCCCATACTTCCTGCGCGGATAACGGGTACGCCGTTGACTTTTTCCCTTATTGTGCCGCCTTTTCCGTCACGGCATACAAGAGTGCGCACCTGAGCGCCGAATTGTCCCAGTTCTTCGGAATACTGCTTTACAAGTGTTTCAATTCCGCCAATATGCGGAAAATACGCTTTGTTGACTTCCAGTACTTTCAGTTTCTTCATTTCATAAGTTCCTTGTAGACGCTGTAGAGGATTTCTGCGGAGTTATCCCATGTGAGAGTTTTTGCCCGTTCAAGACCTCGGCGGCTTAAATCGGCTCTCAGTGCGGAATCGCTGTAAAGTTTGTGAAGTCCCTCTGCTATGTCCTCCTCGGAGTATGGGTCGCAGGAAACAGCGCAGTCCCCTGTAACTTCGGGAAGCGAAGCGGCATTTGAGGCAAGTACGGGAACTCCGCATGCCATTGCTTCAAGGGGCGGCATACCGAATCCCTCGTAAATCGAGGGGAAAACAAATGCCAGTGCGCCGCACATAAGGGGATTCATATCCTCTGAGGGAATGTACTGTGTGAATATAACTTTATCCGTCAGCTTCAGGTCTGTAACACGCTGGAAAATGCTGTCGTAAAGCCAGCCTTTGCCGCCTGCAAGGACAAGCTTTGGAGCGTCCTTTTCGCGCTGACAGAAGATGTTATATGCGTTTATGAGCCTTTCCAGATTCTTTCGCGGCTCGATTGTGCCGAGATACAGGAAGTATTCACCTTCGATTCCAAGGCTTTTTTTAACCTCGGGGATACGCTCTGGGGTATCACAGGGCTTGAATTTTTCTAAGTCAACACCGCAGGGCACAACGCGGATTTTAGCCTCGTGCTGCGGAAAATACTTTATTATCTCCGTTCTGGAAAATTCAGAATCGGTTACAATGATATCTGCCCTTTTCATAGAGGGAGCAAGACCTGTGTCAAGCATTTTCTTTGTGCGTCCGCGGACGGTTTCGGGGAAAGATTTATACACCATATCGTGTACGGTGATTACTGTCTTTCCGTGAACTCCGGGCGGTGCGATGTAGTTGAAAAAATGAGTGATATCCATTTCCTTGCCGAAAAACCATTTGTATGGTATAGGCAGAACAAGGCTTGCGGTGCGGTATGCAAGTCCTGAAAAATGCCCGATATGTGCTCCGATATCCTTGGAGAATGGTGCAAGCTTTTCAAGCTTTATGTGGTCGTCTTTGCGTGAAAAAAAGCTATAGTAGAAGTTATCCTCGGGGTGAAGTCTTGCCATAGCCATGGTCTGACCTACCTCGCACCAGCCGATTCCTGTCATTCCGCCGTTTATAATCGGCACCGCGTCGAATGAAATTTTCATTTGTTTATCACCCTATTTTAATGCGTCAATAATTTGATTTTCCAATTTTGCAATGTATGCGTCGGTATCTTCTCTTGAAAATCCGGTTTTGCTGAAGAAACCGCCTGATTTTACTGTATTTATAGGCATTGCTCTGAGCCTTTCAAGCTCGTTCATTGCTTCATCATATGACATACCGTTTTCGATTGTCATGAGAAGCAGGTAGTACGCCTGAATTTTCATAAGGGCTTGTGATTTATCGTAGCCGCCCTTTTCACTTCTTAATATATCCGGCATTTATTTTTCCTCCTATGGCAACACCGCACAAAGCACACCTGACGATTTTGCACGAAATCTGCTTGCATATTTTCCGTCATCTTGCACAGAAATCCCTTGACATACGACAGTATGCCTGCGGAATTTCTATACAATCTGACGAAAAATCTGACTACGCATCTTTCGCACAAGCTCTGTGCGGTGTTGCCCTATTTTCTGAAAAATTCAACAATTCTGAGTTCCATCTGGTTGAAGTAAGCGTCGGTGTCGTTCTTTGCAAAGCCCTCCTGCTCCTCGTTCTCCGTTTCAAGAGGCATCTGTCTGATTTTTAACAGTTCCTCTTTTCCCTCTGCTGGAGTTATGCCATTCTGGATTTTAGCCATAAGTGCCATATATGCATCAAGCTTTGTAAGAACGTCCATTTTTTTATAGCCGCCCTTTACAGATCTTAAAATTCCGTTTTTCATGCTTTTTTCATTCCTTATCTTTAGGTATTCCCTTTATTTTAACTCTTTTTTCACGAGTTCAAGGTCATTTTTAACCATACGCTCAACAAGCTGTGCAAAGCTTATTTCGCGCTTCCAGCCAAGTTTTTCCTCTGCCTTTGCAGGATTTCCTAAGAGGATATCAACCTCGGCGGGACGGAAGAAATTCTTGTTTACCTTTACAACCGTTTTTCCGTTTGCCTTGTTTATGCCGATTTCTTCAACTCCTGTACCCTGCCATTCTACGTCGATTCCTGCGCAGCGGAAAGCAATTTCAGCAAATTCACGGACTGTTCTTGTCTCGTTTGTAGCAATAACGTAATCGTCGGGGGTATCCTGCTGGAGCATGAGCCACATAGCGCGGACATAATCCTTGGAATGTCCCCAATCGCGTTTTGCGTCGAGATTTCCAAGCTCCACACACTCCTGCAAGCCAAGGCTTATACGGACAGCGGCATCTGTAATTTTTCTTGTAACAAATTCAAGTCCGCGTCTTTCGCTTTCGTGGTTGAAAAGTATACCTGAGCAGGCAAACATATTGTAGCTTTCGCGGTAATTCTTTGTAATCCAGTGACCGTAAAGCTTTGCAACTCCATATGGACTTCTGGGGTAAAAGGGAGTTGTCTCTTTCTGGGGAGTTTCCTGTACAAGACCGAACATTTCAGATGTAGAAGCCTGATAGAAACGGGCTTCGGGCTTCACAATGCGTATAGCCTCCAGCATATTTGTAACGCCTATAGCGTTGATATCTGCTGTACCTATGGGAGTATCCCAGCTTGTAGAAACAAAGGACTGCGCCGCAAGGTTATAAACCTCGTCAGCCTGTGAAATCTTCATAGCTGTGATAAGTGATATGGGGTCTGTCATATCTGCGTAAATAAGAGTGATTTTATCCTTTAAATGCGCGATATTGCCGTAGTCTACTGTAGCCTTTCTGCGCCAGATTCCGTATACGTTGTAGCCTTTTTCGAGAAGGAGCTCTGCAAGATAAGAGCCGTCCTGACCTGTGATTCCTGTAATAAGTGCATTTCTCATAAATAAGCCTTTCTGTTATAACAAATTATTTTTGCCCTGTTCTTTAAGCTGGGCGATGATTTTCTTAACGTCCTGAGTGCTGTTCTTGGAGCACACAAGGACTGCGTCGTCTGTGTCCACGATGATTATATCCTCAACACCTACAGCGGCAACAAGTCTTTTTCCGCCGCATACTGTTGTATTCTTTATGTCTGTAAAGCATACATTTCCCTCAGTGTAGTTGTTGTCATTGTCAGTATCGTTGATACGCTCAACAGCAAGCCAGCTGCCTACGTCGTCCCAACCGAAGCTGCCGGGGATAGTATAGATATTCTCAGCCTTTTCCATGATTCCGAAATCCACGGATTCGCTTGGCATGGCTGTAAACTCTCTTTCAAGGACTTCATTGAAATCGGGAGTGCCGAAAGCCTCGCCTATTTTAACTGCGCCGCTGTATACCTCGGGCATGAACTTTTCAATATTGCTCATAATGGATGAAATCTTCCAGATAAACATACCGCTGTTCCAGAGATATTTTCCCGAAGCAAGATATTTTTCGGCAGTTTCAAGGTCGGGCTTTTCCACGAAACGCTCAACCTCGTAAGCGTCCCCTGCCTCATTGCCGAAATTGATATAGCCATAGCCTGTTTCCGCATATGTGGGAGTTATGCCAACAGTTACAAGATTATTGCCGCTTTCAGCCACGGAAACAGCCTTTTTCAGCGTGTTGATGTATATATCCTCGATTCCGATAAGGTGGTCAGAGGGGAGAACCATCATAACTGCGTCATCGTATTTTCTGCCGATTACAGCCGCAGAAAAAGCTATACACGGAGCTGTATTTCTCGGAGCAGGCTCGCAGAGTATGTTTTCTTTTGGTATATCGGGGAGCTGTTCCTCTGCAAGATGACGGTACATCTCATTGGTGGATATATATATATCCTCCGCGGCAACCAGTGGGAGAAGTCTTTTCACTGTTTTCTGAATCATTGTTTCTCCGTCTGATGTGAGGGAAAGGAACTGTTTCGGGAGGGATATACGGCTTTTCGGCCAGAATCTTTCACCCTTGCCTCCTGCCATAATAACTGCTGTAATCTTCATATTAATCCTCTTTTTCCTGAGATTGCGTCATCTCATTATGTGTCGTTGGTGGGGTAGCTTTTGCTGTCAGAATTCCAAGGCTTTCCTGTGCGTTGGATTTCGGCGGAAAAAGCATGGTTTTTATTGTCATGAGAATTATCTGCAAATCAAGTCTGAATGAGTAATTCTCAATGTACATCATATCCATTTTCAGCTTGTCGTAGGGGGATGTGTCGTATGCTCCCGTAACCTGCGCGTAGCCTGTAAGACCTGCTTTCACTTTAAGTCTGAAAGTGAATTCTGGCATTTCCTTTTTGTAAAGCTCCGTAAATTCGGGGCGCTCGGGGCGCGGTCCAACTACTGACATTTCTCCCTTGAGAATGTTGAAAAGCTGCGGGAGCTCATCCATACGTATTTTGCGCAGGATTTTTCCCACGGGAGTTATACGAGGGTCGTCATCGGCGGCAAGCTGGAATCCACCGGATTTTTCTGCGTCTGTAATCATACTGCGGAATTTGTAGATGTAAAATTCCTTTCCGTCAATGGTAAGACGTTTCTGTTTGTAAAGTACAGGTCCTCCGTCGTAAAGCTTTACGGCGATTGCAGAAACAAGCATGACAGGGGAAAGGAGTATTATTACAATAAGCGAGAAAATAATATCGAAAATACGCTTTAAAAGCCTCTGTTCGAAATCAAGACCATAGTTTCTGCTGAGAAGCAGGGGGGTATCGAAAAGACGTATATCGTCAGCGCCTCTTATGATAATATCGGAGATTTTAGGGGCGATATACGCACGTATTGAGTTTTCGTAGCAGAATTTCACATAATCATTGCGAAGCTCTGCGGGGATATCGCATATAATAATTCCCTCGTATCTGAGAATAAGTTCGCGGATTTTTTCGGAATCCTCGTTTATGCTTATGGATTCGCATATCATATACTTATCAACTCTCTGGCTCATTTTCAGCACCAGAGAAGCTGCCTGACGGCTGCCGTAAAGTATTATAAGCTTTCTCGGCGGATAGAGCAGGAAATATATCTTATCTGTCAGAAGCGTCCACAGGGATATAAAGCCGAAATCCGCAAATGTGAGGATAAGCATGGGATAAACTGCAAGAAAATGCCGTCCGATAAGGCTTATAAGGAAGTAGGATACGAAATCCACACAGGCAATTGATATAAGCTGTGAATAAAGCATATCCGTCTTTTTCAGATATCCCAGCTTGAAGCCGCCGTATGCCTTGAAAAATACCCATACAAGCATACAGTATATGCCAATCAGCACCCAGTTTCCCCGTCGGTAATAGGGGAGTACAATTGTATCGCTGTAGTAGGTATACCACACGATACCGAAGCCTGCGGTCAGTATCATCACAAGGAAGAACGCAAGCACAAGGGATATAAGTCGTTTGAATTTGTCTCTTTTCATAATATATTTAAAAAAGTCCTCGGAGCATGAAAGCTCCTTTATTCGTTTACATATACATTTATTATAACAAATGCGGAAAACTATGTCAATAGAATATGCTGATAAATACAAATTTAACTGTCAAAATACGTCGAAATGCACAGAAAATCCCCTTAAAAACATTAAGGGGAAATGTTGTTTATTTTCTTCTTGTACCATTCTTTCTGTCGGTACTGCGTTTGAGGTCGCCTATGCGTTCCTCGCTGGACTGCTTGAAGTGTGCAAGCATATCATCAAATGTCATTTCCGACTGGGGAATTGACTTCTTGGGCTCGTAGATATTGGGCTTGTTGAATTTGCGCTCCTTCTTGAAATGCTTTTTTTCAGGATTTGCGGAATCTTCGGCAGTTTCAGCTTTTTTGATTGAGAGACTCACCTTGCCCTGTTCGTTGATTCCGATAACCTTTACCTTTACTTCCTGTCCTTCTGTTAGGTGGTCGCGGATAGCGTTTACAAAGGTATTGGAAATTTCGGAAATATGAACCATACCCGATCCGCCGCCGTCGATATCGACGAAAGCGCCATACTGCGCAATTCCCTTTACTTTGCCTGTGTAGATTTTTCCGATTTCAAGCTGCATATGTATTTTTTACTCCTTAAAAATATTATCCTTAAATATTATTCTTTTGTTCCTGTCTCTGCCAATCTGTGCTGTCAATCACGTGAGGTATCGTAGAATCTTCGTTCATCGGGGTACGCATAGCCTCTTTCTTCGAGGGCAATACGCTCCATATATGCGGAAAAATCGTCGCTTTCAAGAGTGCGCTGGAGCTCCGCGTTTTCTATTTTATACGCGTCAATCTGAGCTTGAATTGCATCAAGCTCTGCTTCTTTATTGCTGCAATCGGTTTCTGTGGATATCACAAGAGCCACACAGCCGATTATTACTGCTGCCGCCGCAAGCTTTGAAAGTCCGCGGTTGAACAGACCTTTTTTCTGCTGATTCTGTTTGTTATCTTTTTTGCTTTTATTCTGTTTTTCCGCAGCCATTTTTTCACATTCTTTCTACCTATTATACACTATTTATTATACTACATTTCATCATTGTTTTGCAAGGGTGAAGCTGAATTTTTAGCTGATTTAACAGCGTTTTTGGTGATTTCTACAATTTTACTCCATAATTTCAGCACCGGTTTGAGCAACGTGTTTAAAGTACCTTTTGATACGGACAGAATTTTCCCCATGAATCTCATGACAAATCTGCCTATAGTAAAGAAGTACAGGGTAAAACCGATGATTCCGCCAATTACGTAATAGCCCCGCAGTTCTCCCCTTGCCTCCGCAGAAGCAAAGGACGAGAGGAATATGCCGTATGTAGCAAGAAAAATCACATCTTCCGCAAAGACGAAAAAGCTATGGTGGGGAATGGTAAGGCGCAGGGTGCGGAATATGTCATAGTAAACGCCGAAAACTGCTCCTGCAGCACAGGAGAGAAAAAACAGCCTCAGTTCCTCGCTTATGGTGAAAAAGGTTTCGGGTACGTTCATCTGAAAAGTCTCCCTAAGGCAGAAACAGGGCTTTTTTTGTCGCGGTCGCCGTATACCGCCGACCATATATCGCCTGTTATGACCATATCCCCTGTTTCAACGCTCATAGAATCAATGTGCAGCTCCCTGCCCTTTATTGTGAGTTCTCCAAGCTGAGTGTAAAGGCATATTACCTTTTCGTCAAAGCTGTCAACGTCGGTGATTCCTGAAATAGTCATTGTACGACGGTTTTCCATAATTACTGAATGATTTGTTTTCGTTTGTGATAAAATATTCTTGTCCTTCATAAAATCCTCCGTTTATTTGCGGTAAAAATTTCCATGATTATATATATGCTGAGAAATTGTAACATATGCACAAAAAATGGCAAAAAAAATTTCGGGGATTTTTCGGGAAAACCCTTGCAAAATTCTGCGGTATGTGTTATAATTAATAAGCTAATTGAATGTAGTGCGGTTTGGTGCGCGCCAATCGCTGACGAATATTGATGAATTTTATGGAGGTTAATCATGGGTATTGTTGAAACTATCGGAGGAGCTGTTCTCCTCGTTGCTTGTATCGCAATCATTATTCTGTGTCTCGCACAGGAATCAAAGTCTCAGGACAGTATGACATCTGCTTTTACAGGTGCAAGTTCAGATTCGTTCTACGGAAAAAATGAGGGCAGAAGCCGTGAGGCAGTTCTCGCAAAGATAACAAAAACAACAGGTATAATCCTCTTTATTGTTACACTTGCAGTTAATATTATCCCGATTTTTACCGAAAAGTAATGAAATCGCCCCGTGACTTTGCGTCATGGGGTTTTTTGTTAATGCTTAATTCTTAATGCGTAATGCATAATTATTTTTGCAGGGGCGGATTGTTGAAAACCCTGAATTTCGTTACGAAATTGTGGTTGACCAATGGTCATCCCTACACAAAAAAGTAAATCAAGCATTTCGCCTGATTTACGGGGCGTCGAAGGCGCCGCCCCCTACAAATTTTATTACGTCCTTTAGCGTAACCATTAGCTATTGGTAATCAAGCTAAAGGCTAACGGCTAATGGCTTTAATTAAAAGGAGAAATTAAATGGCAGAAAAAAATAAAAAGAATTCAAAGGATAAGGTTACAGTTGAAAGCTATAAAAATAAAATTGTAACCTATCTCAATACAGGAAAAAGGCTCATTCCCCTGAATGAGCTTGAAACGAAATGCCGTACAAAGAAATCGGGCAGAGAAAATTTTGTGCAGGCTTTCACCGAGCTTCGTGACGAGGGTGTTGTTACCGTCCGCAAGGGTATGAAGGTCGCTCTCTGCTCACGTATGGGATTCAAAGCCGCTGAGATTACACGTCTCAGCCGCACATTCGGCTTTGCTGTAACTGAGGACGGTACGGAATATTTCATCCCCGGCAAGTGCATGATGGGGGCTATGCCCCGTGACCGCGTGCTTATTACGGATATTCCCTCACGTTCAGGAGAGCCTGAGGGAGAAGTAATTGATATCCTCAGCTTTGGAAGCAGTACCCTTACAGGCGTTATTGAGTATGCTGAGGGTGCACTATATCTTGTTCCCGATATAGCGTCAAGAAATCATATGATTATTTCAAAGGGCGAAAGTGTTCCCTTTGTTGAGGGAGATAAGGTGCTTGCGGAAATCGTATACCGCGGCAGACGACACGCAGAGCATAAGGTGAAAATCGTGTCAGTATTCGGCAGTGCGGAGCTTGCCGCTTCCTGTGCCGAATCCATAATAACTGCAAGCGGTATCATCACAGAATTTTCTGATGAATCACTGCGCGAGGCTTACAGGATATCTGAGGGCGGTGTGCAGGAATACTGCTTCAACAACCGCGAGGATTTAAGACATCTTCCCATATTTACCATTGACAGCAGTGAATCCAAGGACCTTGACGATGCGATTTCCGTGGAAAAAACGGAAAAGGGCTGGCTTCTGGGCGTTCATATTGCTGATGTTTCCCACTACGTGCGGGGCAACAGCGCGCTTGATAAAGAGGCTATGCGCCGCGGTACAAGTGTGTACTACGCGGATAAGGTTGTTCCAATGCTTCCGAAAGAGCTTTCCAACGGCATATGCTCTCTTAATCCCGACGAGGACAGGCTCACTCTTTCCGCATTTATGGAGCTGGGCGAGGACGGCGAAATGATTTCCTACCGCTTCTGCAAAACTGTGATTCGTTCAAGAGTTAAAGGTGTATATTCGGAGATAAACAAAATCCTTGACGGCAGTGCAGACGACGGTATAAAGGCAAAATATGTCTGTGTTGAAAAGGAAATACCCCTTATAAATCAGCTGGCGGATATTCTTATTGAGCGCAAAAAACAGCGTCATGCGCCCGAACTTGAAACAATTGAAAGCAAGCTTGTAATCAACGAAAATGGTGTTTGCTGTGATGTTGTACCCCGTGAAAGAGGTAAATCTGAGCGTATTATCGAGGAATTCATGCTCTGCGCCAACGAGGCGGCGGCAAAGCTTGCCCGTGAGAAAAAAGTTCCCTTTGTGTATCGTATACACGAAGCACCTCCCGAGGAGAAAACAGCGTCATTGTGCGAAATGCTGACAAAGCTGAATGTGGAATATCCGCATTTTAAGGAGTTCAAGCCTGCTCATGCGGCGGCAATTCTGGAAAATTCAAGGGGTACGGATAAGTATGAGGCGGTGAATATGATGGTACTGCGCTCCATGGCTAAGGCGAAGTATTCGGAAGAACCTCTCGGACATTTCGGACTTGTTCTGGAGGATTACGCACATTTCACATCGCCTATAAGACGTTATTCAGACCTTGCAATACACCGTATAATAACAGACATTCTTGCAGGATATGACGAAAAATGGCTCAGCAAGCGTTACAGCGGATTTGCAGTAAATGCCGCTGAAGCTGCTACATCTGCGGAAATACGTGCAGTATCTGCGGAGCGTGACTGCGAGGACTGCTACAAGGCAGAATATATGAAACAGCACATCGGCGAAAGCTTTACAGCTAAGATTTCAAGCGTTGCTGAGTTCGGATTTTATGCACAGCTTCCGAATTCTGTAGAGGGACTTGTACACATCAGAACGCTCCCTGAGGGCGAATATGACTACAGCGAGCCCGTGGCACTTACGGAGAAATTCAGCGGAGTTTCTTACGAACTGGGCGATACTGTACAGGTGCTTTGCGCGGCGGTAAATGTCAGCGAGGGCACTGTTGATTTTGTGCTTGACGAGGAGGAATTCTAATGAAACGAATAATAGCATTATTTGCGGCGTTACTTATGTTGTCTGCAACGGCTTGCAGTGATAAAAAAGACACGGAAAGTGGGAAATCCCCCGCTTCTCCTGCGGTGACTGATGCGGCAGATATGGAAAATATCGAAATCACAACAAAAGCCGAAGAATCAGCGGAAACCACGGTATCAATCACGGCAGCCGAAAATTCCACTGAGACAGAGACAACAGCTGAAACATCTGAGGGACTCACATTCCCAGAAGATGACCCCGAATTTGAGGAAAAGCTGGACGATGAGGTTATAGCGGCAGCGCAGGTTTTATTTGAGAAAGCCTGTGAAACAGAGTGGAATTTCACCGTAGGTTCGCCCTATTCCCTTGATACATCGGAGTATATCACTAATGAATACGATTGGCAGTACTGTTTGGTAACAGATGAGGGTATAAATTCTCTTGATGATGTTCGTGCTGATTTCCACCGCGTTTTCAGCGAAAGTTATGAAGATACCCTTGATGAGCTTTTCAGAGAAAAGGACGGCAGAGTATATTGTCTTAACGGTGCAAGAGGCTCAGATATTTTCTATGAAAGCTCTGAGGTGACGGAAATCACAGGACGGAGTGACGGAGAGATTCGTTTTAAGGTTGTCAGCTACTATAATGGCGAAAATTTCGGCATTGAGTCATATATAAAGGAAACGGAATTTGTGATTGTCAGGGAATCCAACGGAGCATGGCGCGTAAGCGAGTTTAAATTGCCGTATTGACAAAAAGGTATATTTTATGCTATTTTTCGTAGGGGCCGCCTTTGGCGGTCCACATTGAAATAACGACTTTTTCAACATACTTTGGCGGCAGTTTTGCCGCCTTAATTTATATTTCAATATGTTAGAAATGATTGACTTTATCGTGATAATGTGGTATAATTAATTTGCAGTTAAAAACTGTAAATGATATTGCTCCCTATGGAGCAGAAAGGGAAAAATTATGGAAAATGTTCTTGAAGTCAAAGGACTGTCCAAGCAGTACACAAAAGTACTTGCCGCAAACAAGGTGTCCTTTGAAATCGGAAAGGGCGAAATATTCGCTCTTATCGGACCTAACGGAGCAGGAAAGACTACAACAATACGTATGATTTCAACTCTGCTCACACCCACGGACGGAGACGCTGTTGTAAATGGCCACAGCGTACTCAAAGAGCCTGAAAAGGTTCGCCAGTGTATCACCTATCTTCCCGACGAAGCAGGCGCATACAAGAATATGACAGGAAAAAAATATCTGAGATTCATGGCAGGTCTTTTCTCCAACGATATCGACACTATCAACGGCTATATTGAAAGAGCCGAAAAAATGTGCGGTCTCGGAGAAAGACTTAACGATAAAATCGGCTCATACAGCCGCGGTATGATAAGAAAGCTTCTTCTCTCCCGTGCAGTTATGACAAAGCCTGCTCTGGCTATTCTCGATGAGCCAACCAGCGGACTTGATGTTCTCAACGCTATCGAAATCAGAAAGATGATAAAAAAGCTTGCTGCTGAGGAGGGAATGTCTTTCCTTATAAGCTCTCACAATATGCTTGAAATTGAGTTTGTTTCCGACCGTGTGGGCATTATTTCCAAGGGAAAGCTCCACGTCACAGGTACTGCCGATGAGCTAAAAGCGCGCTATAATGCGGCAAATCTTGAAGAAGTATTCGAAAGGGTGGTGAACAATAATGAAGTTCTTTAATCTTCTTAAAAAGGAGCTTGCAGAGCTGCTCAACGTTCAGACACTCATAAGCCTTGTTGTTGCAATGGGACTTCTCATGGTTATGGGAAATGTTATGACAGATACCATTGAGGAAGCTGTAAAGCAGGAATACACCGTCACTATCTGCGACAGAGATAAAACGGATTTTACAGCAGATATGATAGAAACTCTCCGCGGCTATGGCGCAAAGGTTACTGAGATTACAGACGAATCCGAGGATTACGCACAGCTTCTTGCCAACGCTGACAAAGAAAATCTTGTAATTATCCCCGAGGGCTTCTCCGCAGCTGTTGAAAACGGCGAATCTCCTGAGCTTATAAGCATTGCAAGAATGAAATCAGCAGCTATGATGTCCAACGTATCAAACTCCAACAGCGGCGCGGAATCTCTTATCCGCAGATGCGTTTCCGACGTATTCTCCGCAAATGCAGGACTTACACCGGAGGATGTTCAGCTTATAAATAATCCTGTAAGCATAAAATCTCATACGGTTATCAGTGATAAATCCGCAGATGTTTCCGCAGATATGATAATGAGCAAGGTAATGATGCAGAATATGTTGCTTCCTGTTATTGTATTTGTGCTCATTATGATGACATCACAGGGACTTATGAGCGGTATTTCCAACGAGAAGATTGATAAAACTCTTGAAACTCTCCTTTCCGCACCTGTTTCAAGAACAGCTATTCTCGGTTCAAAGATGCTTGCGGCAACAATAGTTGCAATGTTACAGGCGGTATGTTTTATGTTTGGTTTCTCCTCCATGATGTCAGGAGCAACAGAGGAAGCAACAGCTGATTTAGCAGGCAGTATAGCGGCTCAGATTACACCAATTGATGAAGCCCTTGAAAAGCTTGGACTTACATTGGGTATGGGCGATTACATCCTTGTGGGATTACAGCTGTTCCTTACAATTATGATTTGTCTCTGCTTATCACTGGTACTTGGTTCACTGGTAAACGACGCAAAGCAGACCCAGACAATGATTATGCCTCTTATGTTCGGAGCAATGATTCCCTATATGATTTCAATGCTTGCTGATATAAATACACTTCCCATGGCAGTGAGAATATTTGTATACGCTATACCATTCACACACACATTTTCTGCGATTCCCAATCTCATGTTTGACAATATGGCGATATTCTACATAGGACTTGCATATCAGGTTGTAATATTTGCAGTATGTCTGTTCTTTGCACTTCGTCTGTTCAAGTCTGATAAGATACTTACAGCAACACTGAATTTCGGACAGAAATCGAAATATAAAAAATCAAGCAAAAAAGCGTAAAACAACAGCCGAGGAATTAATTTTCCTCGGTTTTGTTTGTTGATAAATAAAATGGGATTCTAAAGGGTGAAACCCTTTAGCAGAGTCCAGAGACGGAGTCTCTGGTGGGTGCAGGGCAAAGCCCTGCGTAGCGTTCAAGCGCTCTGCAAGGGGTGAATTTCAAAACAGTCCTGTGGACTGTTTTGAAAGAGGGGACGCTCTGCAAGAGAGAGCGTCCC
>JAFXDK010000087.1 GCA_017521805.1 Ruminococcus sp. | reverse complement strand
CATTTCTATGTATCTGTCACGAAGCTCGCACGGCTCTATGATTTCCGCCATAGTGCCGAACTGGAACAGCCAACCGAAGAACGGCTCAGGATGTTCGGCTTTTACCTTTACTCTGACCGTAAAATGACTATCTCCGTCGGCAATAATGGTGATATTTTTCCCGAAACGGTCTATCACGGCATTTATAAGTTGATTATCAAAACGGAGCTTTACATCCTGCGTTGTTCCGCTGAACATAGAGAATGACGAGTTCATATAATCAGCGACGATGAAATTATCAGGCTTCGGGACAGCCTTTTCATCAATTATTTCAACGCCTTCCATACGGTCTATACGGAAATTTGAAATAGTTTGTCTGTTATCGTAATATGCGATAAGATAATAACGTTCATCGTCCCAAGCAAGGGCATAGGGAGAGCATACACGAAAGCCTGTACGGTATGTTTTCTTCTTTTGAATGTTGTAATCAAAATATCTGAACCTTATTTTCTTGTTTTCGGCTATGGCACGATGAATAACATCTACATTGAGGTAGATACGCTCATTCATAGCCTTTACACGGTTTGTAACATATACCTGTCGCTGTATCTGCTTTGCTTCGTGAACGCTTGAAAGATTTTCAATCTTTTTCAAAAGCTCGCTTGATTTCTTCTCGGTTAAAAATCGGGAAGAAGAAACTGCGTCCGCAAGCAGTTTAAGTTCAGGGAGTTCAAAATCACGGCTTGCAACATAATACGCTGATACTCTGCCTTTGATTGTAATAATATCAAGACCATACGCTTTTAAGGCTTCAATATCCTCATATAGAGCCTTACGTCCTGCGGAAATGCCGTAGAGTTTGAGCTGATTAACTATGTCAGACATAGTAAGATAGTGCTGCTCGTCTGTTTTATCAAGAAAAATCTTATAAAGGTACAAGATTTTCAATCTGTTGTTGGCGTTTTTTACCTTATCGTCCATAATAAAATCCTCATATTACTTGTCTTTTTCGATTACAAATGTACTCCAAGTGTCTGCATACTGCAAAAGGAACAAGAGAGGACATTCCTTTGTTGCAACAGACTTGTTATCATCCACATACTGACCGTCGTGGTACATAATTGCCTGTGTTTCTTCGGGTGTCAGAGGGAATAGAGGTAAAATGAAATACAGACTCCGAAGCGGAACACTCATATATGTTATATTGTTGTTGCAACTATAAGGTATGCTCGGCTCTTTGCCGTTCTTTCCGATATTCTTGACATACATAGGATTATCAGGCATACCCACCTTGCCTAAATCGTGAAACAGAGCTGTTACAACACAGCTTTCGTCGCTGATGTCAGGGCAAAGAGTATTTTTCATTTTAAGCATTGTTTCTGCAACATTAAGAGAATGTTCAAGCAGTCCGCCCTCATTACATAGATGAAAGCGAGAGCTTGCCGGTGCTGTGAGATATTCTGTTTCGGTTTCTGCAAATTCACAGAGCTTCTCAAATTCTTCTTTTCTCTCAGTTACAAGAGATTTCAGATATGAATATCGTTCAAGTAAAGTTATGATAAATCCCTCCTCATTCAGCTTTAAAGCCAATAGGTTGCTTATTGTTCTTCTTTTTCTTTGGTTTTTCGTTGTATCATTTTCGGGACAATGACTATTCAAGTTGAGAAAAAATTTCTCCCTTGAAATCCGTCACTCGGTCTATGAGAATTTTATCACCATCATAGAACACGAGCTTACGTTCGTACTCGTCAATTATTCTGACAATTCCCGTTTTCTCGGCATAAGAGCCGCCTGATTCTCTTTCATCGGGAATAAAGTACACGACTGTTATTTCAGGTTGTTCAGAGAGCTTGTCTATCAGCAACTGTATTTTTGCAGACAGCTCACCGAGCCTATCTTCTCCCATTTCCATATAATCATCTGTAAGCCTTGCAGTTTCCTTTATGGCTTCATCGTGACCTGTGAGAACCGCAAAAGGAGCGAACTGTGCAGCTCTGTCATAGTTTGACATTCGCTTGCGAGTGGCTGATTGATGATGTGGAAGATTTATGATTGCTTGGTATTTATTCATTTATCGTCACCTGCATATAACCGATTTATACGGCATCCTGAGTAGGATAAAACTGAATATTTTTCTTGTCGTACATCATAATTACAGGCTTATTGGAAAGGTTATTAATAACATCTATGTGTTCAGCTACTGGCACAAGACCACTATCTTTATACTGTATGAAAAATTTCAATGTTTTCTCAAGTTGTGTCTTTTCTTTTTCATTGATGGTATCTCCAACACTTACTAAAAATTCATCTACAGGACCATTTTTTACAACTGGTATCTTTCCAATAAAATTACCTACCGTTTTTGAAACATCGGCAAATTTATTGACCGCCTTTGTGGAAATAGCTTCTTTTTTCAGAATTTCTATTTTATCGTAGCAGTCAGTATATAAGTTGCGGAATTTAAGAGCATATTCTTTGATTTCGCTTGCAACCTTATTAAGATATTCTGCCTGAAAATTTTTCGAGAGCATAACTTCCATATATGCCGATAAAGCAAAAACGTGAAGTGCTAATTTGTAATGAACAAACCTGTCAAGGATTTTACCGATTTTTTGAGATGAGGATTTGAATTTCAGAATGTTCTTCTTTTCGTAAATCAATTCTTCAATCTGTTCTGTGTAAGAACGAATATCCTTCATCGAATTACGCTTTATGTTCTTGACCTGATTTAAATTTGTGATGAGGCTCGGCTCATTTTCCCAGTAATACTTATACTCGTCCATATAAGACGCCAGTATATCATAGTCAGCAAGTAATTGCGTTTTCTTGTCACGCTCCAGAATACCTACAATCTCTTTCTGTCCATCCTTTATATCTTGAACTTGTTTTACTACCGCAAGAACGGCAACAGCTATAAGAGTTGCTTTTATACAAGCAGGACCGATTGCCATCTTTGTAGTATCAACAGGAAGCCATCTTGCTTGACCTACTATACCATTATTCATAATTGTTCCCAAAGCACCAGAGCCATCTTTTGCCATAGCTAATGTGCCTGTCACACCTTGTGGGAATACACATCTGTATACGCCTTCCATCGCTGGTGTTGCCATTGTTTCTACCACTCCTGCAAAAGAACCACCGAGTGCTGCAATTTCTGTAAAGGGTACTTTCGCAATAGGGGAAGTTAAATAAGTGTCCTTTATTTCAGCAAGGGTATGTTCGACCTGAAAGCTCGGCTTGAATTTGTTTCCGCCGTCAGCCAATTCATTCAAAACCAAAATATCGTTGTTCATATAGATACCTCCACTCAATATTGCTTTATGCTTTATGACCGCCAATCTGTGCGTTACGGTCTTTTGATGTTGCACCTTCTGACAGATTCATACCTTTCAGAATGGCATTCTTTCCAAATTTCTTCTTAATATCAAGCATAGCGTGTTGTATATGCTTTTCTTTTTCGAGTTCCTTTCCTTTACGCTCATTCTGCTCCTGAACAGCAGCATAATCGGTGAAGAAGTCAAGCTGTGCATATTCTTCTTTTACATTAACGCTGTTCTCATCAACGAGATGATTAACAACCACATTGATTTTTCTGACGAGCAAATCAGGATTGACAATTCGCTCATACAGTGTGGATAACGCTTCAAGTATGAGCTTTGTCGATGAAGTCTGTCGTTCAAGATTTATCGTTCCGTGAGCGTTCTTCGGAACTTTTCTTCCGTAGGAGTCCGTAGATATTTCTCCGTGATACTTACGGCTGATTTCGGGATTTTTCAGATTTTCTATGTCATACATAATCGTTAATACGATTTGGTCTGTAACAAGTTTCTTTTCAACTAAGTCAAGAGCAAGTAAGTCAGCCATTTCCATTGTAACGAGCTTTGCTTTTTCGTAAGGATATGGTTCTTGTAGAACTTGTCCTGAGCTTAAACTATTTGTTTCGGGACGATATGACTTTATATCCTGCATAGTGCAAGGCTCCCAACCCCAAGCGTGGTCGATAAGTAATTCTGCATTTATGCCGAACAACTTGTAGAGTAAATCCTCGCCC
>JAFXDK010000086.1 GCA_017521805.1 Ruminococcus sp. | reverse complement strand
AATCAGACGCGAGCCCATCTTTGAGTGATAAATCTTTGGTATTTCTATCATGCGATAAAAATACATTATGAGGTATTACCATCAGTTTCCCGAAGCTATCCCTCTCTCAAAGGCAGGTTGCTCACGTGTTACTCACCCGTCCGCCACTAAGAATTCTAAGTAAACTCAAAATTCTCCGTTCGACTTGCATGTGTTAAGCGTGCCGCCAGCGTTCGTCCTGAGCCAGGATCAAACTCTTTATGAAAATAGTATATCAAAACAACTTACGTTGTTATGAAATCAATCCTGTTCAATAACGCTTGCGTTATTACTGCGCATTTTTTACTCTTTGCTTGAGTTCTTCTTTTTTCAAAGAAATCTCAAGGGTCGTTACTTTTCTTGCATTGTTCAATTTTCAAGATGCTGTTCTTCGCTTACCGCCTTTTCTGCAGTGAAGCCTTTCAATTATATCACAACTTTATGCTCTTGTCAAGTACCTTTTTTAAGTTTTTTAAAAAACTTTTTCAATACCCTCGCTTTAAGTTGTCCGTCATAAGACAGCTCATCTATTATATCACATCTTTTGGTTTTTGTCAACCCCTTTTTCAAAATTTCTTTGAAAAATTTTTTCGATGTGATTTTCAAGATTTGTTGTGCTCTCGTCCGACAGCTTTATTATTATAACACGGATTTCCGCAATTGTCAAGCAAAAGATAAGCTGTTACTTTAAGATTTTTTTGTACATTTTCTACATCAAATCATCATCATCAACCCAGAACATGAATCGGAGCACAATCAAAATCGCCATAATAATCATAACTGCGGCAATTATCATATTCTTTTTCAGCGCTCCTACATACTCGAATTTCTCAGAATCGCTCTTACTGCATATAATCTCCAGTTTTTCGCCTACAGAAAATGGCTGCGAATATCCCGTAGAATCGTCTTTCTCAACAATTTTCCCATTATGTTCAAATCTAAGCTTATGGACATAATAGCCCGGTTTAATCTCACGCGCTGACACTACCTCCGCCAGAACGCGAACTCCGCCGAACCGCAGTATCATCAGCTTTATAAGATATACCAGACCTGCGAGGGCAATTATTGCCCCCGCAGCTATTACAACTATTCTTACCATTTTACATCTCCTGTAAATTATGATGTAGGCTTTTTCTGTCCTACCCCGAAAAATTCCTGTCTGCTGCTGTCAAAAAGCCACATCCAGTAGTAAAATGGCGGCGAATCGTAGGATCTTTCGCCAACTTCCGTATTATATCCCACGCCGTCAATCATGACCTCAGACATGAAATGCTGTCCCGACAAGCCGTGCTGCCATTTTTCAAGCATATACACATCATAGCCCATATACGCCATCATTTCAGCAAATGCGCCGTTATACTGGATACACTGTCCCGATTTAAGAACAAAGCAAGCCTCGGAAAAGCTGAGATTCCAAATTTTAGAATATTCCTCGTATGATGATGCATAATTGACATTAAAATGAAGCCATTCCCATGTATACGCCAGACGGTCATAATTAGTCATATCGTCGGTAAAATGCTCCTTGGCGAAATCGTTAAGTATTTTTTTCGTTTCATCCGTAAGATAATATGTATCCGACTGATAAGCCAGACCGCCCTGAATATTGTCACCCTTTATGTTATAAAGAGGGATATCGTCATGGGGCGTAAGCTTTGCTGTGTTGATGATATACTTTATACTGCCCTTTTCGCCCGGGTCAAGTCCCTCTGGGGCAAGTACGTAATTCACCATTTCGGTTGTAGTTGTTACGGGAGATTCAGCAGAATCCGCTGTTGTCGTCTGCACTGCGCCGTCGATTTCAGGAGATTCAGTTACAACTGTGGTTGCCATAACTGCTGTAGTAGTCTTTTTCGTGGCGGCAGTGGTCTTTTTTGTTGTTGTTTGCGCTATTGGTTTTGTTGTAACCGCCGGTTTGTCAGCCTCGGGCGCTTTTTCAGTTATGCCTAAAAAGTCGCGTATTCCCTCAGCTTTTTCGTTTTTAGGCAAGGTTGACACATATGCATAGTACGAAAGAGAGTTTGAAGCGTCGGAAGAATCGATAGTTCCGTCGTTGTTTATATCGGCGGACGCTAAAAATATCTCGTCGGGCTCTGCATCTGCGCCTGTCGAAACTTTTGCGTAATATTCCAGAATCGACGAAGCATCGGAAGCATCTACAGAGCCGTCGCCGTTTACGTCGCCTATTGCGGTATTTTCCGCGGCATTCGCTGTCATAGCACTCATAAAAGTCATACACATAGCTGTCATTACAAATGTTATTAACTTCTTCATTTTTATCATCCTCCGTTTTGATTTTCAGGCTGAAAGCCCTATTATTATGATATCATTTTTTCGGGGATTTGTCAATGAAAAAGACGGCAGAAATAAATTCCACCGTCCATATAATTATTCAGTTTCCTGAAATCCCGCCGCTTTTTCTGGATATGCAGAACTGATATATTCGTAAAGCTTCATAAGTTCCACTTCTTCGGCTTTACCTGCAATAATTTTTCCGATAGTATCACTTTCGATTTTATGGCAGAGATGCCCAAGCACATTCTCATCTTTATCTTCAAATACAACATCTAACGTATACCACTTGCTATATCTTGCATAATGAGAAGAAACTGTATGATACGCAGATTTTACCTGTTCCATATCAAATTCCCACTTGTAAAACAACCATTTACAGTATATTTTATCGCCTTCGCCGTAACTGACTTCTGTTTTAACTGAGTCTGCAATTAATAAGAAAACCACTGCAATAAAAATGGATATAAACCAAAATGCAACACAGACAATAATAGCTTCACCATTTCCGAATATACCCATAAACAATATCAGCATACCCAAAACTGCGATAGCTGTAGGTATTACAGTTGCAAACCAAGGTTTATGCCATATGATTATCTTTTTCATTTTAAATTTCCCCAAACCTTATATCAATGTGCGGCAGAAATAATTCCACCGCCCACATAGCTAACAGCTAAAGGCTAAAAGCTAACGGCTTTTTCAAGCCATTAACTTAACCATAACAGCTTTCTGTGCGTGAAGTCTGTTTTCAGCTTCCTCAAAGATTTCCTTAGCGTGAGCCTCGAATACCTTTTCTGTGATTTCTTCCTCGCGGTGTGCAGGGAGACAATGAAGAACCATTGCATCAGCCTTTGCACAAGCCATAAGCTCGTCGTTTATCTGATAGCCTGCAAATGCCTCACGGCGCTTTGCAGCCTCATCCTCCTGTCCCATGGATGCCCATACGTCAGTGATAAGAACATCTGCGTCCTTTGCAGCCTGAGCAGGTGAATTCGTCATTTCGAAGCAGTCATACTGTGCAGCAAAATCGAGAATCTCCTTGGGAGGCTGATAATCATCGGGGCAAGCAATAGATACAGCCATGCCAACCTTAAGACAGCCAACGATAAGAGAGTTTGCCATATTGTTACCGTCGCCGATAAAGCACATTTTAAGCCCCTCCAGTTTGCCCTTGAACTCACGGATTGTCATGAGGTCAGCAAGTACCTGACAGGGATGACAGAAGTCTGTAAGTCCGTTAATTATCGGAATACTGCCGTATTCTGCAAGAGCCTCAACCTCGCTCTGCTCAAATGTACGTATCATAATGCCGTTGAGATAGCGTGAAAGAACTCGTGCTGTATCCTGTACAGGCTCGCCTCTGCCAATCTGCAAATCGTTGGAGGAGAGAAACAGAGGATATCCGCCAAGCTGATACATTCCTGTTTCAAAGGATACTCTTGTACGTGTGGAAGCCTTCTGGAAAATCATACCCAGTGTCTTACCCTTGAGGTGTGGGTGTGGAATACCGTGATTCAGCTCATACTTGAGCTGGTCGGCAAGGTCGAGGATTTCAGTAATTTCCTCTGTTGTAAGGTCAAGCATTTTAAGCAGATGTTTCATATGTATCTATCCTTTCAGAAAATATTTACGACGGCATACAGCGATGCCGTCTGTGTTTACAATTTATCTTAATTCCCTGTTCATTTCGCCGAATGTAAGGTCTACGGCGAGTGCAAAAAGCGGCACATAGTCGTCAAACATCTTGTTGTCGATTTCAAGATCATACTGCAATTCCTGATTAACCGTCATATTTGTCTTTATATATCCTACTTTCATACCGTCTTTAAGCAGATCAAAATTACGGTGATCCTTGCTGGCGATATCATATTTTATAACAGTACCCTGAATATCACGTCCCTCAACGTTTATAGTAGGATCAAGGAAAAGTGATTTACAGTTGAGATGAAGAATTGAATTATCATTATGACTTATAACAAATGTGGGCTTGCGCTCCGTGGTATACTGAGCCATTGAATAAAGCTGATAGTTGCTGGGATCCATAAGAACGTATTTTCCGGCTCCGAAGCCTTTTTTCTTTATTGTATATATCTGTCGTCCATGAGCCTTATCCTGAACGATATACTTACCACCTTTAAAAGATATTAAAAGCTCCATAAATCAGTCCTCCAAAATATCAATAAGTATATTCATACCTCTTTCAAGCTCATCATATCCGATATTGAGAGGCGGAAGAAGTCTTACTTTCGTTTTTGCTGTCAGCAAAAGCAATCCTTTATCAAGGGCAGTTTTAACCACATCTGCGGCATTTTTATTTTTGAGTGTAATACCAATCATAAGTCCAAGACCGCTTACGCTTTCAACCTCGGAACATTCTGCAAGTCTGGATTTGATATAATCAGCTTTTTTGCTGACTTCATCAAGGAAGCCTTCTCCTGTAACCTTTGCAAATACAGCGTTTCCACCTGCGCAGGCAATGGGATTACCGCCGAATGTTGAGCCATGTGTACCGGGAGTAAGAACCTCCTTTACCTTTTCGCCGAAAAGGCACGCACCCATGGGGATTCCTCCTGCTATACCCTTTGCAAGAGTTGTAATATCGGCTTTTCTGCCGTAGTGTTCACCTGCCAGAAGCTTTCCTGTACGTCCTACGCCTGTCTGAACTTCATCGGCGATAACAAGGATATCACGCTGACCGCACAACTCATATACAGCGTCTACAAATTCCTTATCGAGAGCAATAACTCCGCCCTCACCCTGAACATATTCAAGCATAACGGCGCATACAGTATCGTCAATTTTAGATTTCAGGTCGTCAATATTATTTGCCTCTGCATGAACGAATCCCTCTAAGAACGGGAAAAAGTAGTTGTGGAAGCTGTCCTGTCCGGTAGCGGAAAGAGTAGCCATAGTACGTCCGTGGAAAGAGTTTACAAGGGTAATAATAGTATGTCTGCCCTTGCCGTACTTATCAAAGCTGTATTTTCTTGCAGATTTTATAGCACACTCGTTAGCCTCTGCACCGCTGTTGCAGAAAAACACCTTTTCGTATCCTGTTGATTTGCAGAGAGTCTCTGCAAATTCACCCTGAACTGCTGTATAGTAATAGTTTGAGCTGTGTTGGAGAGTTCTTGCCTGACGGCATACAGCCTCTGCCCAGTCCTCATCGCAGAAGCCAAGGGAATTTGTACCGATACCGCTGCCGAAGTCGATATACTCCTTGTTGTTTTCATCGGTGCAGGTTCTTTCAGAGCCTGAATCCATAACCAGCGGATATCTTCCGTAAGAGTGAATAACATAGGAATCAAATTTATTTATTGTATCCATTGCGATCATCCTCCTATATAAATAGAAACACTTATACATTCTACTTTATTTTAAACATACTATAATTATAACTCTATTTGACTACTAAAATCAATATTTAAGTCAATGTTTTTTGTAAACTTTTAGTATATAGATTATAAATTTTTACAGTTGAAGCCGTTAGCCTAAAGGCTAATTGCTATAGGCTAACAACTTCGAAATCATACAAACTGCGTTCCTACGCCCTCATTTGAGAATATCTCAATGAGAATGGAATGGGGAACTCGTCCGTCAATAATTACTGCGCCGTCAACTCCGCGTCTTACAGCCTCAACACAGCAGTCAATCTTTGGAATCATGCCCCCCGATACAATGCCCTGCATTTTCAGATATGGCACTTCGCTTACATTAACCTTTGGAATAAGTGTGGACGAATCGTCTTTATCGCGGAGAAGTCCTGCGATATCTGTCATGAGTATGAGATTAGCAGCTCCCAGCTCTGCGGCGATACGTGCCGCCGCTGTATCTGCATTAATATTGTACGTGTTGCCCTCCTTGTCCGTTGCAACTGTAGCAATAACGGGGATATATCCGTTGTCGAGAGCATCGAGAATAGGCTTGGTATTTACCTGTGTAATCTCACCTACAAAGCCTAAATCCTGCCCGTCGTCAGTTGTTTTCTTTTCAGCAATGAGCATTTCGCCGTCGATTCCGCAAAGTCCCAAAGCAGAACCCTTATGCTGTGCAAGAAGCTGTACAAGCTCCTTGTTCACCTTGCCTGAAAGCACCATTTTTACAACATCAATTGCCGCTTCATCAGTATAACGCAAACCATTGATAAACTTGCTTTCGATATTCAGCTTATTCAGCATATCGTTAATCTCAGGACCGCCGCCGTGTACAAGAACGACTTTGATTCCCACAAGTGTGAGCAGAACGATATCTGACATAACAGCGTCTTTAAGCTCCTTATTTGTCATTGCGTTTCCGCCGTACTTGATAACGACGATTTTATCAGAATATTTCTGGATATACGGCAAAGCATCAATGAGAATCTGTGATTTCTCAGTATTTGTAATTTTATCCATAATTTTTACTCCCTATCAGAATATATTAAAATCTGCCCGTCTGTCGTTGAACTGCGGAGCTGCCGCTATAGCTGCATTGAAAACACCGCACACGGCTTCACAGTCGGCTATACCGCCGATTGATAGGTATCTGCTATTATCGCTGCTGTAGATTCTTTTCAGCCTTATTACGCCAATTCTACGGTCGCTTGCCTTATAGATTGCCGAAGAAAAATTTCTCAGAGAGTTTGATCTGACAATTCTACCGCTTTTTTTCAATACGTACAGACGGCGGTCGGTAAC
>JAFXDK010000085.1 GCA_017521805.1 Ruminococcus sp. | reverse complement strand
TTTTTCATCAGATGAAAGTTTAAGAACAGTTCTTGCTTTAGGCATTTTTTTATCCTCCAAATGTTACTGAATTTCTTATACATATATTATAGCACATTTGGAACGATTTGTAAAGTTATTTAAAAACGTTTGTACTAGGTAAGGTTTCAACTCGTTTTTTACATAGTGGCTTTTTCCTGAGCCCCATTCGCCGGAAAGCATTATAGCCCTTCCGGTAATATCGTTTTTGAGATAATTTAATATGAATCCATTTAGCTCATCATATGTCATATTTTGCCTCATTTCTTCCATTTAAATACATTAGTATCGATTAAGACATATATGCTATAAAGCAATACAAATAACTTCAAGCAATCTTTGTGAGTTGGTATGTATTTATTCATTCCATGAGACAAAAAATTACGATTTAGTTTTTTGTCATATGTGGGATCAAAATCATGGGCATTTTCAAATATATCCATGATAATGTTTCGGGCGATATTGGCACATGAAAGTCTATATGAATCGATATCCTCTAACTTGATTTTAACTGCTCTTTCCGCTAGATCGCGACGTCCTTTTGAGGGGAGTGGTTGTGCGGTAAGAATACACGAATCAATCGATGCAAATAAAAGTAGGGCACATCCCGAAAATAAATTGGATTGAAATGCTTCTATTGCTTCTGAAAGCGTAGTTTCATTGTGATTATAATTATGTGCGTATCCTTGAAGTTCTTTAAACAGCGTAGCTATCTCCTGTTTATTGAGTTTTCCCATCATGATGCGGTCAGCTTCTTCTGAACTATCCGGCGGAATAAGAGTCCTTAAAAAGTCATCGCCTTGGAATGATGGCAAAATCGGAACCCAGCCATATTCAGTCCATTTATCAATTGGCTCTGCCTTAATATCTGATAATTTTTTATTACCATGTTTGGCGATAAATTCATCAGTATTAAAATTGGTAGTTTCGCCTCTGTCAATGGCTTCTTGAGCGCGTTGACATAATTCCTGCATGAATTCGTCTATTCTCTGCTCAACGTTCATTGGTTTCAAATTACTCACACTCCTCCAAAGAGCCTTTAATAAGAATCGGGCAAATATTCTTTATTTGAGCCTTTAAGCGTTCGTTTATGTCTCGCCTTGTTGTATATGCAGAATAGATATCAACAATGGCTTCCTGTTCAGGTTTTGATGGGACGGGAACTTTAATTTCATAAAAACGTGGAAGATCCAAATTTGAGCGAATGCTTGAATCGCTCATAAACCATCCTATGCGATCCATTTCTGAACGAGAAAACCACATTTGAATATACTCAGGTAAAACATCGTCATTTTTAACCTGAAGAACGTTATATGCAGGAGATACAATACGAGGTTTATCATCGTTGAGCAAAGCAATTCTTATACATTTGTCTCTTCCAGTCTGCATACCACTATATACAAACTGCTTATTGCTTACGATTTTATAGCTATGCAAATCATCGCTGCTAGCAACTGATGGCATGAACTGCTTCGTAATATTAACGCCAGACACCTCAGTTATTGAGTTTTCGCTATTGCGAACATCTATCTCCTCTAGAATATCTTTGACAGGCATTTTTGACGAAGAATGTTTGAACTTATCTAATAGGGCGTCGATAGATAGTTTCAGGTCATCTAATCCGCGTTCATAGCTCTGCTGGTTGGCGATCATGGCTTTGTAGATTGCAACATACTTCTGCTGAACAGGGAGCGGCGGGAGCTCAATGTCTATGTCACACAAGTCTTCCCATGAGAAGGTTTCTCTTGCGCTTCCCCAAGAGTTAAAACGCGAATATCTGTCAAACTCGGGCCTATTAAAGTACATAAATAGGTAGTTGGAACTTAGGAATTCTGGTTTGAGTACCCTAAAAACAACATAAGACGAGGATACGATATAGGTATTTTCCGTGTTATTGTGAGCAAGTGTTATTTTCTCGCCATTTCGCGATGTAACTGTCACGTACGCAAAGTCGTCATGTTTTACAAGTTTATATGGGCTTAAAGATACGCCAGACATATCGGCTTTTGTTTCGATAAAAATTTTTTGTATCGAGATACCTTTAACCTCTTCAAGGCCATATCTTAAGTCGCTATTTCTTTCATCGCATTGTTCGATTAATTCTCCAAGTTTGTATTTAGTCAATTTCATAGCCGATCCCCCTGAAAGCTTCTTCGAGCATTTTCTGAGATTCTTTTTCAGATGCAACAATATCTCGCATTTCGGCTTGAATTCGTTTCATTTCTTTTTCGTAGTCTATTTCGAGATCATGATCGATGAATTCAATATATTTGCTTGGCGTAAGTGTGAAATTACATGATTCTATCGTATTAACATTGTTCTGCATTTCCTCGGGAGAAAGATCTTTGTTCCAAACCTTAACAGAGCGGTACAGCTCAGGAACAGCATAATTTGCCCCGTCAGTACCAACATTCTGCCAAGTGTGGTAAATTTCAGCAGCCTTCTTAATCTGTTCTTCGTCGAGACGAACTTTCTTTTTCTGTTCGCCCTTTACGGCATTTTCAGTCCAAGTTCGCAAATCCATAAATAAAACTTCGCCGGAACGGTTGCGGAGTTCACGGCCATGGTAGTTACCGCCTTTTTTATCCTGATTAAGAATCCAGAGTGTTACACTGATATCGGTCGTAATAAATAGCTCACGAGGGAGAATGATAATTGCTTCTACTTTATCGTTCTCAATCAGTTTTTGACGAATATTCTGAGCAACATCGTCGCTTAAAGCGCCATTGGCAAGAAGGAATCCTGCAACGCCTTTAGACTTCAAATGAGAAAGAATATGAAGAATCCATGCATAGTTGGCGTTACTATCCGGCGGCGTTGAATAATCAGCCCAACGAGCATCATTTTCAAGTGCTCTATCATACCAGCTCTTCAGATTGAAAGGTGGATTAGCCATTATGTAGTCAAAACTGATACCTTTATGAAGGTCGTGCGTAAATGTGGAGTCAGCTTCATCGCCAAGATTATGGCTAAGGCCGCGGAGTGCGAGATTCATTTTTGCAAGACGATAAGTGGCAGGCTCTTTCTCCTGACCATAGATATTGATACGGCTAATATCGCCTTGTTTGGACTTAATCAAATCCGCACTCTGAATAAACATACCGCCAGAACCGCAGCAAGGATCATAAAGGGTGCCATCAAATGGCTCTATCATGGCCGCAATAAGCTGAACGACATCGTGAGGCGTGTAGTATTCGCCCTCTTCTTTGGTTGCGTTTACGGCGAACTCTTTTAAGAAGTACTCATAAACACGTCCAATTAGGTCTTTTTCTTCACCGAATGCTTTATGGCTGATTTTATTAACTTCGTCAACAACCTTTTTAATATCGTTAGGAGCAAGGTTTCTTGAAGTAAACGTGCCCTCAATAAAACAGCCCTTAAGCTGCTTATTTGTTGCCGCAATACTGCTCAAAGCAGTATCAAGCGCAACATTTAGCTGCGGAGCAGGAGTATTTATAATAGTAGACCATCTTGCCTCTATGGGGAGATAGTATGTACCGTCGGTAAAAGTGGCGTCCTCGAAGAATGCCGCCTGGATATCGGGATCATCCGGATCAAGTTCTTCTTCTATAAGTTTCTGACGCAGTTTCTCTATACCATCATCAAATTTTTCACCGATGAAGCGTAGGAAGACTAAAGTCAGCATCATAT
This sequence comes from Ruminococcus sp., assembly GCA_017521805.1. GTDB lineage: Bacteria > Bacillota > Clostridia > Oscillospirales > Ruminococcaceae > Ruminococcus. The sequence goes on along the minus strand of JAFXDK010000085.1, from coordinate 72,553 downwards.
CACGCTTTTCAAAGAATGAACCTGAGTTCCTAGCCTGACGAAGATGATCGCGGCATTTAAAAAGTATATTTTCAAGATTTATGGTTTCTTCTTTTTTCTTTGCCATTATTTTTACCTCTTATTCGCATATTTTGTTATCGGGCACTTCTACAAGATTATTTGAATACCATAGCGCCTTTATGCTATGGCTACTATTAGTATTATTATACCATATTTCACCAAAATAATCAAGCTTACAACTTACAATTCTATCAATATTTTTAACTCAGGCCACACCCGCACAAGTTCTAATTAAATTTTATCACGAAAAGTAAATCCAAGCTTGGTGCATCTGGGGTGCGTTTTGGTGCGAGCAGGTGCATTAGCTTTTTAGGCAATAAAAAATCGGAGCAGTATATCCATACCGTCCGATTAATATTTATATTTATTTGAAGGCAATAAGAAAAGCACCCCTATAAATAGCGGTGCTTTTCTACGGGTACTACAAAGTTTTGTCTCATTTGTGAGTACCAAATATGGCAGGGGCAGAAGGACTTGAACCCTCGGCACGCGGTTTTGGAGACCGCTGCTCTACCAACTGAGCTATACCCCTATAATATATCTGTTGTAAACAACAAATATATTATAGCAGATTATCAAATGGTTGTCAATAGGTTTTGGAGATATTTTTTTGTTTTAACTTAAGCGGGCAGATAGCACAGAGAAAATCAACAAAACATCATTAATTTTGCCGTAGCCTATAAACTCTTGAACTTTCTAATTTATTCTCCAAGCTTCATATAATTCATCAAGAGTTAGTTGGTGGAGCTATAATAAAATTATATCATGGTATCAATTAATTTGCCAACTACATAAATAAAGATGAATTCTCTGATAAATATATTTGGGGCACCTCTAAAAATCTCCCTCACAGCAGAATTTCTATGACAAACATTATATGCTTCGTTTCCAAACTTTGCAATACATCAAGTATTACTTCGTTTTGTCGTTTTTCAACTAATGCTTGTCATGTACGAAATTCAGCTTGTGTTCCGGTTTTTCGAGATACCATTATTTTGATATACCAATTAACTTTTGAACTTTTGTGAGAAATATATTATTGCTTCTTAAGCTTCTTATAGTTCTTTAGGAGTTAAATCAACACTATCCATATATACCAGGATTTTAATTATATTCTTCAATAAGCTTCTTTACAAAATCCACAGCATTTTCATAGTATTTGTCTTTGCAGAGGTAACTGTCTTGCAGAAATATATTAAAATCGAATTGTTCAGGCGATATGACCCAAAACAGACCATTGTCAGAATTTATATAATTATCTGATTCTGGTAAAGTTAATATCGGCTTGTTTGTATTTATACTTACTGTAGTTGTTTGAGTACAGCAGGTAACTGTTTTATTCACAGCAGTAGTTTGAGTTGCAGCGGTAGCCGGCTTGGCTGTTATCGTTGTACGAGAGTTTTCAGTGGTTATAGTTGTGCTTTTTGATGTGATTGGTTTTGTTGCAAAGGTATTTGATGTTGTTTTTGTAACATTAGTAGTAGTTGTTGTGAGTATAATATCAGAAGCAGTTGTTGTTACTTCAGGAGATATAGTATTTCCACCGGGCAGGTAAGCATCTCTGGATAAATCCTTCGATGCGGCAAATAGCTGTGTCCAATAATATATACCATTGCGATATACAACACCTACACCTATGTAATCCACATTTTTGCTCAGGATATTTGCTCTGTGTCCAGATGAATTCATCCAACTGTTCATAACTATTTCAGGGGTTCTCTGACCATAGGCAATATTTTCCGCAGCTGAAACGTAGGATATGCCGAATTCTTTCAGAACTGTAAAGCAACTTGTACCGTTGGGACGTGTGTGTGAAAAATTTTCTTCCAATTCGGAAGAACGGACATTTGCGGCTTCACTTAACATCGGTGAAAATTTTACAGGCTGTAATCCGTTAGCTGTACGCTCACGATTTACCAGAATTGCAACCTGCTCTGCATATTCAGTAAGTTCAGCGCTATCATAAGAGCTGAACGCCGTGCTTTGCAGAAAGTTTTTCTGTTTGATAGCAGCACTGTTTGATGATACAGAGCCTAAAAACACTGATACAGCAACGATAGAAATAATTCCTTTGATTTTCATAAAAATACTCCTTTGCAGATATTATAGGTACAGTTTCATACAATAGAGATTAATTGTACCTATATTCAGCATACCAGAATTTTAGCAATTCGTCAATAATAAAATATTACCAATTGTATATCAACCCCAGTGTCATTGAATTCATTGAACAAAAAAATTCAAAGATAAAACACTTACAGTCAGTTATTTCCTGAAATGTACATTAAATATATTTAACTTGTGGAAAAACCATTGACTTTTAAGTTGATAAGATGTATAATTAATACGTATTGGGTTCGCTCAATAACAATTCATTTGAAATTGACAAAAGGAGGAAACTATGAAGAATTACAGGAAATTTATAACAGCAGCGGCATCCGCGGCTTTATGCCTTACTGTAGCTGTACCGGCTGCTGTGTCTGCTACGGAGGCAGATAATACTGCAGAATATGTTTCACAGTGGGTGACTGACAATGATGGAAGAATCTTTTACTATGATGAAGCAGGTGAAATGCTGACAGGTGAAAATGAAGTAGACGGAGAGCTTTATCTTTTTTCAAAAAACGGCGTACTAAAAACAGGCTGGAGAACAGTCGGAGGCAAAAGACGCTATTACGACCCTGAGACAGGAAGGGCTTTATACGGAAAAATCAATATATGCGGCGAAGAATTTTTTATCGAACAGGAAAACGGTAAAATTACAGACAGCGTATATACCGATGAAAATGGAAATAAATATCTGACAGATAAAAAGGGCGCATTTATAAGTGACGAGGGATTTGTGGAGAAAGACGGGAATCGTTACTATGTAACTGCCGACGGAACACTTGCAGACAGTGAAATACTCATTGAAGATATGCCTTATCTTTTCAATAAGGAGGGAATTCAGCAGTGCGGCTGGGTTAGTATCAATGATAAGCTTTATTATTACGATGACGAGAATGGTGAATTAAAGCTTGGTCTGATATCTGTAGATAATTCTTTTTATTATATCGACGCTGATAACGGCAGAAGAAGCGGAGTTGTTGATATAGAGGGCGTAGAATACTTTTTCTCTGAGGAAACAGGCGCTCTCCAGACAGGACTTCTTGAAATTAACGGAAAAATCAAATATTTTTACCCTGACGGTACATACGCTCAGGGTATAACCGAAATAAATGGCAAAAAGTATCTTTTCGACGACAAGGGTACGCGTATAAGCGGATTGAATACAATTGACGGAAAGCTTTATTATGCCGATGAACAGGGAAACCTCTGCAATGGAATTATTGCCATTGACGATACTTCATATTATTTCGGAGATGATTACTCTGCACAAACAGGAATGTTCGAAATAGACGGCAGTAATTATCTTTTCGGCGAAGATTGCAAAATGCTGACAGGCAAGCAGCAGTATGGTGATGATTATTACTGTTTTGACACCAAAACAGGAAAAATGCTTAAAGGTAAGCTTAAAATCGGCGATAAGAAATACTATTTCAGCACTGAGGACGGCAAAATGCAAAAGGGCTGGGTAGAATTTGAAGACGGAAAATACTATTTCGGTGAGGATGGTTCAGCCAGCACAGGAATTATTGAAGTAGACGGAAAGAAATACTATCTTCATCCTGATACCTGCCTTATGATGACAGGCAGACTTGTTGTTGACGGAAACAAGTACTATTTTGCTGAAGACGGCGCAATGACTACAGGCTGGGTAACACTTCAGGACGGAAAATATTATTTTGAAGAGAACGGTATAATGGCAACGGGTTGGAAAACTATTGGTGACAACAAGTATTTTTTCAATGAATCCAACGGCAAAATGCTGACAAATAAAGTTCATGACGGTATGAATCTCAATTCAGAGGGCATAGCTGTGCCGCTTTCAGCAGTTCAGGTAAGAGCGCAGTCTATCATTAACAGTATCGGAAAAAGCCCCATGAGCATATACAATTACGTATGCAGCAATAATTACTATAGATATATCGAAGATACACGCAGTCTTGCACAGATAAACCAGACAGGCTGGTCATATTATGCAAACTACGCGCTTAACAACAGATTTGTTGTATGTTATTATTTTGCAGCAGTAACAGATCTTCTTTTCCAGCAGGCAGGTCTTGATTGCCGTATAGTATACGGTACAGGCAGAGGAGCAGGGGACCACTACTGGAATCAGGTTTATGACACTGCTACGGGAACATGGGTGAACTACGATACCTGCAACGGCTACTATAATGTATCATTTGCTTATCTGCAATCCCAAAATTATACACTCTATCAGTATGTATACCCGAAGTATTATTGATTAATGAAAGGATAAATGAAAAATGAAGAATAAATTGACAGCACTTTTAGCAATCGCGGCAGTATTAGCCGTATCAGCAGTATCATGCGGCGAGGACAAGCCCGATGAAAACGTAACTCCTGACCTCCCTGTTCTTGCAACAGAGGCAGAATCAACACAAGCTCTGACCACGGAAGCAGAATCTGAGGAAACTACAGAAGTTTCCACAGAAGCAGAAACAGAGGCTGAGACTACTACAGAGGAGATAGTTGAAACAACTACGGAAGCTGAAGAAACTACAGAAGCAACCGAAGAAACAACCGAACCTGAACCAGAGCCGGAACCCGAACCGGAGCCTGAGCCAGCTCCCGAGCCGCAGGGTGCAACATTTGGATTTGGTACACTTCACAGTGAGGCAGGTGGAATTGTTTCCGCACTTGGCGAGCCATTAAACGTAACATCAGCCCCAGCCTGCTTTGCAAACGGCGCTGATTCAAAAATATACACATATGACGGAATTGTTATTGAGTGTTATGTACTTGACGGAGTTGAGAAGATAAACTGCGTAACAATTACAAGCAGTAATTATTCAACTGATACAGGCATAACAATCGGCAGTTCACAGGCAGATGTTGAGGCTGCATACGGAGCAGGTGAAGCATCAGGCCCATACACTATCTACCGAAATGGCAATAGCGAGCTTGATGTAAAGTATGACGGCGGAGCAGTAACCGAAATTGTATTCTATACAGCAGTATAAGGAGAGCAAATGGTATTCAGCAGTCCTGTATTTCTGTTTTTATTTCTCACATCGGTATATATTCTTTACAGAATCATACCGTCAATAACGGCAAAGAATGTATTACTGCTGTTATTCAGTCTTTTATTCTATACATACGGCGAGCCGAAAGCAATAGTTCTCATGCTTATTTCAATTGCGATGAATTATGTTTTCGGACTTGCTATGAAAAGCGGAAACAAGCACAGGAAACTGTGCCTTTCCGCTGCCGTTATATGTAACCTTTTAATGCTTGGAATCTTCAAGTATGCAGGCTTCGGTGCGGAAATGCTTAACAGACTTCCATTTCTCAGCGTGTCCGTGCCTAATATAGCACTTCCTATAGGCATATCATTTTATACATTCCAGGCAATGTCCTACGTTATAGACGCATACAAATCTCCCGATTATATCCAGAAAAATCTGTATAAGCTTGCATTGTATATCACATTTTTCCCGCAGCTTGTGGCAGGTCCGATTGTAAAATATTATGATTTTGCAGACCAGATTGACCACCGCACCACAACTCCGCAGATGACAGCAGAGGGAATAAAGCGCTTTATAACAGGACTTTCAAAAAAGCTCCTCATAGCCAATACAATGGCATATGCCGCGGATTATGTGTATGGTCTTGATGTATCTGAGCTGTCAGTACCGCTGGCATGGCTTGGAGCAATATCATATCTTTTCCAGATATACTTTGATTTCAGCGGCTATAGCGATATGGCAATCGGACTTGGTTCAATGTTCGGATTCACATTCAAGGAAAACTTTAATTATCCCTATATTTCCCAGAGTATGCAGGAATTCTGGCGCAGGTGGCATATTTCCGTATCGACATGGTTCAAGGAGTATCTGTATATTCCCCTTGGCGGCAACAGAAAGGGCAAGGTAAGAACAGCCCTTAACAAGCTGATTGTATTTTTCTGCACAGGTCTCTGGCACGGAGCAAGCCTTAATTTTATTGTATGGGGACTTATCAACGGTATATTCCTAATGATTGAATCATACAAGATAATAGATACGGAAAAATGGCTTAAACCGTTCAGACATTTTTATGCGGTATTTGTAACAACTCTTGCCTTTGTATTTTTCAGAGCGGACAATCTTACAATAGCCTGCAAATACATTGGTCATTTGTTCGTACCCTCAGTGGATTCCGTACAGACTGCCATGTTTTTGACACAGCTTACACCTCTCTATCTCATAGTTCTGGTCTTTGCTGTTGTATTCTCAATGCCTGTTATGGAAAAGCTTAAAATGTCGGCAAAATCCGAAAAATCCGCCGCTGTATACGAATACAGCACCTATGGCATATCACTTGTACTTTTAGGGCTTTGCATACTTTCATTATCATCAGCGTCCTATAATCCATTTATATATTTCAGATTTTAGGAGGTGCGGATATGAAAAAGAATAATTTTTACAGAATTTATACAGCCGTATTTATTGGAATATGTCTTGTTCCAGCGGTGATGACTCCGTTTATGAAAGGCGACGCTTCAAAGGAAAAACGGCAGCTTGCAGAATTTCCCTCTGTAAAAACTGAGGAGGGGAAACTGAATTTTGAATTCTTCGATGAATTTGAATCCTATTTTTCGGAGCACTTTGCTTTCCGACAGCAGCTTGTAACCGCAGACGGACGGCTTAAATCAGCTTTGGCAAAAACTTCTGCCGACAATGATGTAATTGTGGGCAAGGACGGCTGGCTGTACTATGGCGAAACAATCAATGATTTTCTGCGGATTGATACTCTCAGCGAAACCGAAATAAACAATATCGCAAATAATCTGCGTATTATCGGTGATTACTGCAGCGTAAAAAATGCTGATTTCATTTTCTTTGCCGCTCCAAACAAGAACACGGTATATCCCGAAAATATGCCATATAACTATGTTCCATCAGATAATGAGAGCAACCTTGAAAGGCTTACAGCAAAGCTGTCTGGGACGAATTTCTACTTTGATATGAAATCCGCACTTCTTGGGCTTGAATCGCCAACAGCCTTGTATCACAAAACAGACACCCATTGGAACAATTTTGGCGCATATGCCGCACATACCATGCTGATGAACAAGCTTGACAAAGGCTCATGCGGCACGGGAAACGGCTGGTATATAGAATATGACCGTCTCGGGGACCTTGCGGCAATGCTTTATCCTGCTGAGGAAGCAAAGGATATGCAGCTTCACAACGACTATGAATTTAGATATGAGTACACAAGCCGATTCAGAGGGCTTGATGATATATCAATCACAACATCAAATCCCGATTCTGAGGGAAATCTGCTGATGTACCGCGATTCCTACGGCGAGGCTATACTGCCATATATGGCGGAGATGTTTGAAACAGCGGAATTTTCAAGAGCTGTTCCCTATAATCTGAAAAATATCAGTGACGGCGACAGTGTAATAATCGAGCTGGTAGAGCGAAATCTTGGCAATCTGCTGAAATCCGCACCGGTAATGGAAGCTGTGCCTCTGGGAATTCTTGATATATCCGCAGAAATGGGCGATAGTACCAACGCTGTAATTAAAACAGCAGAAAGCAACGGAATGACACATATTTACGGCATACTTCCCGAAAGCTTTTTCGAGGAAGAAAGCCATAGAATTCTTGTTGAAGCAGAGGGTACATTATACGAAGCTTTCATCTGTTTTGAGGATTCACTTCTTGATGAATATGAATATACTCCATGTGGATTTTCTCTGTATCTTCCACAGGGAACAAATACAGACAACATAAGAATAACTGTTCTCAACGAAAACGGCAGAGCAGTTTACGCTGATTTTTAATTAGAGGTAATGACAATGAGACATAAGAAATTTTTATCCATTCTTGCAGCTGCTGCCATGGCGGCAACTCCTGTTTCCTTTAACGTATACGCAGAGGGCGGCGAGGAAATCAAACAGCCCACACAGTCAGGTGAAGGAATTCTTCCTGACGGTGCTGACGAGCCGATTACTCTCACAACTGCTCCCGTTACAACAAAACAGACTGTGACAACAACTACAGTAACTACAGGTGAAAAGTCTACGGTTACAACTTCTTCTGTGACTACACAGAAAAAGCCTGTTACTACAACATCTTCCGTTACTAAAACTAAACTGACAACAACTACAACAAAAGTGACAACAGTTCCTGCTACAACTACAGCCCCTGTTGAAACAGCAATAAAGGTTGAGCCTGTATGCGAACATATAAATAAGGCTGATATAAACGGCAGAATACTTGTAGATGTTCCAGAGGGGGCAACGGCTAATATTTCAATTGAGTACAGTTCTCCCGAATATGACGCTCATGAGTATTATAACACTCATATCAAAGGCGGCGAGGTTTACGCATTTGATGTGGAGGGACGTGATGTTTCCGATGATGATTACCGTATTTATAAAATCATGGTAACAGTTACAGGTGGAAAATACAATATCACAGCAGATGCATATGCTGACAGCTTTACAATTCCTGACGGTAACGATAATCCCGACAGCTTCCGCGAAATAAGCTATAAATTCACTATAGATGATGATGACATTGACAGTTCATGGACTGTTGTAAAAGATACCGATAAAGAAAAGGAAATAGCAGTTCATCTTGATTACGTCATGATTGGCGATGTAAACAACGATTCAACTGTTGACGCTTCTGATGCCTCAATGGTGCTTGCTGAATATTCCAGACTTTCAACAGGAGGAAGTTCTACATTAAGCGACAAGCAGATTATAGCCGCAAATGTAAACAGAGATAGTGCAATAGATGCGGCTGATGCTTCCGATATTCTTGTTTACTACTCCATAACTTTAACAGGCGGTACGCCTTCATGGGATAAATAAAATGATAATAAACGAAAAAATACACGGTTTTACAATTACAAATATACGTCAGTCTGACTGCGGCGAATTTATAGAAATGCGTCATGATAAGACAAATGCGCCTCTTGCATGGATGAATAACGGGGAGGAAAACAAGCTTTTCTGCATATCCTTTAAGACTGTTCCTGAGGACGATACAGGTGTATTCCATATACTTGAACATTCGGTGCTTGGCGGTTCTGAAAATTACCCCGTAAAAGAGCCGTTTCTCTATCTTCTCAAGGGCTCAATGAATACATTTCTCAACGCCATGACCTTTTCGGATAAGACCATGTATCCCGTTTCAAGCAGAAATAACAGGGATTTCATGAATCTTACCAAGGTATATCTTGACGCTGTTTTCAAGCCGCTGATTTATAACGTTCCGAATATTTTCTATCAGGAGGGACATCATACCGAATACTTCGGAAACGACGAGGAAGCATTATATAAGGGCGTAGTTTTCAACGAGATGAAAGGATATATTTCAACGGTTCATGACAGAATCGAAAGTGAAATGAACAGCCTGCTTTTCCCCGAAACTTCATATCGTTTCGAATTTGGCGGACTTCCTACTGCGATTCCCGATTTGACCTATGAGCAGTTTATCGACGCTCACAAGCGCTTTTATCACCCTGCAAATTCGTATATTTACCTTGATGGCGGAATTAATCCTGATGAGGTGCTTTCTCTTATCGACAGCTATCTCTCCGAATATGGAAACTGCGGTGAATTGCCTGAAATCGCATATCAGAAGCAGACAGAAAGCTGTAACCGTGAATTGTATTATGATTCATCTGCCGAAAGCGAAAGGGATTCTCAGACATATCTTGCAGTTGGAAAAATCCTTGCAACGTGGCAGGAAAGGGAGAAAATTGCCGCTTATAGTGTGCTTACAGAGGCTATTGCAGGCTGTAATGATTCTCCGTTCAAGAAAGCAGTCCTTGATACAAATATGTGTCTTGATGTGAATTTAAGCATAACTGACGGTGTTTTACAGCCTTTCGGTGTGCTGAAATTCAATAATATGGACAGGAAAAACGGTGAAAAATTACTTGAAGCCGCAGAAAAATCTGCACACGAGCTTGTTGAAAAGGGGATAGGCAGAGATATTCTCGAAGCCGCTATAAACCGCTGTGAATTCCGATACAGAGAATCAGAAGAGCCTAAGGGACTTACACGCTGTATCGATTCCATGTCCTCATGGCTTTACGGTGGAGATCCGCTGATTTATATAGACCGAAGCGATGTTTTCAACACGCTGAGAGAAAAGCTTGACAGCAGATATTTTGAGGAACTCCTTGCAGAATGGCTCCTTGACAAAAAGGGCAGGGCGGTATTATATATGCTTCCCTCGGACACTTATGGCGAGGAACAGGCTGAAAATGAGCGCAGACGTGTAGCTGAGGCAATATCTGCAATGTCTGATGATGAAAAGGCAGAACTCATAAAGCTTAATGAGGATATTACAGAGTGGCAGAATACTCCTGACAGTGCCGAAGCTGTTGCGATGCTCCCTGAATTGCCGTTGACAGAGATTTCACCTGAGCCTATTGAATACATCACAGAAGAATGTTTTGAGAACGATGTGAAGATTCTAAGGCATCCCGTCCGTGAAAAAGAAATTACAGTTATGACGCTGTATTTCAATATAAATGATTTAAGTCCCTGTGAGCTGAAACAGCTTCTTATTCTTGACAGACTTATTGCTGAACTTCCAACATCAAAAAGTACGGGACTTGAATTGCAGAAGAAAATTATCGGTACTCTCGGAAATCTTACTACGGATATAATCCCCATGGGAAAGGAAGATGATTCCGAAAGCTGTCAGGTGTTTTTTGAGGTCAAGACAAGATTTCTTTCTCGAAACACTGATGAAGCATTAAGACTTCTTGGTGAGCTTTTGACCGAAACAGAATATGAATATTCCGAAATTGCTTCAAGACAGCTTAAACAGGACGAAGAGGAAATGAAGCAGGATATTATATCTGACGGACACCGTTTTTCTGTTCGCCGTACAACTGCTTTAATGTCAGCAGAATCGGCTTTAATCGAATTCATAAGGGGATATGAGGCTTATCGGACTTTCCACAGTGTAAATGAGCTCTCAGATGAGGAGTTTTCGGCTATATTGTGTCAGTTGAAGTCCCTTGCGCAGCGTATTTTCTGCAAATCCAGATTGACTGTCAGCATTGGTTCAGCTTTGGAGACAAATATTGGAATTCTTACTGATATTCTCCCTGAGGGAGAGCCGTGTACAGCTGAAAGTATGAAATTCAGCCTTGATTTATCCAAAAATACGGGAATAACTATTCCTTCGGCTACCTGCTGTTCCGGTGCTGTTCTTGGCAGGAAAATATCAGATAAATCCGCGTGGTCTGTTGCTTCTACCATAATCAGCTACGAGTATCTTTGGAATGAAGTGCGCGTCAAGGGCGGTGCATACGGTTCGGGCTGTAGTCTGAACAATATGCTTGAAGTTAGTTTTTATTCCTATTGTGACCCCTCACCTATGAATAGTATAGGAATATATGAGAATTCCTCAGAATTTCTCAGAGAATATTGCAGAAATAATCCCGATATTACGTCGTATATTATAAGTACAATAGCTTCGGGTGAGCCTCTTGTCTCCGACGCTGAATACGCATCGGCGGCTGACAGTATGTATTTCAGAGGCATCACTCAGGAATCCAGAAGAAAGCTTCGGGGAGAGATTCTTTCGATGAGCTGTGACAGGCTTGCTGATATTTGTGATGACATGAAAAATCCAGTTTACAGCTGTGTTACAGGTTCGGATGACGTTACAAATAAGGCGGCTGACCGCGGATTTAAAATATTATCCGTGTTCTGATTTGTTATTCAATGGAGGTGTCTTTGCGCTTATGAGAGGATTTCAGAATTGGCTTGCGATAGAGAAAATTTTTGGCTCTGATTTTGATTTTAATGGGCAGGAAATAGAAAATATACTTGTTTACCCTCTTGGAAATGAAATACGTATTGTGTGGGTTGTCGGCTGTCCTGTTTTAAATCCGCCGAAAAAGTGGAAAGCATATGATAAGGTCTGCATTACAATTGATTACTTTTTTGTAAAAGAAATACACACGAATATACGTTCAAAAGTTGATTCTGAACATCGCAGGTTTATCGTTCGCTCTTTCAGCATAAATGAAAATCAGGATAATTCTTTTCATATAACCATGGAAAGTGAACTGGGCGATACCATTGCTTTTGAATTTGAAGCTGCGTATATTCAATGGCTTAAACCAATGGTTTTTGATGAGCGGTATAATGATTATATCGTTGCTGAATGATGTGCTTTTGAAAAAACTCCCTCCATAATAAGGCTCAAATAAGCCTTTTTGCAACGGAAAAACGTTGCAAAATGAAAAATTTTCAAAAAGTTTGTATACATGCATATTTATCAACATTAAAAATTGTTTGATGTGTATATAAAATTTCTGATAATTTAATCTGTTTAAGTAAGAGGGATTTTTAGAAAATTCTTGTAAAAATGAGGAAGCGAATTCGCTTCCTCATTTTGTCTGATTTAAAAACATTAGAGATTCCCATAAGATAATTTAAGGGGATGATTTCTCTTGTCTCTGCCAAAAGGTTTTACCCTTTGGAATCCCATTCATGTTATTAACACGTTGTTGTTGTAGTTGTTTCTGCTGTCGTTTCAGTTGTGCACGCTGTTGTTTCAGATACGGCAGGGGAGACGGGAGTTCCTGATGCCGATACTTCTGAAAATGCGATTTTCAGCAGATTATTCGGCATTTCAAAGGTATGTATATTTCCGCTTGAATCAAGGGAAAGAGAGTATTCTCCGCCCTCAAGTGAACCCTCCATGCAGAAAAGTCCCTCTTTTTCTTCGCCTGTGAGCTCTGTTTCGCGTGCAGATGTATCAACTGCTTCAATAAGATTTAAAAGCATTGCCTTTACAGGAATTGCAGATTTCGGCACGGAAAAATCAAGTCCTTTGTAGCTTGCCTTAACGGTGTTTTCCTCAAATACAAGCTTTACTCCGCTGAGAGTGTTGGGAGATTCAAATTCTGTTTCCCACCTGCCGTCGCCTGAACGGGTAATTGTACCCTCTGCGTTGAATTTTTCAAGGCTGATGTTCATTTTCGCTGTGAACGTGGAATTGAGCTTGTTTTCTCGTTTTGTTGCGGATTTCATCGGTGTACTGCACGCTGTCATAAAAAAAACGCAAACACAAACTAAAACGGATGCTAAAAGCTTTTTCATGGTAAAGTCTCCAATCAAAATATTTTTTTCTTTTAACATCCGTTATTTTTTATGAATTTCTGCTCTGCTTTTCTTTCAGTGTTCTGAAAGCATCAGAGAGACAATCAATAATATCTCTTGGGAGCATTGCTTCCTGACCGTATTTTTTTGCCGCGGAATCTCCTGCAAGTCCGTGCATATATACTCCTGCACAGGCGGCATCATAAGGGGAAAATCCCTGAGCGACAGCCGCGCCGATAATTCCCGAAAGGATATCTCCGCTGCCGCCGCGGCTCATGCCTGCATTTCCCGTATGGTTTGCGGCAGTATGGAATTTGTCGGAGATTATAGTTCCTGCACCTTTCAGCACGACGGTTACTCCGTGTTTTTCGGCGTATTTCTCGGCAACCATAATACGATTTTCGTTTATTGATTCAGTATCGCAGTTGAGAAGCCTTGCCATTTCTCCGGGGTGGGGCGTGAGGATTACTTCGGATTTCCTGTTCACTAATATTTCTATGTCCTCAGCTATGCAATTTATTCCGTCTGCGTCAATAATTACAGGACAAAATGAATTTGAAACTACAAATCGCAGTATTTCCTTGGTATCATCAGTTACTCCCATGCCTGAGCCGATAACTACAGCTGTGGATTTTTTTAATGCATCTTTCAGAAGCTCTTTGGCTTTGTCGTCAAATTTCATGAATCCGTTACTGTTGCTGTTCAGTTCGATATATGTTGCTTCGGGAGCAAGTACTGATACGGTATCAATGCATCGTGGAACAGAGGCGACTTTAACAAGTCCTGCGCCGCTTCGCAGTGCGCCTAAAGCTGCAAATGCAGCAGCACCACGCATTGAGTTGCTGCCAGAGATAACAAGAACAGTTCCGAAAGTACCCTTATGAGCATCGCTTTCCCTTTTGGGCGGGAAGCCTGCAAGACTGTCACGGTCAAGGCGATGATAGCCATGCTCTCCGTCAAGAATACTATATGCGGCTGGTGGAATTCCTATGTCTGCGACACTGATTTTTCCACACATTTTTTTCAATGGATACTGTGTCATGCCGAATTTGAGACAGCCGAGACACAGTGTTTCATCCGCCTTGAAACAGCCTGGAGAGACTGTTCCCTTTGAGCCGTCGCCGCCGCTTGGAATATCAACAGAGATACGATATGCGCTTGTGCCAATTGCGAAAATTGCCATAAGCTCACTGTCAAGCTTACCCTTGAAGCCCGTACCGAAAACGCCGTCAATAAGTACATCAGCTGATACAACTGCACGGCGTACAGCTGTCATGCGTTCTTTTTCCTTGATAAGAATTTTATCAATTGCAGTAAGGTCTTTTTTGTTTTTCAGTGTTGTGATATCCTTGCTGTAAAGAGTAGTGTAATCAAGCTCTGCCGCCTCGATAGCCGCTTCGATATTCTCATTTCTGTAGCCTGTAATGATATTGACCTTTTCGGGAAGCTGTGAAAAATATTCCTTGGCAATATCGGTAGAAGGCTCTTTGACAAGGTTTACTACAGTGACATGATATCCTCTGTAAACAAGGATATTTGCGGCGGCGTAGCAGTCTCCGCCGTTGTTGCCGCTTCCTGCAAGAAATACTATGCTTGTACGTTCAGGGATATGCTGTTCACTGGAACAAATCTGCATGATTCTTTCAGCCAGCTTCCTTCCTGCATTCTGCATCAGCTCCTTGGGGGATACGCCCAGTTTCTTTGCCTGTTTTTCAAGCTTTGTCATCTGCCTGGTTGTTACTATCTGCATTGATAATCACTCCTTTGGGATTATTTTATAGCTTATCAGATATTGTCCGAAATATCCGATATATATGAGCTTTGTAATTCCGTTCTCACCTTGTTTTTTATGGACGGGTGAAGAAAATTGACTATGTTGGAAATCACTTTTTCATTTGGTGCAAAAACAAGTCTTGTACTTCCATAATCCTCATGGGGAAAATCTGCGTAGTATTCGTGTTCAGCGATATTATCCGTTGCCATTATTACTGTCATATCAGAAGTTTCTTCAGGAGAATTGTCGTTATATCTGCCGAAAGATGTGAATTTGCTGACCTGAACAGTAAGCATTTCTTTGCGCTTTGTCTGGTTGATTATCTTATCAATATCCAATTCGCCGTTGGTGAATGTGTACTCATATTCCACTTTAGTGCTTCTGTGAAAGAAAAATGTAGCAAATCCCGCAGCGGCGGCAACCATAATCATAATAAAGGTAGAAATACCTCTGCCTATTGCAAACAGGCTGTATGCACCTGTTACAAGTGTAATTGCGATACCTGCAATCAGTATAACTGTGTTCTTGATTTTTTCTGAGCCTGTAGCCTTCTTCTTTACAAGCTGTTCTGCAAAATTATCCATAATTTTTACTCCTCTTTTTTCATAATTTATACTATATATACTATCATATCATATTTTTCTGTAAATTTCAATAATTCTTAGAAAAATTTTCAGAAAATACTTGATTTTTTTTTTTAATACTGCTATAATATAAATATTGGTAAACTCTATGACTGAGAGAGTAGGCTGAGAATGACGTGTTCAGAGAGGAATACAGTGGTGCGAGTATTCTGACGGAGTATCAGTTGAAGTTCACTCACGAGAGGCGGTATTGAAAAGTTTTATGCTGTGTAGGTTCCGACGTAGGTCTGCGTTATAGACAAGAGAGTGTCGGCTCTCCCGAAAATGGGTGGTATAGCAAGTTAGTCTTGTCCTGTTTGGGATGGGACTCTTTTTCATATTCGGCACAAATATATTTTACAGGAGTGATTATTTTGAAAGCACAGCTTGAAAAAATTGAAGCGCTGGCGAAGCAGGAGTTAGAAGCCTGCACTGAAATCAAGGCACTTGACGATTTAAGAGTTAAGTATCTGGGTAAAAAAGGTGAGCTTACTGCTATATTAAAGCAAATGGGTAAGCTTTCCGCTGAGGAAAGACCTGTTATAGGTCAGCTTGCAAACAAGGTAAGAGCTGATATTGAGGAGGCTCTCAACAGCAAGCTTGCAGCATTAAAGGCTGACGCACAGGCGGCTCAGCTTAAATCCGAAACAATTGATATTACTCTCCCCGGAAAAACTGCTCCCATGGGTAAGCTTCACCCTCTTACTAAGGTTGAAAATGAAATCCGTGAGATTTTTATGGGTATGGGCTTCGATATTGCTGACGGTCCTGAGGTGGATGATGATTACCACGTATTTGAGGCTCTCAATCTTCCTCCTGACCACCCTGCAAGAGATACGCAGGATACATTCTACATCGAAGGAACAGACGAAACAGTTCTCCTCCGTACACAGACTTCATCTGTACAGGTACACGTTATGGAGACACAGAAGCCTCCCATTCGTATTATTTCACCCGGCCGTGTATTCCGTTCTGATGCTGTAGATGCTACACATTCTCCTCTTTTCCACCAGATTGAAGGACTTGTAATTGATAAGGGAATTAAGATGAGCGACCTTAAGGGTACTCTTGAAATGCTCATGAAGAAGCTTTACGGTAACGACTGTAAGCTTCGTTTCCGTCCTCACCACTTCCCATTTACAGAGCCCTCCTGCGAGGTTGATATAAGCTGCTTCAACTGCGGCGGATGCGGCTGCTCTATGTGTAAGGATGAGGGTTATATCGAGCTTCTCGGTGCAGGTATGGTGCACCCTAAGGTGCTTGAAAACTGCGGTATCGACAGCACAGAATATTCAGGCTTTGCTTTCGGTCTTGGTCTGGAGCGTATGGTTATGGGACGTTATGATATCAATGACCTCCGTCTGCTTTATGAGAATGATGTTCGTTTCTTAGAGCAGTTCTGATGTATGTAAACAAAATAATTAAACATATATCGGGGCTAATTGTTTTTCTATTGTTGTTTTGCAGTCTGATAATCTGGGGTGTATCTGACAGTTCATTACGCTTTGGTATAGTTGAAAAATGGCTGTGTATCGCTATTTGCGGTTTGTTAGTTCTTTGTGGGCTTATTGAGGCAGTACGTTATGTTGTCAGATTAAAAAGAATAAGTAATTCTTTTGACAGAGATTTAGAGAAGAATCTCAGAAACTGCAAAAACAACTTTTCAAATCAGCATTATTTTCTGAATGACAGCATTTTCACTTTTGACATTCCTGATAGGATTTTTTATGAAGATATAGAGAATATATCTGAAATGCAAAGTCGTTCACGTTATACAGGAAATCTTTATTTTTTAGAAATTAAACTGAAAAATAAAAGTCATGTAAAATTGAAAATGAATGGTTCGGATATTTTCAGGGCTGTAGAAATTTTGAAAAGAAAGGCAAAAAACGATTATCATAAAAGATGATATTTTTTGGATTAATAGGGGATATAAATGAAAAATAAAAAACTTTTATGGGGAATAATTTTTCCTGTTATTGCTGCTCTTGTTCTGATAATATTATATGCAGTCACTACAGGGGGTGGAAAAATTCCTGTTTATGTAATTATTCCATTTGTCTTTGCGGTTTTTACTTCCATAAAGTTGGCTATGCCTCAGGATGAAAGTGAATATGTACAAAGAAAGTACAGTCAGAAGCTGCTTGACAAGCTAAATGTATATAATGATGATGAAGTAGAACAAATCCTTGCTGATCATGAAGTTATTGTCAAAGATACACTTTATGTCAAGGGTGACAGAGTAATTAATGTCGATACTTCGGAAGTTTATAATCTGTATGAAATCAGAAATATGGCGAAGAAACAACACTATAATCGCGGCAGTACATTACGCAGGTATACATACAGTCTTCGTATTGAAACAGAAACGACTACTGATTTACTTTATTTCGATACAAGCATAAATGCCCGCGATTGTGCGTATTTGCTTTTAAGCCGAAAAATAGCTGAAAGTAATAAAAATTATGATATGGATAAATTTTCGGAAAATATAAGCGATGAACTGGCTTACAGCCATGATTCATATGAGGGTTTTATCCTGAACAAAGATGATGTGAAAGATAAAAGCGATTGGTTAGGCTAAACAAGGATTATAAAAGGGGAAAATAAATGTATAAAAAAATATTGTACAAAAGGCTGAAAGGATATATTGTTATAATTTTATTCGTTTCATTGGTTATATCAATGTCTATTCTGAGATTCATTAATAATATTATTCGCGGTGAGTTTATACTTATTATTAGCATATTTAATATACCGCTGCCCATATATGCGATGTTTATGGGATTGTTTTTATTTAGCGCATATAAGCTGACGGATACGATGAAGAAGATTAAAAATATCAAAGACGTTCTCGGAATAAATACCAATGAGGAGTTTGACGCTGTTCTTACAGATTGTAAAGTTCAGATTGATTACAGGCTTTTTATAAACGACGAGTATCTTATCAATATGTATGAAATGAATATTTATCCTGTCAGTGAAATACTTGATGTATCAAAAAGTATAAGAAGCGGTAATAAAGGTGCACGTATATATACAGTAAATATAACAACAAATAGTTTTAACGACAAGATATCTTTCGGACGGCGCGAAAGAAACGCTGATTCTGCATATAGGCAGATTAAAGCTCTGTCATATTCCAATGGGATAAAAAACGATAGAAATAATTTTAGTACGCCTCAGTCAGATAATTCCGCACAGAATTATAATAATCCTTATGAAAATATGATTATGGACGAGGATGATATTAAGGATAAAAGTGATTGGCTTGGCAGTTTGTAATACTGCAAAAATAAAACGGAGGTTTTCTATATGAATTTATCAATGAAATGGCTCGCTGATTATGTTGATGTCAACGTGCCTATTAAAGATTATTGTCACGCTCTTACAATGAGCGGTTCAAAGGTTGAGGGATATGAAATTGAGGGGGAGAAGATTTCTAACGTTGTAGTAGGAAAAATTCTCTCAAAGGGACCTCACGAAAATGCCGATTCTCTCTTTGTGTGTCAAGTTGAAATCGGCGCAGATGCTCCTGTACAGATTGTTACAAATGCGAAAAATGTCAAGGAGGGTGACATCGTTCCTGTTGCCCTTGACGGTGCTGTTCTTCCTGAGGGAAAAATCAAAAAAGGTAAGCTCAGAGGCGTTGAAAGCTTTGGTATGTTCTGCGGACTTGATACCCTTGGGCTTACAATCAACGATTTCCCATACGCTGACCCTGAGGGAGTTTTCGTTATTGAGGAAGAATGTGAAATCGGACAGGATATTCACGATGCTCTTGGACTTAATGATACATCTGTTGAATTTGAGATTACTTCAAATCGTCCTGACTGTCTCAGCGTTATCGGTCTTGCAAGAGAAACAGCTGCAACTTATAATCTTCCTCTCACAGTAAAAGAGCCTGAATTCAAGGGCGTTGAAGGTGATATCAATGAGATGCTGAAAGTTGATATCCACAATACAGAAAAGTGTCAGCGTTACTGCGCGGGTATTGTAAAAAATGTAAAAATCGGACCGTCACCCCGTTGGATGAGAGAAAGACTTCGTGCAAGCGGTGTTCGTCCTATCAATAACTTCGTTGATATTACAAACTATGTAATGCTTGAATATGGTCAGCCTATGCACGCATTTGACCTCCGCTATGTTGAGGGCGGTCACATCAATGTAAGAAATGCTGTAAACGGCGAAAAAATCGTTACTCTTGACGGCGTTGAGCGTGAACTTACAGAGGATATGCTCGTTATTGCTGACGAGAAAAAGCCTGTTGCAGTTGCAGGTGTTATGGGCGGTGAGTACAGCGGAATTATGGAGGATACAACAACAGTCGTATTCGAGTCTGCATACTTTGAGCCGTCACAGGTTCGTCGTACTTCAAAGAATCTCAAGCTGAAATCCGACGCTTCATCACGCTATGAAAAGGGCGTTGACCGCCTTGTCTCCATGACTTGCCTTAAACGTGCATTTGAACTGGTTGAGGAACTTGGTGCAGGTGAGGTGCTTAATACAGTTATTGACTGTGACTACACAGACAAGACACCTGCTGCTGTTGATTTCGATTCCGCATGGATTAACGAATTCCTCGGCACAGATATCCCTGAGGTTGATATGATTGATTATCTCAATCGCCTTGGATTTGAGGTTAAGGACGGCAAGGCAATTGCTCCCTCATTCCGTATTGATATTGAGTGCGGTGCTGATATTGCTGAGGAAGTTGCAAGAATTTATGGCTACAACAACATTCCCTCAACTGATTTCAGAGGCGTTGCAAAGGCTGAATTTACAGAGGAACAGAAATTTGTCCGCACTCTGAGAAATGCTTCTGCATCTCTCGGCGGATACGAAATTGCAACATATTCTTTTGTTTCTCCTAAATATTTTGATAAAATCAGACTTCCTGAGGACAGCAAGCTCCGCAAGGTTGTAAGAATCGTTAATCCTCTCGGTGAGGACACAAGTGTTATGAGAACTACTACAATTCCCTCAATGCTTGATGTACTTTCATTCAACTACAATAACCGCAATGAAAAGGCTTGTCTGTTTGAGATTTCTAAGGAATATATCCCTGTTGAAGAAAAGCGCAATTATGAGGGGGATGAGGCTATACTTGTAAACAGCGGCAAGCTCCGTCACGAGTATAAATATCAGCTTCCCGATGAGCCTCAGAGACTTACAATCGGTATGTACGGCGGTGAAGCTGACTTCTACACATTAAAGGGTATGGTTGAGCAGATTTTTGCTGAAATCAATATAAGCGATGTTGAGTACATCCGTGCAAATGACTGTGATGTATTTGACGAGAAATCCGCACTCCACCCAGGCAGAAGCGCTGTTATCATCAAGGACGGTAAATATCTCGGTATTATGGGCGAGATACATCCCGAGGTACAGGAGAATTACAAGCTTGGCGTAAAAACTTATGTTGCAAAGCTTAATATTCCTGAAATGCTGGAGCTCTCCTGCGATGAAATCACTTATAGTCCTCTGCCTAAATTCCCTGCATCAACTCGTGATCTCAGCGTTATTGTGGACGATGAAGTACCTGTTGCTGAAATTGAAAAGGCTATCCGCGGTGCAGTTGGCAAGATTCTTGAAAAGGTTACACTTTTTGATGTATACAAGGGCAAGCAGATAGAGGAGGGTAAGAAGTCTGTATCTTACTCAATCTCTATGCGTTCACATGAGGGTACACTTACTGATGAGCAGGCTGACGGTGCAATGAAAAAGGCACTCAAGGCGCTTGCTGCAATTGGTGCTGAACTGAGAATGTAATTTATGTGGGAACGAGATAGAAAAATATTGCTTTTTGAAATATTAATCTGTATTTTAACAATTATTAATACAGCAATTAAAGTATTTCTGAAGAACAGCAAAGTTTCAATAGTATTTTTAATTATAGAAATAGTTTTGCTTCTTTTCCTTGTTGTCATATACTTTATAGCAAAGAAAAAAAATAATAAGAAATAACCCAAAACCGACAATTACAGCGTAAAAGCTCTAATTGTCGGTTTTTTTACTTTTTTAAAAATATAAGTCAAAATCGCTATAAAAGCAGCTTCAATCATAGAATAACAGCATTTTTTCATATGATTTTTTTAGTTTAGCTTTGTCATTTGTGATTTCGGAATTGTCTGCATAACTGAGAATGGAAAAAGGTTCTTCATCTTGCAAATTTCCTGCCAAACTTTCCCAAAGTGAAAACATATGGCAGCCGAATTTTTCAATATCCATCGAAGCGTAGATTGGTTTGAGCAATGTCATCAGTGTTTTTCCAAATATCTGTTTGTTCATAGCAGAATAATCTATATGTGTCTTAATGTAGACAATACTTTCTTTGATATTGCCGCTTAAAAGCTCTAATTTGAATAAATCATTACAGTATGGGGTTGCAGCAAATAATTCGTTTAATTTGTTTTCATATAACGTTTCTGATTCAAGTCCCTCCTCAATCAGATAAACGCAAGCAAGTAATTCTTCCATATTCCCTCCAAAATATTCACGACAAATCAAGTGTTGTGATTCCAAGATTTAACAGTTCTCGTTGAAAATCCTGAAAAAGACGAATCCTTTTCTTTTTGGGGAATTTTTCAGCCTCATTGAAATATATTCTCAGCTCTATCAAAGGGGATTTGAAAGCAAAAAAGGGCAGATTCGCGGTAATATCCCGTTCACCGTATTCAAACAAATCCCAGTCAAAAGTTGAATAATCATTAAATATAATATGCTTATTGTCAATTGCTTTGATATCGGAATAATTCTTGCAGAAAGGCTCCCAGAATTTGAATTTATATGCATTTTCAGGTTCTCCAATTTCATAACCCAGTGCTTCGGACAATCTTTTTTTCAGAGTTTCGTACCATGAATTCCACAACTCATCTGGCATTTCGCCATATATCTGTATTCCTCCAGGTTCGACAGATGCGGAAATATCAATATTATCATCAACCCAGTGGGGATAATTGTCGTTACACCAATAGGGCATAGAGCGATAAACAACATCTATTTTATCCCATATTTCCTTAGGAGCAGAGTAATGTATATTCAAACAAACATCATGTCTCATAATTTTTTACCTGCAATTCTCCGTTATTAAAGGTAATTATCCCCGACATTTCTTCATTAACAAGAAGTATATTAGAAGAAATGAAGTCCCAGTCATCACAGTCAGACAAGAAATCAGAAAGATTCCCCAGCACAAAAATATTCAGTATTTCTT
This sequence comes from Ruminococcus sp., assembly GCA_017521805.1. Classification (GTDB taxonomy): domain Bacteria; phylum Bacillota; class Clostridia; order Oscillospirales; family Ruminococcaceae; genus Ruminococcus. Next base: position 49,673 of record JAFXDK010000085.1, on the reverse strand, counting down.
CACTACCTGTTAAAAAGCAAATCCAGACCTTTTGAGTATATGCGGCAGCTGAAAAATAATCTGCTTTCTTATAATGCAAGTATGAAACGTCGTTTAAAATTAATATTTTCGATATCTGAATTGCTTCGCTGTGATTGGCAAATCTGTATTTAGAATCAAAATCATAAATATTGTCAGCTATAAAATTTTTCGTATCTGAAATTTTTTTATCTTTCATTTTCTGCTGCTGTACAGCTTTTAGCTGCATCAGTTTTTCATTTTGTTCAGGTGTCATTTTTTCTCCTTATGATATTAAATTGTGAGATAATAATAGCAATAACGGCAGCCTAAGTGGGCTGCCGAATTGTTATCTTATGAAATCTTAAGAATTTCTCTTAGCCTCAATATCAGCAAGAGCGTCCTTACGGGAGAGATTAATTCTGCCCTGACGGTCAATTTCTGTTACCTTTACAACAATTTCATCGCCGATAGATACAATATCCTCAACCTTTTCAACTCTTGATTTATCAAGCTTAGAGATGTGAACAAGTCCGTCCATACCGGGAACGATTTCTACAAATGCACCGAATTCCATGATACGAACTACCTTACCTCTGTAGATAGCACCAACCTCGGGACCATTTGCGATTGTATCAACAATCTGAAGAGCTTTCTTAGCGTCGTTGCCGTTGATACCGCTGATGAATACATTTCCTTCGTCGTTAATGTCGATCTTAACGTTGCAGTCAGCAGAAATCTTCTGGATAACCTTACCGCCCTGACCGATAACTTCACGAATCTTATCAACAGGAACTTTAGTCTGGAGCATCTTTGGAGCGTACTCTCTTACCTCTGAACGTGGTGCAGGAATAGCCTTGAGCATAATCTCGTCAAGGATATAAAGACGAGCTTTTCTTGTCTTTTCAAATGCCTCCTTGATGATGGCGGGAGTAAGACCGTCAACCTTAATATCAACCTGAATAGCTGTGATACCGTTGTGTGTACCTCCAACCTTGAAGTCCATATCGCCGAAGAAGTCCTCAAGACCCTGAATATCAACCATTGTCATGAAATCATCGCTGTCGGGGAGAGTGATAAGACCACAGGAGATACCTGCAACAGGAGCCTTAATCGGAACGCCTGCATCCATGAGAGCAAGTGTAGAACCACAGATTGAACCCTGTGAAGTAGAACCGTTAGACGAAAGAACTTCTGAAACAAGTCTGAGAGAATAGGGGAATTCCTCAACAGAGGGGATAACAGGAGCAAGTGCTCTTTCAGCAAGTGCACCGTGACCAATTTCACGACGACCGGGACCTCTGCTGGGCTTTGTTTCGCCTACAGAATAGCTTGGGAAGTTGTACTGGTGCATATATCTCTTAGTATCTTCCTCATCAAGACCGTCGATTCTCTGAGCGTCACTTACAGGACCGAGAGTAGCAACAGTGAGAACCTGTGTCTGACCTCTTGTAAAGAGACCTGAACCGTGAACGCGGGGGAGTACTCCTGCCTCAGCAGCAAGAGGACGGATTTCATCAATACCTCTGCCGTCAACACGCTTGCCCTCGTAGAGCCATGCACGTACAATCTTCTTCTGGAGCTTATAGATACACTCGTCGATCATAGCAATCTTTTCAGGATATACTTCATCGAATTTAGCGTGGATATCGTCGATAATGGGAGCAAGTCTTGCATCACGAACTGTCTTATCGTTTGTATCAAGAGCTACTTTCACACGGTCAGCTGCAAAAGCTTCAATAGCGTCAAACATATCGTGGTCAACGTCCATTGATTCGAATGTGAACTTGGGCTTACCGATTTCCTTGCGGATATCGTCGATGAAAGCAACCATTTTCTTGATTTCCTCATGACCTGTAAGGATACATTCAAGCATCTTGTCCTCAGGAACTTCGTTAGCGCCTGCTTCAATCATAACGATTTTTTCAGCAGAACCTGCAACAGTGAGTACGAGGTCAGTTTTAGCTCTCTGTTCAAGTGTAGGATTGAGAACGATTTCGCCGTCTACAAGACCTACGTTGATGCTTGCAACAGGGCCATTCCATGGAATATCTGAAATTGAAATAGCGATAGATGTAGCTATCATACCTGCGATTTCAGGGGAATTGTCGGGTTCTACAGCAAGAACTGTCATAACAACGGAAACATCATTACGCATATCCTTTGGGAAGAGGGGACGGATAGGTCTGTCAACGCAGCGTGAAGTGAGTATAGCTTTTTCGCTGGGCTTACCCTCTCTCTTTGTGAAGGAGCCGGGGATTTTACCTACAGAGTAAAGTCTCTCCTCATAGTCAACGGAAAGAGGAAAGAAGTCAACACCCTCTCTGGGCTTAGCGCTTGCTGTAACGTTTGCCATAACAACTGTTTCGCCATAGCGTACCCAGCATGAACCGTTAGAAAGTTCGCAGGTTTTGCCTGTTTCTACAATGAGAGGTCTGCCTGCATATGTGGTTTCAAAAGTTCTGTAATTTTCAAACATTATTTTTGCCTCCTAATTTTTAATTGATTTTCGGCTTTAGCAATAAACTCTGCGTCATATGTAATGACGTACAGTTTAATGCTAAAAGCCGTATTATTATGATACCCGTTTATAAAAACAGGGATTATCTGATAGTAAAGCTTTCTATCCATTTTTGCATGGATTCTTCATACTTTGCTTTGTCTTCCATAGGACAGTACACAATAACATTGTAAACCTTATTTTTGCCTTTAAAAAGTGCCTCAGCCTGAAAAATATCATTGGTTTTATCAGCTGAAGAATTTCTTGTTCTTGTGTAATAGTAACCGCCGTTCAATTCAATCGGTTCGAGCTTTTCACCATTAATTTCCCAATTGCTGATATATTTTTCAAGGTCTAATTTTTCTATCAGATCAGAACTCATGGGGAGAGTAGCAACGCTGAATACTATATCCTCATAGCTGTAGCAGGCAATTTGTTCACTGCCTGTTGAAGTATAGTAAAGGTTACTGCTTGATTCAAAGTCTTTGGGCAACTTGGCTTTAAATTCGCTGTGGGTAACATAATGCCATTCAGAAGAATCTGTAAGGTCAACGGTATTTTCAGAAATTAATGCGAAAATCAATAATCCGCAGACTGCTATTGTTATTATTATGCCAAGTATTGTCAATCCCTTTTTCATATTTAAATCCCCTTGTTAATTAAGTTATATTGAAACTTATTGTGCATTCTTTAGACATAAAGGCAGAAGGGGTGCCCCCTCTGCCTTCGCAAACATAATTACTTACGGAGACCGAGCTTTTCAACGATAGCACGGTATCTGTTGATATCCTTCTTCTTGAGGTAAGCGAGGAGGTTACGTCTGTGACCTACCATCTTAAGAAGACCTCTTCTGGAGTGATGATCATTCTTGTGGATCTTGAGGTGAGCGTTAAGGTCATTAATTCTCTTTGTGAGAATAGCAACCTGAACCTCAGGAGATCCTGTGTCGTTTGCGCTGGTTCTGTTAGCCTCGATAACGGCTGTTTTTTCTTCTTTCAGTAACATTGAAAGCACCTCATTAAAAATATATTCCGTAAACTTAGAGGAAGGTGAATTATTGAGGACAAGCCTTTCTCCAAGTACACGGTGAATATATTATACCATAAAATTCTTGATTTGTAAAGGGATTTTTGAAATTTTCTCATAATTTTTTCAAAAAAATTTTCTTTTTCGTTTCAATGACGAAAAACAAAAAGATAAAACAAAAAATCAATTAAAATGTATTGACGTTGCGCCCGAAATATTATATAATTAATATATAATGCGTAAAGGGATGATTAAATGTTTGATACAGAAGTGTCGGTTTCAATTTTAAGTGCAGATCCACTCTGTTTCGGTGAAGAAATAAAAAGGGTCGAAGCATCAGGAGCTGAAATGATACATTATGATGTTATGGACGGAGTGTTTGTCAGAAATATTACATTTGGCATGCCATTGTTAAGCAGTATGAAAGGCAAAACAAAATGTATTCTTGACGTTCACCTTATGATAGCTGACCCGCTGAAATACATTGACGATTTCGTCAATGCAGGCGCAGATATCATAACTTTTCATGTTGAAAGTGAAAGCGATATCTCAGAAACTATACAAGCAATACGCAGAAATGGAGTAAATGCCGCTATATCCGTTAAGCCCGATACTCCTGCGGAGGCTGTATTCCCTTATATCAATGATGTTGATATGGTTCTCGTTATGACTGTAGAACCGGGCTTCGGCGGTCAGAAATTTATGGATATGAGCGATAAAATCAGGACTATAAGAAAATACGCTGATGAAAACAGAATGGCAGATATACCGCTTGATATTCAGGTTGACGGAGGCATTGATGATAAGACTGCGCCTGTTGTAAAAAAGGCAGGAGCAAATATTCTTGTGTCGGGAAGTTATCTTTTCCGCGCGGAAAATATGGAAGATGCTGTAAGAAAGCTAAAGGATGATTAATTAATAAATGCAGAATAAAATCAAATCACAACGTTTTATATGGATTGACATAATGCTGACTTTGCTTGCCCTTGTAACAATGGAATATTTTTACTATGGTGCTCGTACACTGGCATTAAGCGGAATATGTGTTTCTGTTTCATTTGTTGCGGAAATTATATCACTGCGTCTTATGAAGAGAAAATTTACAGCCGATGACCTGACTTGTATTTCTGATTCTCTGATATTGTGCCTTATGCTCCCTGCCGTAATGGATTACACAATAGCCTCAATTGCCTGTGTATTTGCTGTAGTTGTTGCAAAGAATATATTCGGCGGAAGAAAGAATATGATATTCTCACCTACGGCAGCGGCATATGTGTTTTTGCTGACTTCCTGGAAAAGTCAGGTTCTGATGTTTTCAGAACCACACGTTCACACAGGAATATTTGAAAATGCTGAGCATCTTGTAAGCTCAGCAAGCCACGGATTCAATACATCGGGACGAATGAACTATACCGATTTTGAAATCCTTATGGGTAACGTCAGCGGTCCTGCAGGTGCTGTAAGCATACTTCTTCTTGCTGTTGCGGCTGTAATACTTATTCTGCGCCGCGATATATCTTTTGGTGCATTTGCAGGTACTGTAATCGGAACGGCTTTTCTTGCGTTTTTCGTACCTGTATGCAATAATCAGTGGGATTCACTGAAATATACATTTTCTACGAATATGGTGCTGTTTGCCGCTATATATATAATATCAGACAGACGAATTGCACCGAAACGCAATTACTATGCATTTTTCTATGGATTTTTCATAGCGACATTTTCGTATATACTTGTTATTACTACGGGTAAGGAAAATGTCATAGTAATCCTGTCAGTACTTTTTGCTCCTGTTTCTCTCGGATTCAGAAATCTTGAAAACCAGATAGATACTCTTGTCAAGGAAGAAAAAGACGCTGAAGATCTATGGGAAGCTATTAAAAGCGGAGAATTTGAAATTCCCGAGGCTGAGGAGGTATTGACTGATGAATAACAGATGTTCTATTTTAGATGGATTTATTACAGGTAATGCCGTTCTTTCGGGATTTATGGTCATATCACCGATTATCGTATGCGGAAATACAATCATGAATTCACTTGCGCTTATTTACGCATTTTCAGCAATTACTTTCCTCTCAGTGACAATTGGTTCATTTATACCGAAAAAACTGTCATTCGGCTTTAAAACTATAATTCATGCTGTAATTGCTTCTCTTGTGTACATTCCCGTAAAAATGGCGGCGGAAGAATTTTTTCCCGGAGTTATTGAACGTATAGGTATATATTTTATGCTTGTTGCTGTCAATTCTATTATTGTTGTGCAGTCGCAGACGAAATTCCACAACATGACAAAAGGAAAAATGACAGTATCGCTCATATGTCATATTCTTGGATTTGATGTTGTTATGCTTGTTATCTCAGCTGTACGTGAACTTCTTGCATACGGCACATTCTGCGGAAGAATTGTTGACGCTGATATGTTCATAAGCGGACTTGGCATGCCATTCGGCGGATTTATCCTTCTCGGGCTTGCCTGCGGATTATACAGAAGTATTGTTCCCTCAGTCAAAAATGACGATATAGCAGGAGGTGGCAGCAATGTTTCTGATTTCTGAATTTGTTGTACTTCTTGGTGCTAATCTTATACTGACACAGGCACTGGGATTAAGTACACTTTTCATTGCGGCAGGAAGCAGAAAAAATCTGCTCTGGACTGCTTTGACAATTTCTGTATTTACAACATTGGGCTCATTCGGTGCTTGCCTTATAAATGGCTTACTGCCTGATAAACTTTACGATATTAGACTGCTCCTTTATATACTTGTTATAGGGGCGATTTATGTAATTCTTCTTACTGTCCTTTATTTTTCGGACAGGAAAAAATTTGGTACAACAAGAAAATATGTTCATGTTTCTGCATTTAACTGTGCTGTAATGGGAACACTTTTTACTGTTTCTGAAAAATCAGCTGACAATATGGGTGCATACGTCCTTGCAGGTGCAGAAGCAGGAATCGGATTTATTCTTGCCGCATTTATTCTTACTGCGGCATATAGAAGACTTTGCTCAAAGGAAGTGCCTGCGTCATTCAGAGGCTTTCCTGCAATGCTTGTTTACCTCGGTATCATATCAATGGCTGTATATGCGCTATTATAAACAGAAAAAAGCGCATATCTGAATATTCAGGAGATAATAAAATAAATGAAATTCAAGTACAAAGGAAGAAAAATTTACAAGACAAAGGAAAAAAATTACTACGGAAAAAGCCCTATGGGAAAATTTCTATCTGGAGCTCTTACCGTACTTCTCATAGGTGGTATAGGTTTTCTTGGTTACAGTGTGGCTGAACCTATAATTAATTATACTAAGCACAAAGGGGATGAACCTGTTACCACAGAACCGCCGACTTTAGAGGCATTAACTGAGCCTGCTGAAAATATTATTGTAATTCCTACAGCAGCTCCGACACAGGCTCCTACAGAAGCCCAGGAAACTGTATATTACAAGGCGGCGGCACTTAAAGCTGATGACCTTGCAAGTGCCGATGCTTTGAGAGCGGCTCTCAGCAGAGTTTCTGCGAATCAGGAAATTGAGTTTATTGAAGTGCCTTTAAAAGTAAAGGGCGGTGGAGTAAACTACGCTTCTACAGTATATGAAGCTCAGACTTCAATTCAATCAACGCTTACACTTGCGGAAATTATACAGTTAATTCAAAACAGCGGCTATAAGCCAGCGGCGCTTATAAGTGTTTTCAGAGATAATACAATGCCTGCCAATTTCTTTGATGCAGGCTATGTAATGGCGGCAAACGGCACGCTATGGGTTGATTCAAATGGTCAGGCTTGGGCTTCTCCATATGCACAGCGGGCATTGGATTACAACACAAATCTTATTCTGGAAATAAGCTGGGCTGGATTTGAACAGATAATATGTTCCGATTTCGTTTTCCCTGACTTTACAGAAACCGATTTGCTCAATCTTGACCCTGTTCTTTCACAGAATGACAGATGTATGTCACTTACATCTGCGGCTAATCTCCTTTATGATACAGCAGTATCCAACGGAGCGGCAATGCAGATTGAAGTATCTGCTGAGGATATAATCATGGGAAGAACCGATGTATTACAGCCTATACTGCTCTCAGCAAATAATTTTATACTTAACATTGATATTGACGTGCTCAACAAAGGAATTACAAAGGGTGAAGATGTATACTCTTTCAGCGGAAGTGCTGCGGAAAAGGTTGACAAGTGTATCGGAATGGTAAATGAAAAGCTTGTGGATTTCAATGTTGCTGCAAGAATATCAGGTGGCAATCTTACAGAGGAAGAAATCTCCGAAGTCAGAAAAGTATTGACGGAATATGGTTACAAGGCGTTTGTAATTGGATAAAGAATCATAAGGGATTATCACAATATAAGAATTTTGAGAATCCTTGAAATAAAAACCGAATTATCGGGGAATGGAGAAAATTATGGCTGAAAATTTTACTGTATCATTACAAAAGGTTATAGATGAATTCAAGCTTGAAGTAATCTATATCCAGAAAGAAGCTGAGGATATCCTCATTGGCGAAACAGAAGTAAACAGACCTGGCCTTCAGCTTATGGGATTTTATGAATACTTTAATCCCGAACGTATTCAGATTATTGGTAAGGTAGAATTTGCGTATCTCTCAACACTTGATGAGGAGACAAGGCGTGAAAGACTTCAGCTCCTTTTTGCTCAGAGAATACCTGCAATTATAATCACTCGTGAACTGCCTTATTTTGCAGAAATGCTGGAGCTTGCAAAAGAGTATGAAATTCCGCTGCTCAGAAGCAAGGAAAGTACATCAAACTTTATGTCGGGACTAATTGCATTCCTCAATCTTAATCTCGCTCCGAGAGTTACACGTCACGGCGTCCTTATTGAAATTTACGGTGAAGGTGTATTCATTACAGGTGAAAGCGGTGTAGGTAAGAGCGAAACAGCTATTGAGCTTGTAAAGCGTGGTCATCGTCTTGTTGCTGATGATGCTGTTGAAATCCGTAAGGTATCAAATATCAGCCTTGTGGGAAGCTCACCTGATAATATCCGCCATTTCCTCGAACTGAGAGGTATCGGTATTATCAATGCTCGTCGTCTTTTCGGTATCGGTGCTGTAAAGATGACAGAAAAAATTGACCTTGTTATTGAGCTTGAACAGTGGAATCCTGAAAAGGTTTATGACAGAATGGGTGTGGATACTGAATATGTATCACTCCTTGGAGTAAAGGTTCCCTCTCTTACAATCCCTGTAAAGCCAGGACGTAACCTTGCTGTTATCCTCGAGGTTGCAGCTATGAACAACAGACAGAAGAAAATGGGCTATAATGCTGCTGCTGAACTTCTCAACAGACTTGGTATGCAGTCTGATCCGAAAGAAACTGTCCGCAATTACGAAAATTTCTAATACCGTACATAATTGTGCGGACCATTATACTGTCATAGGAGCTTGAACATGATAAATATCATTGAACTGACTGAAATATGCAAAGAACTGAACTGTAAATGCAGTGTAAGCTGTTCTCTTAAAGATTATACAACATTTAAAATCGGCGGTGAATGTCGTATGCTTATAGATATATCATCCTCTGAGGCAGCTGTGGAGCTTGTAAAATATCTTCGTGAAAACAACATAAAATATACCGTAATTGGCAGAGGCAGCAACATTCTTGCTTTAGATGAGGGCTATGACGGAGTTATACTGCACTTCGGAAATGCAATATCAGGTGTTGAAATAAATGGAAATATTGTTATAGCAGGTGCAGGTGCATCACTTGCAGAGGTATGCAAAAAAGCACAGCAGGCAGGGCTCAGCGGTATGGAAAATCTCTATGGGATTCCAGGATCTGTTGGCGGTGGACTTTATATGAATGCAGGCGCGTATGGCAGCGAAATGAAAGATGTTGTTGTATCGGCTGAGTATATTAATGAAAATGGTGAGCTTTGCCATATATCCGCAGAAGATATGGAGCTTTCATACCGTCACAGTATATTCTCTGAAAGAAATTGTATTATCACATCAGTAACATTTGAGCTTACTGAGGGCAATCTTGATGATATAAAAGGGGCAATGGCTGAATGCATGAAAAAACGTGTTTCAAAACAGCCGCTTGAATATCCCAGTGCAGGCAGTACATTCAAGCGGCCTGAAGGTAGCTACGCATCGCTTCTTATTGAGCAGTGCGGATTAAAAGGATTGTCAGTGGGTGGTGCTCAGGTCAGTGAAAAACACAGCGGATTTGTTATTAATACAGGCGGTGCGACGTGTGACGATGTGTTGGATCTCTGCCAAAAGGTAAGAGATATTGTCAAAGAAAAAACAGGCTACATTCTGGAGCTTGAACCAATTATAATCAAGTAAGAGGATTATTTATGAAGCTATATATAGTAACAGGAATGTCAGGGTCAGGTAAGTCAAGCGTAATGGATGTTATGGAGGATATCGGATATTATTGTATTGATAATATTCCACCGAGGCTTATTCCACAGTTTGTAGACCTTTGCCGCAAATCTGAAAAAGGTATAGAAAAGATAGCTGTTGCTGTTGATATTCGTACTGGAGATATGTTTGCGGAAATATATCACGCTTTACAAGATTTACGTTCAGAAAAAGATGTTGATGTAAAAATAATCTTCATAGAAGCGGATGATGAGGTAATCATCAAACGTTACAAGGAAACTCGTCGAAAGCATCCCCTTGATGAAAAATTTGACGGGAATATGCACGCTGCTATTGAGTTTGAACGCAGTCAGCTTGCACAGCTCAGAGCGGTTGCGGATTATTACATAGAAACATCATATCTTTCTGCTGCTCAGCTGAAAGAGCAGATATATAACATATTTTTCGGAAATACTTCGGAATCTCTTGTAATCAAGGTTATGTCCTTTGGTTTCAAATACGGGGTTTCTACGGAATCCGACCTTGTATTTGATGTGAGATGTCTGCCAAATCCCTATTATATAGAGGATTTGCGCAATCATACGGGAGTTGAAAAAAACGTGCAGGATTACGTAATGAGCTTTGAGGAATCACAGGAGCTTTATAATAAGCTGACGAAACTTCTTGATTTTCTTGTGCCCCTTTACATTAAAGAGGGAAAAAGTCAGCTTGTAATAGCTTTCGGCTGTACAGGCGGCAAGCATCGCTCGATTACTTTTGCTGAGCATATATCCCAGCATCTAATCAAGTCAGGCTATAAAGTGCATAAGTATCACCGCGATATAACAAAGGATAAGAAGATATAATTTTTGCCGAGGTGTTTTATGAAAATATTAAAAAGAACATTAATTTTATGTGCACTGTTTTGTAGTTTGTCTTTTGTTGTATACGGCTGTAGCAGTTCAGATAATAATACTGATTCTGCTCCGATTCCAACAGAAACAGCTGTTGAAACAGAAAAAAAAGCTATAAATGCGCCGACTGCAGAAGAAACAGAAGAAAAGAAAAAGAACAAAGATATTTTCAATGATGATAATATAAAAACATTTGAATTATCTTCCGACGATTTGCATGAAGGTGTGTGGGATACGATTATCACAAACACAGCAAACGGTTCGAACGTTTCACCGCATCTCAAATGGGAACCTGTTCCCGACGCTGAATGCTATGCTGTTTATATGATTGATACTACAGCAGGCAATTGGCTTCATTGGGAATCTTATGGTCTTACCGAAACTGAATTACCGCAAGGATGGGCAAATGAAGATGAATATGTAGGACCTTGTCCGCCCGGAGATACACATAGTTATGAAATATATGTTGTTGCTTTAAAAAAGAATGTTGAACTTACAAATTTGAATTATGACGGTTCAAACATATTTTTTAGCAAATTGGCTTCTGAGCTTGATGTATACGATAATACCGAGGGAAATGTTATTTCCTATGGTCATATCAAAGGAACATATACATATGGAGATTAATTATATTTTCCTGTAGAGTAAAAAATATAAAAACGCATACTTCATGTGTGCGTTTTTTTATGAAAAGAGTTGATGTGAAATGTCATTTTCCGATGAAGTGCGCAATGAAATATGCGCCAATATAAACGATAAGGACAAAAAATTTGCCTGCCTTTACGGAATGTTACTATTCAGTCGAACTCTGACAACAGAAAGAATCTGTTTTCAGAGCAAAAGTCAGAAATCAGCCAATACATTCGGAAAATTATTTTGGGCTGTATTTCATCGTGAGTTACAGTTTAAAAAATCAGAGGCGAAAAACGGCAAAACATTGTATATATACGATATAAGCAATACTGAGCTTATTGATTCCGTTTTCAGGAAATATCGCCTAAAGAGCGGTGAGCGATATATAAACCGTGAGATTATATCAATAGGAAGCCTTGGTGTATTTACAGCAGGAGTATTTCTTGCAGGAGGAAGCGTCAATGACCCTGAAAAAGAATATCACCTTGAATTTACAGCTCCCGAAGAACAACTGGCTCAGGAACTGACAGCGCTTCTTGGCGATATAGGAATTACAGCGGGAATAACAGTGCGACGGGGGCAGTATATTGTATACATTAAGGGAAGTGAATCCATTGAAGATACTCTTACATTTATAAATGCACAGCAGTGTACCCTTGAATTAATGAATGTGAAGATATACAAAGATGTGCGTAACAAGGCTAATCGTATAACAAACTGCGATAATGCCAATATTAATAAGGTTGTAAAAGCATCGATGAAACAGATTGAAGACATAATGCTTATAGTCGAAAAACGCGGGCTTGACAGCCTTACAGATGAACTCCGTGAAGTTGCAGAACTTCGTCTCGAAAGCACTGGTTTGAGCTTGCAGGATATTGGAGAAAGTCTTAATCCGCCAATAAGCCGTTCAGGAGTGAATCATAGATTCAAGAAATTGGCAAAGATAGCAGACGAGATAAGAAACAGCGGAGGAAGCAATGAATAACAGTGATTTTGTCCATCTCCATGTCCATACCGAATATAGTCTCCTTGACGGTGCTTGTCGCATAAACGGACTTATGAAGCGCGTAAAGGAGCTTGGACAGTCAGCCGTTGCCATTACCGATCACGGAAATATGTACGGAGCAATGGAATTTGTACAAACGGCGAAAAAAAACGGTGTAAAGGCTATAGTTGGCTGTGAGGTATATGTTGCGCCACGTACACGTTTTGACAAGGAGGCGAAAATAGATGCGAAGCCATATCATCTTGTGCTTTTGTGTGAGAATAACGAGGGTTACAGCAATCTTGTAAAGCTTGTATCGGCGGCAAATGTTGAGGGATTTTACAATAAACCTCGAGTTGACAAAGAGCTTCTGCGCAGATACCACAAGGGATTAATATGCCTTTCTGCCTGTCTCGCAGGAGAGATTCCCCGTTATCTTTCAAATAACAATTTTGAGGGAGCAAAAAAAGCTGCTCTGGATTATCTTGACATATTCGGTGATGGTAATTTCTTTATAGAGATTCAGAATCATCATCTCCGTCAACAGCTTGAAATCCTCCCTCAGCTTTATAGATTATCTGCGATAACAGGAATTCCACTTGTTGCTACTAATGATTGTCATTATCTCAGCCGTGAGGATTCAGAACTTCAAAAAGTCCTGATGTGTATACAGACTGGAACAGTTCTTGATAATCCAAATGGTCTTGACTTCGGCACAGATGAATTTTATGTTAAATCTGCTGAGGAAATGACAGAACTCTTCGATGGTCATGAGGAAGCTTTAACTATCACATCAAAGATTGCTGAAAGATGTAATGTGGATTTCAATTTTGACAGCGGAATAAAAATTCCTGAATTTAAAACAGAGAGAGTTGTGAATAATGCAGAATATCTTCGTAAACTGAGCTTTGAGGGACTGTATCGTCATTACGGCAGAAATGTCTCTGCTGAGACAGTATCACGGCTTGAATATGAATTATCTGTTATAGAAGAAAAGCATTTCGTCGATTATTTCTTGATTGTCTGGGATTTTATCCGTTACGCAAGAGAAAATAATATTCCCGTAGGTCCTGGGCGCGGCTCGGGAGCAGGAAGTCTTTGCGCTTATTGTATCGGAATAACAGGAATAGACCCAATGAAATACAATCTTATGTTTGAGCGCTTTCTTAATCCCGAAAGAGTAAGTATGCCAGATTTTGATATAGACTTCTGTATAGAGGGCAGACAGGCCGTAAAGGATTACGTTGTTCAGAAATACGGTGCGGACAAGGTATCAGAAATTATTGCATTTGATACCCTCAAAGCAAAAGCGGCAGTCCGCGATATTGTCAGAGTTCTGGGTTTATCTTATAATCTCGGAGACAAAATCGCAAAAATGATTGACCCGAAGAATGATTTCTCGTATTCCCTAAAAGAGAATAAGGAGCTTGCAGCATTATATACAGCCGATAAATCTGTAAAAAAGCTAATTGACTTAGCGTTGAAGCTGGAGGGAATGCCGAGACATACTTCAACTCATGCCGCAGGAGTGGTAATTTCAGATATAAAGCTGGATGAACTTGTTCCTGTCCAGAAAAACGATAATACGATAATTACACAATATACCATGACATATCTTGAAGCCTTGGGACTTCTAAAAATGGATTTCCTTGGCCTGCGAAACCTTACTGTTATACGTGATACAGTCAATGAAATACGCAAATTTCAGCCTGATTTTAATATAAATACAATACCAGAAAACGACAACGAAGTGTATGAAATGCTGTCAAAAGGTGATACAGCAGGTGTATTTCAGTTTGAAAGCGACGGTATGACAAAATGGCTTACGGAACTGAAACCCGAAAGGCTTGACGACCTTATTGTTATAATATCCCTTTATCGTCCGGGACCTATGAAGTCTATTCCTGTTTATATAAATAACAAACGAAATCCGCAGAATGTTGAATATCTTCATCCAATGCTGAAAGAAACTCTTGAAGAAACTTATGGTGTAATGGTATATCAGGAGCAGGTTATGGAGATATGTCGCAAGCTTGCAGGATATTCCTACGGTCACGCGGATAATGTTCGCCGTGCAATGGCAAAGAAAAAGCAGGATGTTATGCTGCAGGAGCGCGAAAGCTTTGTATATGGAGCAATGGAGAACGGCGTATCTACAGGAATTGCCAATAAGATTTTTGATGAAATGGTAAGCTTTGCGTCATATGCATTCAATAAATCCCACGCGGCAGCATATGCGTATCTTGCATATCAGACTGCTTATCTGAAATGCCACTACAGAGGGATATATATGGCGGCTCTTATGTCAAGTGTAATGACTGGTGGAGGGAGGTTGGTAGATTACATTACTGATTGCCGAACAGCAGGAATTGAAGTTATGCCACCTGATATAAACAGAAGCATGAAAGGCTTTATTTATGACGGAAAAAAGTTGTATTTCGGACTATTGGCAGTTAAAAATGCTGGCTGGGGGCTTGCGGACAAAATTATAGCAAATCGTCAGGAAAACGGAAATTTTACAAGTTTGCAGGATTTTTGTGAACGAATTTCGGGCAGGGAGCTTAATAAAAAGGCTCTTGAAAACCTTATTAAAACAGGAGCTTTTGATGGATTGCGATTAAACCGCTGTCAGATGCTTGAAAGCTGTGAAATGCTGCTTGAAATGGCAGGCAGGGGAGCGCGTGGAATAATTGACGGACAGATGAATTTATTTGATACAGTATCTACAGAGGATATGAATATAAAAATTTCATACCGTCCGGAATATGACAGAAAAAAACTTCTTGCAATGGAAAAGGAAGCGGCAGGAATATATCTCACAGGCGACCCATTATCAGAATTTGAATATCTTGCACAGCTTCTGAAAGTGCAGAGAATAGCTGCTATTACAGATGAAAGTGTAAAAGATGATGACGCGGTAAAGTTAATGTGTATTATCCGCAAAAGAAAGCTTCATGAAACAAAAAAAGGCAGTAAAATGTGTTTTCTCACTCTGGAGGACAGCAGTGGGGAAATTGATGCTGTAGTGTTCCCTGATTTATTTTTGTTGTCAGCATCAAAACTTACAGAGGATTCAGTAGTTTATATTAACGGCCGCATATCAAAAAAAGATGATAGTATTTCTGTTATATGCGGAAGCATAGCCGTTGAAAGTGAATTTCTGCAGATAACAGAGCATATGCAATTGTGTATAAAAACAAACTCCGATAATATTCCGGTAAATGAAATAAACAATATATGCCAACAATATAAAGGAAATACAAAAATATGCTTTTATTTTACTGATGTCAAAAAAATGGTTCGTCCAAAAAACAAACTTATGATTGGCATTTCGGTTGAATCTTTTAACAGACTTTGTGGATTTATTGCTGCTGAAAACATAGGACTTATCTGATTCAGAAATATGATGCTTTCAACATATTTATTTGTGCAAAACTACGGAAAGTGAGTTGATGTGGAAAAAATCAAGGAATAGTCTTGACTTTTTAATTAAAAAGAGGTAAAATAATAAATGTATATGTCATTCAAGCCGTAAACGGCTCAATATAAGCAATATAGCAGAATGGAGAATTTGAAAATGAGTAAAAAAATTGGTGTACTTACAAGTGGTGGAGATGCTCCCGGAATGAATGCTGCTATCAGAGCAGTTGTAAGAAGCGCTCTCAGCAAAGGTATGGAGGTTTACGGCGTTCACAGAGGATATAACGGTCTTATTAACGGAGACGTTTTCAAAATGGATGAGAGAAGCGTTTCAGATATTATTCATCAGGGCGGTACTGTACTTTACACTGCAAGATGTCCTGAGTTCAGAACTCAGGAGGGCGTGGCAAAGGCTAAAGCTCAGTGTGATAAACTCGGCATTGAGGGTCTTGTAGTTATCGGTGGTGACGGCTCTTTTAGAGGCGCTGCTGACCTTTCCGCTATGGGTATGGTATGTGTAGGTATTCCAGGAACAATTGACAATGATATTTCTTGTACTGATTACACAATCGGCTTTGATACAGCTATGAATACTGCTATGGAGCTTGTTGATAAGCTTCGTGACACATCACAGTCTCACGACAGAATTTCTGTAGTTGAGGTTATGGGACGCGGTGCAGGTCATATTGCTGTAAACACAGGTATTGCCTGCGGAGCTACTGATATTATTACACAGGAAGTTCCTTATAATATTGATGCTATTGCTAACACAATGCTTGAGAAGAAAGCTAAGGGCAAGCAGAATTTCGTGGTAATCGTTGCTGAGGGTATCGGTCATTCTCAGGAAATTGCAACTGCTTTACAGGAAAAGACAGGTATCGAGGCAAGAGCTACAATTCTCGGTCACGTTCAGAGAGGTGGTACTCCTACACTTAGAGACAGAGTTGAGGCTACACGTATGGGTTATTATGCAGTTGAGCTTATTGAGCAGGGTATCGGCAACCGTGTTGTTGGTATCAAGGACAGCAAGATCGTTGACTATGATATTCAGGAAGCACTTTCAATGACTAAATCATATGATGAAAAACTTCACCATATAGCTGAGGAAATTGCATTCTAAACCTAATAAAACAAAACTCCTGTCTTTTTTGGGCAGGAGTTTTTGATTGCTGAATATTATGCTGTCTGAAATTCTGTATAGATTCTTTTTCCTGAACACTCTGGCGCATAATCCCAGCGGTCAAAATGCAAGGAATCAGTAAAATATTTATAGCTTTTATCTGGAGGGCAATCATCGCATATATCCACAATAACAAGCTTAATTTTCATTTTTTCGGGGATTATTGCTTTTATGTAGACGCTTACATTCTGCCCAGGCTGAATATCGTCCCGAAGCTCCGCAAGACCAGCAAGATTTGGTGAAAGTTCAACAAATACACCGTAATTTTCAACGGAGCGGACTATTCCCGAAACAGTCTCACCTGTTTTAAATCCCGAAGCATTCTCCTGCCATGTTCCAAGAAGTTCCTTGTGGCTGAGACATATTCTTGAACCTTCACGAGAGCGTACAATTGCACGGATATATTGTCCCACTGAAAAACGGTCAGAGGGATGAGCGATACGTGATACTGAAATCGAATCAATGGGAATAAGAGAAGGAATACCGCAGCCGATATCCACAAAACAACCGAACTGTTCAAGATGAGTTATACGCGCATCAATTACATCGCCAAGAGAAAGTTTATCAGTATAATTTTCGATACACTCCTTTTGCGCAGCAGCACGTGAAAGTTCAACTGAGATTTTTCCGTTTTCTGACGAAATAATTCGTACAACTTTAAAACATACGATTTTATTTACCCTTGAAATAATCGCAATATCACGGGTTGAACCGTCTGAAATTCCAACAGCACCATTTTCACGGTATATGATACCTTCAGCACATGGCAGATCAACAATGAGATTATGGGAGCTGTCGCAAACGGCAGCTCTTGCTTCAAGGATAATTCCTTTTTCCATAGCCTCAGTAAGACCGTCGAGGGTTGAGATATACTTCTGATTTGCGGTAGTTCTGAAAAGGCTGCCTTCCGGTCTGTATTCGTTCATAATTTTTACCTCCGATTTATTTATGTGCACCTCTGAAAAATCATGGGTACATGATAGTAATTTATGCTATAGATTTTTCAGAGATGACTTTATCGTAGTAAATACTATGCGGCAGTGTAAAAAAATAGAACGGTATTTTTTTCAGATATTTTGACGATTTGGGATATAAATATTACTTCCGCCTGCAGAAGTTAAAATAGAACTGATATCATCTGTTCCGTTTCCGTCACATACAATGAATACACTTGTTTTTCTGCTTCGGGAGGGTTCGGGAATAACATCTATGGAAGCAGGTGATTCCATAACCATTGTCAGAAAATTACTTGTGGGATGCAAAGCTGTAGGGAGTATAGTGAATATATCTTTTCCTCTTAGACGTTCTGCTTTGTCAGACTCCCTGTTGTAAACAAAATTTGTGGAGTATACTCCGCGGACATTTTCTCTGATTTTTTTTAATGCCATTTCAGCAGATTCAGGAGTTTCAAATTCAGCTGTTACTCTTGTTACCATAGTCAGCACCTTTCTTATTATTATTTTTGTCTGCATTACATATAATTTTTTTGTGTTTTTATTATTTTTACACAAACTTTAAAAAATATACTTCGTATATATTGATTTAATCTCGAATTTAGGGTATAATTATACAGTACGATTTTGTATTTATTTGTGAGGTGAATCTGCAATGGATGTACGTCCTGATGATATACTTGTAATGAAGAAACAGCATCCCTGCGGTTCATCGGAAATGCTTGTTATACGCTCTGGTATGGATTTCAGATTGAAATGCACAGGATGTGGAAGGGAATTTCTTGTTCCGCGTAAAAAAATCGAAAAAAGTATAAAAAACATCCGCCGCGAAACAGAAGGTTAGCCTTAATGCATGAGATATGGACAAATATTAGTGTATATGAAAGGATTATATTATGTTTGAAAAACTTGCGGTAATGGAAAATAAATACGAGGAGATTAGCCAGAGACTGTCTGATTCCGAAACAGTCAGCGACAATAAACTTTATGCTCAGCTTATGCGTGAGTATAAGAATATGACTCCCATAATTGAAAAATATAGGGAATACAAATCTGCAGAGAACAGCTTCACTGAGGCAAAGGAGCTTCTTGATGCAGGCGGACTTGATAAAGATTTCAAGGAAATGGCTCAAATGGAATATGAAGAAAATAAAGTTGCTATGGAGGACATTTCACAGGAGCTTAAAATACTTCTTCTTCCCAAAGACCCTAATGATGACAAGAGTGTTATTATTGAAATCCGCGGTGGTGCAGGTGGCGAGGAGGCTGCCTTGTTTGCAAATTCACTTTATCGTATGTATACGATGTATGCAGAATCAAAGGGCTGGAAACAGGAAATTCTCAACGCACAACCAACGGAGCTTGGAGGATTTAAGGAAATCAGTTTCTCTATTGAGGGAGAAAACGCATATTCCCGTCTGAAATATGAAAGCGGTGTTCATCGTGTGCAGAGAGTGCCTGAAACAGAATCTCAGGGCAGAATTCATACCTCAACAGTAACGGTTGCTGTTCTTGTTGAGGCTGATGAAGTAGAGCTTGAAATAAGCCCCACGGATTTGAAAATCGACTATTTTCGTGCCAGCGGTGCGGGCGGTCAGCATATCAACAAAACTGAATCAGCAGTAAGAATCACGTATCTGCCTACAAATGTTGTTGTTGAATGTCAGGACGAGCGAAGCCAGCACAAGAATAAAGATAAGGCAATGAAAATCCTCCGTTCACGTATTTACGAGGCAATGCAGGAGGAACAGGCGGCTAAGGTTGCGTCAGAGAGAAAAATGCAGGTAGGTACAGGTGACCGTTCTGAACGTATACGTACTTATAATTACCCGCAAGGCAGACTTACTGACCACAGAATAGGACTTACAATTTATCGTCTGGAAGATTTGCTCAACGGCAATTTGGACGAAGTTTTTGACGCGCTTGCAACAGCTGATCAGGCAGCAAAACTTGCAAGTCAGGAAGAATAATTATGAAAACGATATTATTTAGTGATTCCGCTGAGGATATTTCATCAGCAGCGGAACTGATAAAAAAAGGAGAGGTTGTGGGTATACCAACCGAAACCGTATATGGTCTCGGAGCAAATGCCCTTGACGAAAAAGCTGTAAGAGTTGTTTTCGCTGCAAAGGGCAGACCTGCTGACAATCCTCTTATTGTTCATGTAGCCGATTTTTCACAGGCTGAAAATTACACATCATATATACCGTCCCTTGCGTATAAGCTTGCGGATAAATTCTGTCCGGGACCACTTACAATGGTTCTGCAAAAAAACGATAAAATTCCCATGGTAACCTCTGGAGGACTTGATACAGTAGGAATCCGTGTTCCTTCTCATGCGATTATGCACAAGATTATTGTAGAATCAGGCTGTCCTATAGCTGCACCTTCTGCAAACATTTCCGGGCTTCCAAGTCCTACCTGCGCAGTTCACGTTATGGAGGATATGAATGGACGTATTGCCGCTGTTCTTGACGGTGGCACATCTGAATTCGGTGTAGAATCTACGGTAATTTCCTTTGAAACAGAGGATTCAGTGCGTATTCTCCGCCCCGGAGCTATAACAAAAGAAATGCTTCTTGAAATATGCCATGAGGTTATAATAGACCCCTCAATTTTAAAGGAACTCGAGGACGGACAGGAAGCCGCTTCTCCTGGAATGAAATATAAGCATTATTCTCCAAAAGCTAATGTAATAATGGTTGAGAGTAGTTCGGCGGATTTCAGACGTTTTATTTCTGAAAACGACGGTGAAAAGGTATATTCTCTTATTTACAATAGCGATGAAAAGGATTTTCCATATAATTACATGACCTATGGCGAAACTCCCCTTGAACAAGCGCACTGGATTTTTCAGCGTTTGAGGGAGCTTGACAGTGTTGGAGCTGAAACTGTTTATGTACGTGCTCCCATTAAAGAGGGAGTTGGTCTAGCAGTATATAACCGCCTTATAAGAGCGGCTGGATTCGAGGTGATAAGGATATGATTGGACTTGATGTACTCGTTGTCGGGCTTACAGGTCAAACTGGTGCAGGAAAAAGTACTGTATCAAAGATATTTGAAGAAAACGGCTTTGTAATAATAAATGCAGATTTGATTTCCCGTAAAGTAGTTGAAAAGGGGACTAAATGTCTTGAAGAACTTACAGAAGTTTTTTCAGAAAATATTTTAAATGAAAACGGTACTCTCAATAGAAAGCTGCTTGGAAATATTGTATTTTCCGATAAGACAAAACTGGAAATGTTGAATTCAATTATATATCCTTATATCACCAGTGAGATACTTGAAGAAATAAAAAAATATTCTGATGACGGAAAGAAACTTGTTCTGCTTGATGCACCAACCTTATTTGAAAGCCATTCTGATGATTTCTGTGAAATTATTATATCTGTTCTTGCCAATGAAGCAACGAGAAAAGAGAGAATTATAAATCGTGACGGATTGACTGAGAAACAGGCGCAGGACAGAATGAACTGTCAGCATGACGCTGAATTCTTCGCTGCAAATTCCGATTTTGTCATTGAAAATAATGATACAATAGAAGCAGTAACAGGTATTTCTAAAGAAGTCTCGGATAAAATAAAATATTATTACAATCATTTGCGTGCTGTTGAAGCAACAGTATTATAATCTGTATTTCCCGTATATTGAAAGGAGCAATTGAACATGGAAGAAAAAACAAATGTTTCAAAGGAGCTTAAAGAAAAGCTTTTCTTACAGCGTAAAAATGGCTACAACAGAATTGAGGAAACAGAAGAAAAGGCAATTTTTGATTTTGCTGAAGATTATAAAAAGTTTCTTGATATCGCTAAAACTGAGCGTGAGGCAGTTTGTGAAGCTGTAAAATTACTTGAAGCTAATGGGTTTGTTGAATACAAGTCAGATATGAAACTCAGCGCAGGTGATAAAATTTACCGCAATAACAGGGGAAAGGCGATTATCGCCGCTATTATCGGTACTGCTCCTATCAGCGAGGGTGTAAGACTTTGTGCGGCTCATATTGACAGCCCAAGACTTGACCTTAAACAGAATCCACTCTATGAAGATAACGAGCTTGCGCTCTTTAAAACACATTACTACGGCGGTATCAAGAAGTATCAGTGGACAACAATTCCACTTTCTCTCCATGGTGTAATCATCAAGGCTGATGGTACTTCTGTTACAGTAAATATTGGCGAGGACGAAAACGACCCTGTATTCTGCGTAACAGACCTTTTACCACATCTTGCAACAGAGCAGATGACACGTACTGCTACAAAGATAATCAGAGGTGAGGACCTTAATCTTCTTATTGGTTCGATTCCTTTCCGCGATGATGAAGCAAGTGAAGCTGTAAAGCTCAATATCATGAATATCCTTTTTGAGAAATATGGTATTACCGAAGCTGATTTCATTTCTTCCGAACTTGAAGCTGTTCCTGCGTTCAAGGCAAGAGATATCGGCTTTGACAGAAGTCTTGTTGGCGGATACGGTCACGATGACCGCTGTTGTGCGTATCCTGCACTAAGAGCGGCTATCGGCTGTAAAGCACCTGTTCATACAACTGTGACTATACTTGCTGATAAAGAAGAAACAGGCAGTGACGGCAATACAGGTCTTTGTTCGTCTTATCTCAGATATTTCATTGAAGATATTGCAGAAGCCCTCGGAGCAAAGGGTAGAGATGTATTTTCTGTCTCTGAGTGCCTTTCAGCTGATGTAAATGCGGCATTTGACCCCACATTCCCTGAAGTAAACGAGAGAAACAATGCGGCATATGTAAACAAGGGTGTATGTATTACAAAATACACAGGTTCACGTGGAAAATCTGGTACATCCGATGCATCAGCAGAGTTTGCAGGCAGAATTCGCAGACTTATGAACGATAAAAATGTTATATGGCAGACTGGCGAACTGGGAAAAGTCGATGCAGGCGGCGGCGGTACAGTTGCGGCTTATATAGCCAATCTTGATGTTGATACAATTGATATGGGAGTTCCCGTATTGTCAATGCACGCACCTTATGAAGTTATTTCAAAGCTTGATTTGTATATGGCATACAAGGCGTTTGCGGCATTTATAGCAGACTAATTTTAAAGCGGTATTCCGAATTGGAATACCGCTTATTTGGGTTTATTTCACAATGTTTTTCGCTGTTTCGTAGATTTCGTCAAATGTGTAATCACTAATGTCGGGAACTTCTTCTGTTTCAAGCGTTCCCTGATTACAGCTTTTAGGTATTGCAGAAACCGGATACGTGCCCACAGTATCTTCAAAAGCAGAAACAGCACAATAATGGCATACACCGTTACTAATAATAACGAAATATTTACAATCTTCTTCAAAAGTATAATAATATCCAACTATCTCATTAATCTCATCAATTGAAAAATCGTCAGGAACATTATAGTTTTTGCTTTCGTCAGAGCATAAAATGAATGTTCCACTAAGATTAGCACCCATTTCATCTAATTCTGTCAATGCAGTATTATAAGCAATTATTATTGTTTTGGAGTCGGCATTTGCGGAAGATTGTCTTGAATTTTTTATGTATTTTCTCATGGAGTTTTGGAGCATCCAGCCATCGCCCTCTACATTAAATACATAAAAGTAATCCTCATCAGGTTCACCGTCAACAAGATAGTTTACAGTTATATCGTATCCTTCTGTAACTGTATATTTCTTCTCAACTTCATTCTCCTCAATATTCATTATTTTGTTTTGTATTTCTGTTAATTCTTCTTCGCTCATTGAATCTATATCTTTGTCATAATTTTTCACAGTATCAACAGTATAGTACATCTGATTCATAGTATCAGATAACTCCTTGAGGTCATCCTTAGGTATCTCGCTTTCAATTTCAATATCTGTTATTTCATAACTTTTAGCTTCAACATCAGAGGCAACAAGAGCTGTTAAATCTGTGTTCTGGATTTCAGAAACTTCAATAAGTCCGTCAACAATTTCAGCAGGATAAAAGTATTTTAGTGCTTTTTCATAGTCGCTTTCATTTAAGGCTTCAAAATATGCATATAATGTCTTTTCAAAGCCTTTTTCATTTGTTTCTATTTCGCTCGTATTCTCAGAAGATTTATTTTCGGATTCCTTTTCAGTGTCAGAAACAGTTTTACTTTCATCAGAATCTTTTTTTACATCGTTTGTTTCTGTCGAAGCTTCTTTTTTATCAGTTACTTTGATTTCCTCATTGGCTTCAAGTGTAATTGATGTGTTTGTTTCCTTAGTAGTTTCATCATCCTTACCGCAGGCTGTCATTAATGAGCATGCTAAAGACATTGTCATAATTCCACAAATAATTTTTTTCATAATTTACCCCATTCCCTTTATATAAAGATATGATTATAATTTTATATACATATTATAGCATATATAAATTAAAATGTCAACTCTTTAAATTTTTTCAAAAAGGGGTTGGAAAAATTTTTCAGATGTGGTATAATAGAGATATAATATTTTATTAAGGAGTTTTTATGAGAATCAGACATAAACCATGGGCAAAGCCAGAGCTTGAAGCCTGCAACTTTTATGTAAAATCGCCCACAGAGCAGAAAGGAAAATGGAATGAGCTTTTCGCAGAGCCGGATCGTCCGCTGTATGTGGAGTTAGGTTGTGGAAAGGGTGGATTTATTTCACAAGCAGCTCCTGCACATCCCGAAATTAATTTTATTGCAATGGATATAAAAAATGAAATGCTTGTCCTTGCAAAGAGAAAGCTTGAAGCTGCATACGAGGCAGTAGAGTATAATCCCGATAATGTTCGTATAGCAATCCAGAATATTGAACGTCTGGATTTGGCTTGGGATGAAAATGACAGAGCAGACAGAATATATATAAATTTCTGTAATCCCTGGCCAAAGGGAAAGCATAAAAAGCGTCGTCTCACCCATACAAGACAGCTTCTGAACTATAAGAAATTTCTCAAGGGCGAAATTTGGTTTAAAACTGATGATGACGAGCTTTTTGAGGAATCATTTGAATATTTTGAAGAAGCGGGTTTCATTATCAAACTTAAAACTTTTGACCTTCACAGTGAAACAGGAATTGAAAACTTTATCACTGAGCATGAAAAAATGTTCTGTGACGAGGGCAAAAAAATAAAATTCCTTATAGCAGAACCAAAAAGGGAGGATTAATATGGAGTACAGCAAGGAAACCGAGAAATTTTCATTCGGATTCGGTACAGACAAAGCTATAGGAAATGCCAAAGTAAAAGATATACACACAGCGCAGAAAAATGAAAAATCTGAAAAACAGGAAATCGCCGAAGTTGCGCTCAGTGCCGCCGCTGTAGTCGGTATTACTCTGCTGAAATTGATTTTCGGTAAGAAAAAGAAAAAATCTAAGAAAAAGAAACGCTGAAAAGACTTTACATTTGCATCAGAATATGTTATAATACTATTAAGGAAAATCCCTGTTAGTCAGTTTATGATGCTGCAGGCATAACGGATAATTTGCCTGTCTGAATCTCGGACAGGCTTTTATTTGGTTTTTGCTGACTGACGAAAAGGAGGAGCTTATGTCATCAATTTTAATAAGAAACATCCGTGCCGTCGATGTGAAAAACGATGTCTTAACAGACGTTTTTATCATGGACGGCAAAATTGTGGAAGTGGGAGAAAATATCGACATCAAAGCTGATGAAATAATTGACGGTACAGGATTGGTACTAATGCCTTCGCTGTTTGATATGCACGTTCATCTCCGCGACCCTGGGTTTACTCATAAAGAAACAATAGAGACAGGCTGTGCTGCTGCTCTTGCTGGTGGAGTTACAGGTGTGCTTGCTATGCCGAATACAAATCCAATCTGCGATAATCCTGATACTATTCGATATGTTATTGATAAATCCGCAAATACAGGAGTTGATGTTTATCCAGTTGGCTGTATCACAGGCGGCATGAACGGAAATGGTCTTTGCGATTATAATGCTCTGAAAAATGCAGGATGTATCTGTATTTCCGATGACGGCAGACCTGTTGAGAATGCAGAAATGATGCGCAAGGCACTTGAACTTTCAAAGGAAAACGGACTTCTTGTAGCTTCTCACTGCGAGGATTTAAGCATAATTAATGGCGGTATTATGAATAAGGGCAAAATTTCTGAAAAGCTTGGCGTAAAAGGTATGGACAGAGCCTCTGAAGATTACATAACTGCCCGTGAAATGATACTTGCACATTCTGTCGATGCAAGAATACATATCTGCCACGTTTCCACAAAGGGCAGTACTGAGATGATTCGTTTTGCTAAATCACAGGGCGTAAAAGTAACTTGCGAAACTGCTCCTCATTATTTTATGTTTACAGATAAGCTTCTGGAAAAGCGTGATGCAGACTACAGAATGAATCCACCGTTGCGCACAGATGGGGACGTAAAAGCAATAATAGATGGTATAAAAGACGGTACAATTGATTGTATCATAACTGATCACGCGCCTCACACTCCACAGGAAAAGGCTGATTTCGAGAAAGCCCCCAACGGTGTTCTCGGACTTGAAACATCTTTGGCGGCAACTCTGACATCTTTATATCACACAGGTGAAATTTCGCTGAATAAGCTGGTGGAGCTTATGTGTGTCAATCCGAGAAAAATTCTGGGACTTGATATACCTACAATTGAAAAGGGGAGCACGGCAGATCTCGTAATCGCTGATATCAATATGAAATGGATAGTTGATTCAGAAAAGCTTCACTCGATATCCCGCAATTCCATATTCAAGGGACAGACGCTCACAGGTAAGGCTCTTGTTACAATTTCAAAGGGTGTCATCAGATATGACGCAAGATAAAAAGGCTTATGCCATAAAATATATATTACAGGAGGAATAAAAATGTCATTTGACAGACTTATTGAGAAAATCATTGAAATGAAAAATCCTACGGTAGTAGGTCTTGATCCAAAGCTTGAATACGTTCCTGAGTTTATCCGCAGACGTTATCTTGAACAGGACGGACTTACTCTCAAAGCCGCTGCAAAAGCGATTTACGATTTCAACCAGGCTATTATCGATGAAATTCACGATATAGTTCCTGCTATTAAGCCACAGGCTGCGTATTATGAGATGTATGGACACTATGGTATAAGAACTCTTGAAAAAACTATCCGTTATGCAAAGCTCAATGGTATGTTTGTTATTACCGACGGTAAGCGCAACGATATCGGAGCCACAATGGAGGCTTATACAAATGCACACCTTGGAACTACAGCAGTAGGGGAGAATGTATCTGAGGCTTTCGGCGCTGACGCTCTCACTGTAAACGGTTATCTCGGCACAGACGGAATTGCACCTCTCCTTAAAGTCTGCAAGGAAAAGGACAAAGGTATCTATGTACTTGTTAAGACTTCTAATCCATCAAGCGGCGAATTACAGGATTTAAAGCTTGAGGACGGCACACCTATCTACGCCAAAATGGGCGACCTCTGCGAAATGTGGGGCGCTGATACAATCGGCAAGTATGGTTATTCTGCAGTAGGTGCTGTAGTAGGTGCAACATATCCCGAAATGCTCACAGAATTGAGAGAGAGACTTCCTCATACAATGTTCCTCGTACCTGGTTATGGTGCACAGGGAGGCGGAGCTGAAGGCTTAAAGGGCGGATTCGACGAAAACGGTCTTGGAGCAATTGTAAACTCTAGCCGTGCTGTTATGTGCGCATATCAGAAAGAGGGCTGTGACGAGCGTGATTTTGCCAAGGCAGCACGCCGCGAGGTTATCCGCATGAGAGACGATATCACACAGTATATCAACCTTAAATAAAACAAATTCCGCACAAAGTCTGTCGGTATAAGACTTTGTGCGGTTTATAACGTCTATATTGACTAATCCCTGAAAATAGGATATAATATATAAGTAAGAATAATATTAAAGGAGTTTTGAAAATGAGTGAATGTACACACAACTGCTCTACCTGCGGAAGCGACTGTGCAAGCAGAAAAGAGCCTCAGAGCCTTATTGAAATGCCTAATGAAATGAGCAAAATCGGCAAGGTTATTGGTATTGTAAGCGGTAAGGGCGGCGTAGGAAAAACTATGGTTTCCTCAATGCTTGCTGTAGGTATGCAGAGAATGGGCAAAAATGTCGGACTTCTTGACGCTGATATTACAGGTCCTTCAATTCCTAAGGCTTTTGGAATTCACGGCAAAGCAGATGCCTGCGAGTTTGGAATTATTCCCAGCAAGAGCAAAATGGGTATTGATGTTATGTCAATCAATCTTCTACTTGAAAATGAATCCGATCCTGTCGTATGGAGAGGTCCTGTTATAGCAGGAGTTGTAAAGCAGTTCTGGACTGATGTTATCTGGAAAGATGTTGACTATCTCTTTGTTGATATGCCTCCCGGAACAGGCGACGTTCCGCTGACTGTTTTCCAGTCAATTCCAGTAGACGGAATTGTTATTGTAACATCTCCTCAGGAGCTTGTTTCAATGATAGTTGAAAAGGCTGTAAAAATGGCAAAGCTTATGAATATCCCGATTATTGGTATTGTTGAGAATATGAGCTATTTTGAGTGTCCTGACTGCGGAAAGAAGCACAAGATTTATGGTGATAGTCATATTGAAGATATTGCCAAGGAATACGGAATCCCCGTAATTGCGCAAATTCCTATTGCTCCTGAGCTTGCTAAGCACTGCGACCAAGGAACAATTGAACTTTACGAGGGCGATTGGATTGACCCAGCGGTAAATCAGATTGTAAATATGTAATAAATTTAAGCGGCTTTTGATTGCATATCATTAGCCGCTTTTTTGATTAAATAGTAACTATTTTTTTGGAAACCATGGAATACACCGGTTCACACTTTTACAATAATCTATATATTCCTGACCATATAATTCAGTCAGCCATTTTTCCTCAGTTTTCTTTAAAACAATGGTCATTTCAATCCAGAATAAAACGGGAATTATGAGCAGATATAAATTGTGGCATACAAGAGCTAAACCTATTTCCACAAGTAAAAATGTAGAATAACGCGGATTTCTTACAAATCGGTATGAGCCATTTGTTTTCAATCTGTTTTCTTTGATATTTGTGCTCAATCTTCCACCTGTATCGCAACCGATAAGCAATGCAACTGCTCCAATAATAAACACAATACCTATAATCCCAAATATTGTATTTATAATTTGTCCCAAATTTGTTGTAGGTATTTTATTGTTTAAACTTAATAAAAACAATATGAATGTTATTATTGCCAATGGGAGACACAATATGGGCCCAATCCCATATAACGGCAAATGCTTTTTATTTTTCATTACATCTACTCCTTTTTGAATTTAAGAGTTCTTATTGAATTGAGAATAAGCAGCATTGCAACTCCAGAATCGGCAAAAACAGCAAGCCACATATTCGCATAACCTAATATACCCAGAATGAGAACCAGTGCCTTGATTCCTAATGCAAAAATAATATTCTGATATGATATACGCAATGTTTTATCAGCAATTTTCTTGGCAGAAACAACTGCTGTAGGTTCACTGTTCATAAATACAGCGTCTGCGGCTTCCAAAGCGATATCAGAGCCGCTTTGCATTGCGCCGCCTACGTCTGCACCCGCAAGTACAGGTGCATCATTTATACCGTCTCCAATAAACATCACAGCACCACTTTTTTCGCGGATTCTGTTAAGCTCAGCAAGTTTTTCATCTGGCATGAGACCGCTTATTATTTCATCAATACCAATTGAATTTCCTACAGCATCTGCATTATCAGCTTTATCGCCTGTAAGCATAACAATATGAAGTCCCATTTGTTTCAGCTGAGAAACAGCCAGTTCCGAAGTTCTTTTTATTGAATCTGAAACAACTATACGTCCAATAATCTTATTATCAACAGAAACGTATGCTACGCTTCCGAGAGTGATTTCAGACATATGTGGGATAGATATATTTTTTTCGCTCATAAGCTTTTCATTGCCGCATAATACACTTTTATTACCCAGAATCGCATAAACGCCTTTGCCTGCCAATTCTCCCGATGATTGCGGCTGAGACAGTTCGATGCCACTATTTTTACAATATGATGTAATACTTTCAGCAACGGGATGTGTCGAAATCTGCTCACAGCTTCCGCAAATTCTGAGAAGCTCATTTTCGTTGTAAGTATCACAAACCTGAATATCAGTTATAGTAAAAATACCGCTTGTGAGAGTTCCTGTTTTGTCGAAAATCACTGTTCTGACTTTTCCTAAAGCTTCAAGAGAATTTCCACCTTTAAAAAGTATTCCCTTTTTTGAAGCCGCGCCAATTCCGGAAAAATAAGCAAGGGGAACGCTGAGAACCAAAGCACATGGACAGCTTATAACAAGGAATGTCAGTGCTGAGTAAATCCATTTTTGTGAATTGCCTGTGAAAATTGAGCCAAGCAAGGCAGTCAGTACAGCAATAATTATAACAACAGGTGTGTATATTTTTGAGAAACGCGTAATAAAGCGGTCTATATTTGGCTTTTGAGATGTAGCTTCTTCAACTGCCTGTGTAATTCTGGAAATCATAGATTCTGAAGCCGCCGCAGTAGCTTTCATTGAAAAAGTATCTGCAAGATTTATACATCCAGACATTAATTTGTCGCCTTTTCGAATTGTAAGAGGAACAGGTTCACCGTTTACAGCGGATGTATCAAGACGTGAATCGCCCTCCAGCATAACGCCGTCAGCGGCAATACGCTCACCGGTTTTAATCAGCAGTATATCTCCGATTTTAATTTCATCTGAATTTATACGAACATATCTGTCGTCTCTGAGAACAGTTGCTTCTTCGACCTTTAATGCAGCAACGTCTGTTATAGCTTTGCGGCTCTTTGCTACTGCGTAATTTTCAAATAATTCACCAATTTTGAAAAATAGAACAACTCCCACAGCTTCTGAGTATTCGCCCAGTATAAAAGCTCCGATTGTTGCAATAGTCATAAGGAAATTTTCCTCAAAGAAGTTTCCTTTGAGGATATTTTTAACGGTTGCTTTCAGCACATTGAAGCCAATCAGCAAGTATGCAGCAATAAAAAGGAAAACAGCAAATCTGAAATGAAGTATATTTTCAGATATAATTGCGATGATAAAAATTACTATACCAGTTATAAACAGCGTAATATCCTTATTTATAACCTTTTTTTCTGATTTGTATCCGTGGTGATGTTCACAATGGCAATGGTCGTGGCTATGTTCATGTTCGTGTTCATTATTAGTGTGTTCGTCAGAAGTTATAATTACTCCAGCTTCAATTTTATCAGCAATACGATTTATTTCTTCAAGTAGAGCATCGGTAATTTCACCCTTGATTTTTATTTTACGCAAGGGGAAATTAAGAACAGCCTCCTCAATCCCATCAAGTTTTCGTATAGCTTCTTCGATTTTTCCGCCGCAGTGAGCGCACCCAAGATTTAATATATTATAATTCTTTTCCATGATATCCTCCAACTGATATAGATATATGAACACTTGTTCATATATCTATAATATCATATTTTTTTTCATTTGTCAATAGGAGAATTGAAATTTTTTAAAAAAATATCGCAGAAAATTTAATTTCTGCGATAAATCAGCTATTCAGACATATTCTTAAATTCTTCCTCTGTAATAATTGCAACTCCAAGCTTTTTGGCATTTTTGTTTTTTGATGAACCTGAAGTCACGTCATTATTAATTAGATAATTTGTCTTTGATGTTACTGCTTTAGCGACCTTTCCGCCTTTTGATTCAATATAGTCAGTAAGTTCATTGCGGTTTTTCCATATATTAACCGAACCCGTTATAACAAAAGTTTTTCCAGATATTGCGGAATCTGTTTCAACTTTTTCTGGTTCAGAAATTTCTAATTCTTTTTTTAATTCCCGATATTCTTTAAGATTTTTTTCATTTTTGAAGAAATTAACAAAATCTCTTGCAAGAATATCACCGATAGTGTCAATAGTAGTAAGCTGGTCTATTGTGAGAGTTTCGAGCATGTCAGGGGATGGATAAACAGAGCAGATAAGCCTTGAAGCTGCTCTGCCGATATTAGAAATTCCCATTGCATATAGAACACGGCTAAGCTCTGTTTTTCGAGAATTCTCAATTGCCTGCCACATCTTTTCATATGACTTTTTACCGAAGCCCTCAAGGGATTCAATTTTATCTCTGTGGTTGTCGATATGGTAAAAATCCTTAAAATCACTGATAATTCCCTCGTTAATAAGCGTCTCAATTGTGGCAGTTGAAAGTCCTACAATATTCATAGCATCACGCTGGACAAAATGCTCAAATCTTCCGATAAGTTTTGCAGGGCAATCGGGATTAATACAATAGATTGTTTCAACATCCTCGTTAGATGTTCTGATTTCCGTTTTGCCATGACATACAGGACATTCATAGGGGATTTCAAGGTTGTCCGACCCTGTCTTATTTTCAAGAATCTGGGGGATAATCATATTAGCCTTGTATACCGAAACTGTATCACCAATGCCTAATTTGAGTTGTTTTACGTTGCTGAGATTATGAACAGATGCTCTTGAAACAGTAGTACCTTCCAGCTCTACAGGCTCAAAAATTGCCACAGGATTAAGGAGACCTGTACGGCTTGCAGACCATTCTACCTCCAACAGTTTTGTATCTGCTGTTTCATCGTGCCATTTGAAAGCAATTGCATTTCTGGGGGCGTGGGAAGTTTCACCAAGATTTATACCATATGCCACATCATCAAGAGTAAGCACAAGACCGTCTGAGGGAAATTCATTTTCAATTATAGCTGATTCGTATTTTTTTACAGCTTCTTCAAGATTTTCCTTAGTCACTCTTACTCCGTCAACACATTGGAATCCAAGACTTGAAAGCCATTGCAGACGCTCTGCGAAGGAATTTTCATTATATCCCTCAGCGGAAACAAGATTAAATGCAAAGAAGTTTATATTTCTCTCAGCAGTAATTTTAGAATCAAGATTTCTTACAGTTCCTACACAGAGATTACGAGGATTTTTATATTTGGGACTATCCTCAATTTCTGCGTTTACACGCTGAAAATCGCTGTACTTCATAAGTGCTTCACCGCGTATCACAAGTTTTTTATCAAATGGGATAGCAGTAGGAATACCGATAATATGGCGTGCATTTGCTGTTATATCCTCACCTGTTTCGCCGTTTCCGCGGGTTACAGCCTGCAAAAGCCTGCTGTTTTCATAAGTCAGCACGATTGTAAGTCCGTCAAGTTTCCAGCTGAGAAAACCGACGTTCTCACCAAGCCAACTTATCAGCTCAGATATACTTTTGGTTTTGTCAAGGGAAAGCATTTTTGAGGTATGTTTCACTTTTTTTAATTCTGAGGAAACTTCATATCCCACTTTCTGAGTGCGGCTTCCACTGAGAATGACACCTGTTTCCATTTCGAGTCTTTCTAATTCATCGTAGAGTATATCATACTCACGGTCGGACATAATCTCCATACCTGTGTTGTAGTAAGCGTCAGCAGCTTTTGCAAGAATTTCATTTAATTTTTTCATCCTGTCTATTTTTGTCTTATTCATAAGTCATTCTCCTCTATAAAATTTTCCCTGCCACGTATTTCCGTCAGCCATTGCCTTATCTATGCCGCCGAGAACTGCAATTTTATCCATAGCCCACACAGGAGCAATAAGCTTTGATTTGTCACCGTCTCCTGTTATGCGTTCAATTACAGTTTCGGGAGGCAGCAATTCAAGCTGACGAACAATAATATCAATGTATTCTTCACGACTTAGTAGGGGAAAGGGTTCGTTTTCATAAATATCTCCCAGTTTTGTTCCCCTTATTATGTGAAGCATCTGCAGTTTTACACCGTCGGGGTGGAGTTTTGCCGTCTGTCTTGCAGTTTCTATCATCATTTCAACTGTTTCATCTGGCAATCCGTTAATAATATGCAGACATACACGGATTCCAAGATTTTTCAGTTTACGATATCCGTTGACAAATTCTTCATGTGAATATCCTCTGTTAATTTTATTAATTGTTTTTTCGTGGACAGTCTGCATACCAAGTTCTACAGTTAGTTCTGTACATGAATTTATCTCACACAGCAATTCTAGAACATCATCGGGGAGACAATCTGCTCTTGTCCCGATTGCTAATCCTGTTATATTGGGGAAAGATAACGCCTCATTATAAATGTTGCGAAGCTTTTCAATGGAAGCGTATGTATTTGTATTTGCCTGAAAATAGGCAACAATATGCACATCACCATTTTTTCTGCGGATTCGTTTAGCTTCTTGTTCAAGCTGAGATGTAACAGATATATTCTTTTGTGTAAAGTAGCCGCTACCCCCGTCGCAAAAGATACAGCCACCGAATCCACGTGTTCCGTCAATATTAGGGCATGTCATGCCACAGTCAATAACAGCTTTGTATCGCTTTTTTCCGTATCGAGATTTAAAATAATAATTCATAGTGTGATATCTTTTATTATCTAAAGAATATTTAAAGGGATGTTCCATATAATCTACTCCAAAAAATCGCTTTCAGAGATTATATGTCCGAAAGCGATTTATATTTTATTCGTTATCTAAAAGACCGATTCCAAGTACATCAAGATTCGGCTTGTCAACAAATGAGGGACATTCAGACATAAGCTCACTTGCATTCTGCACCTTAGGAAATGCTGTAACATCGCGAAGACTGTCAGCCTTGCACATAATCATAGCAAGACGATCAAGTCCAATACCCATTCCGCCGTGAGGAGGTGAAGCATAGCGGTAAGCTTCAACAAGGAATCTGAATTTAGCATTGATTTCCTCAGTGGTCATACCGAGAGCCTCAAACATTTTCTGCTGGAGCTCAAAATCAGTAATACGCATAGAGCCGCTTGAAAGTTCAGTACCATTGAGAACAAGATCCCAAGCCTTTGCGCGTACCTTAGCAGGGTCACTGTCAAGATATTCAAGGCACTCATCCATAGGCATTGTAAAGGGGTGATGCGCAGCAACCCAAGTATCATTATCCTCATCATATTCAAAGAATGGCATTTCTGTAATCCAGAGGAAGTTATACTGATTTTCGTCTATTACTTCAAGTCTCTTACCGCATATCAGACGAATTGCGCCGAGAGTTGAAAGCACAGTTCTTGTCTTATCAGCGCAAATAAGCACAAGGTCACCCTCATGAGCATCAACAGCACTGCAGATTTTTTCAAGGTCACCGTCAGCAAGGAACTTCTTAAA
The DNA here is from genome assembly GCA_017521805.1 of Ruminococcus sp. Taxonomy (GTDB): domain Bacteria; phylum Bacillota; class Clostridia; order Oscillospirales; family Ruminococcaceae; genus Ruminococcus. Next base: position 14,567 of record JAFXDK010000085.1, on the reverse strand, counting down.
GCTACAGTTAGGCTCATCAGCCCAACGTATATAAGCGAGTCCCTTTGCACCGATACCCTTTGCGTGTTCAACAAGTTTATCAATTTCCTTACGTGTATATGTAGCAGCACCATTCTTTACATTGATAGCACGAACAGAACCGCCCTCAGCGATAGCGCTCTTAAATACAACAAAATCAATATCCTTTACAGTATCTGTAATATCCTGAATCTCAAATCCAAAGCGAGTATCAGGCTTATCAGAACCATAACGGTTCATTGCGTCTGCAAATGTAAGACGGGGGAGTGGGAGTGGTACATCAACGTTCATAACATCCTTGAATACACGCTGAACAAAGCCCTCAACGCAGCCTTGGATATCCTCAGCCTCAACAAAAGACATTTCAAGGTCAATCTGAGTGAACTCAGGCTGACGATCAGCACGAAGGTCTTCATCGCGGAAGCAACGTGCAAGCTGAATATATCTGTCATATCCTGCAACCATAAGGAGCTGCTTATAAATCTGAGGTGACTGTGGAAGTGCATAGAACTTACCTGGGTGAATACGTGACGGAACAAGATAGTCTCTTGCACCCTCGGGAGTAGACTTCATCATCATGGGAGTTTCAATTTCAAGGAATCCGTTTTCGTAGAAATACTCACGGGTTACTCTTGCAATTTCGTGACGCATAATTATATTCTGCTGGAGAGGAGCTCTTCTGAGGTCAAGATAACGATATTTCAGGCGAAGTTCCTCGTTTACCTTTGTTTCGCTTGTAATCTCAAAAGGAGTAGTCTGAGCTTTTGAGAGAATACGGAGGTCAGTTACAAAAATTTCCACATGACCTGTTTTAAGCTTGTCATTTTTGCTTTCACGCTCAATAACTTCACCTTTAGCCATGAGAACATATTCGCTCTTGCAGGAAGCGGCTTTTTCAAATACAGCAGGGTCGGATTTATCGCTGAATGCAAGCTGAACAACGCCTGTTCTGTCTCGAAGAACGATGAAAATAACGCCGCCTTTATCTCTTACTCTTTCTACAAATCCGCATACAACAGCTTCACCGCCGATTTCAGTGACCTCGCCGCAGTAGTGGGTTCTCTTAAGCCCTTTCATATTATCAGCCATATTAGTTCTCTCCTCCCATGAATGAGAACAGATTTCCGTCAGCGGATTCTCCGTCCATCACATCCATTATTTTATTAAAGTAAATTTCTTCAAATACAACAGCAAATTTATCATCGAGAGCAACTTCTGTTTCGTCGCCCTTTTCCATTTCTTTAAGCTTAGCCTTACCCTGTTCAAGCTCATTATCACCGAGAACAACGGTAAATGCAGCACCGATTTTATTGGCATATTTCATCTGAGCCTTTAAGCCTCTGCCCATCATATCATATTCTGCAAAATATCCGTACTCGCGGAGAGACTTTGAAAGTTCCATAGCCTTTTCAAGAGCGGCATCACCCATAGTGGCAAAGTAGATATCACATTTTTTAGGTGTGAGGTAGTCACAGCCCTGCTTGTCCATAACAAGAAGCAGACGTTCAATTCCCATACCAAATCCAAGCGCAGGAGTATGCTGACCGCCAAGCTGTTCAATAAGTCCGTCGTAACGTCCACCTCCGCATACAGTTCCCTGCGCGCCGATTTCAGTTGTAACGAATTCAAAAACAGTTTTGGTATAATAATCAAGTCCACGTACAATTTTGGGATTAACCTTGTAATCTATACCAAGCTTGCCAAGATAGCTTTTCAGCTTTTCAAAGTGATTTCCGCAATCTTCACAGAGATAGTCAATAATCAGTGGAGCATCCTTGCCGATTTCCTGACATATGGGACTTTTGCAGTCAAGAAGTCTCATAGGATTCTTTACAAGTCTGTCCTTGCAGGTATCACAAAGTTCATCCTTACGGGCATCAAAATAAGCTTTTAGAGCCTCATGGTATTTCGCACGACATGTAGGACATCCGATAGAATTGATATAAAGCTCAATATTTTTTATTCCCAGTCTGTTAAGCAGGGTATGAGCAAGAGAAATAACCTCAGCATCAGCAGCAGGGGAGGCACTTCCTGCCATTTCAAGTCCGAACTGGTGGAATTCGCGAAGTCTGCCTGCTTGAGGTCTTTCATGACGGAAACATGAGGTTATGTAGTATACTCTCTGAGGCAGTGCCTCGTTAAGAAGTCCGTTCTGAAGCATAGCGCGGATGGTTCCAGCCGTACCTTCGGGACGCAAAGTAAACTTTGATTCCTTAGCCATGACGGTATACATTTCTTTTTGTACAACGTCCGTTGTCTCACCTACAGAGCGAAGAAACAAATCTGTATTTTCAAAAGTAGGAAAACGGATTTCGCCAAAACCAAAGCTCTCAGCGGTATCACGTGCAATTTTTTCTATGGTGTGCCATTTATGTACGTCCTTTGGGATTACATCTTCCGTTCCGTTTGGACGTTTGATATTGATAGCCATAAAATCAGCCTTTCTTATTAACATGAAAATTGTCCCATAAGGGACAATAAACGGATGCCGTAAACTTATACGGCATCACGTCGATTTAATTTATTGAGTTATATCGGGACATTTCCTGCCTGTCTCCAATCAAGATCTCCTCTTTCAAGCGCGAGAATAAGTGCCTCAGCAGTTGCAATATTAGTAGCAACAGGAACGCTGTGAACATCGCAAAGTCTCAGAAGATCCATATCATTCGGGTCATTAGCCTTCGGATTGATAGGATCTCTGAAAAACAGAAGTACGTCAACTTCATTGCAGGACAAAAGTGCGAGAATCTGCTCAGCACCACCTCGTCCACTTAAATAGCGTTTAATAGGCAAACCTGTAGCTTCGCTGACCTGCTTTCCTGTAGTATTTGTAGCTATAAGGGAATGTTTTGATAAAATGCCGCAGTATGCACTGCAGAACTGTACCATAAGCTCCTTTTTAGCGTCGTGGGCGATAATTGCAATCTTCATTTTTCTGTCCTTTCTCCATTTAGGATTTTTTATAATCAGAAATTTTAAAATCTAAGATAATTTCTCAGGAAGTCTTAACAGTAAGTGGAACGAATTCTCCGCCCAGTCGCTTTGAAATAGCATCGAAAGCCTTTAATGCAGAAGAATCGGTAGGAATAGGAGTTCCCTTACCTGTAGCAACAGTAGTTTTGAAATCATCAGGAATAACACCAATAAGCTGAACGCCAACCTTATCAATAATTTCGTCGAGGTTGCTTACAAGAGCCTCACCGATAACTTTTTTACTTATTTTATTGATAATAAGACGCTGACTTTTATTTCCTCTGTTGTAGAATTCATCTGACATAAGAGAAGCATCACGAATGCAGACAGGGTCAGGAGTTGATACAACAAGAATCAGATTAGCCTGCTGTACAATTTCAAATACATGAGAGTTAATACCAGCACCTGTATCAATAATGATATATTCAAAATACTTTTTTACACTGCGGCAGATATCAACAATCTGTTCAGCGGTTACAGATGTAAGTGTTTTCGGCGCGCAAAGAAGGCTGAGATTTGAAGCCATTGGCACATTTGCTACAGCTTCAAGAGCACTTTTTCTATTATTAAGTACATCGCCAAGATCATATTTGATTTCATTTTCAATACCAAACATGATATCAAGACAACGCAGACCAAAATCCAGTTCTATAAGCAGAGTTCTGTGTCCCTGTTTAGCAAGAGTATATCCAAGACCAGCACATACTGTTGATTTTCCCGTACCGCCTTTGCCCGATGTTACTGCAATAATTTTTGACATGGCATTTCCTTTCGCTGCTCAATAGAGACAAGCTCCAGAGCATAATTCATTTATAAACTATATTCCTAATGTATATTATATCACAATTATACAATTTTGTCAAAGCTTTTTTTGTGTATAACGCAAAATTGTATAATTCAATATTTTCCACATATTCACTTTGTTTATTTTGCACAATCAAATAACTGTGATATAGAATTAAAGTCTTAAGGAGTTCCTTAAAAATCGGAACACAAGATGAATTTCATATATGACAAATATTATTTACCAGGCGACAAACCGCAGTATTACTTGATATATTGCAAGGTTTGTCAACACAGCAAATAATGCTTGTCAAAGAAATTCAGCTGTGAGGGAGGTTTTTAGAGATTTCCTTAATTATATATTCACACCGTTTTTAATAAGAAGTTCACGTGCAGTATCTACGGAGTCAGCACCGGTATCATTTTTAACAGGAGCAAACTCTTTGCTACGTATAACCTCATATGGAAGACAAGATTTGTTCATTTGAATCATATCAAGGATTAGTGTTTCAAATTTGTATCCATTTGTTTTTTCAGGTTTGATACACTCGCCGTTTTCGTCTATATGAGGTATTTTCTTTTCTGAAATATGAATAGGAAGCTTATTTTTATTTATTTCAACAAGGCAATCCATATTGAAAAGGTAATTGAGTATTACACCGTATTTATATACAAGTTCACCTTTGTCATCTCTTAAATTTCTCATTTTATCGGAAAGCTCAAAATACTCAATAATAGACGGTTTATCGTCATCAAGACACATAACACCAACTTTTTCTTCCGGTGCTACCTTGGGCACTACTTTACTTCCGGCATCACTGCCTGTGCTGATAACAGCGCCGACGAACATAGGGTCTGCAATTCTCTGTAAAACATTGTCTACAGCAAATACGTTCAGCCATTCAACTCCCTGAGATTTGAGCATATCAAATATACCGGAATCTACAAGTGACGAGAACCAACCGCCATTCCCATTGGGAGACATCGCAATCTTGGATTTGCTTTCCATGAGGATTTTTCCTTTTAAATCCACACAGGGCGCCATATCTTGAATAAAGAAGTGAACATATTCCTTGTTGTAACCGAAATAATTGTGTTTATCAAGAAATTCAACGGTTTCTTTGTTATTGATTCTACTTGTCATGATAATAAAATGAATCCAAGTTCCTGACTGTTTGACTACGTCCATAAGATTATTGATAAGACATTCAAATATATAAAGTTCACGATTTACACCGATATTGAACATTCCCTTAGCCTTATCGAATCCAAGTCGTGTACCTTGTCCGCCTGCAAGGAGAACCGCTGCAACCTTGCCTTCTCTTATAGCAGATAATCCGCAGTTGAGATATTCATCACCTTTAGCAGTTATATTATCAATTGTGACTGCTTCAAGAGGTGAAACTGCACCCCTCTGGTGTTCATGAGAATTTTCTGGTTTGAGCGAATCCAAAATAGAAAAGTCTATTTCTTTAATCTGTGAAATGAGTTCAGAACGCTCAGTATCAGTTAATTCATCGTAATATCTGAGTAAGTGCTCCTGTCCGAAGCGAGAAAGAAGTTTAACAGTTGATTCATAATTCATGGAGATTCCCCCTTATAATAATATAATCATGTTTATTATATCACATTTTGTTTAAAAGGTCAATATTAATAATTAATTTAAAACATATAAGTAAATATAATTGCAGTAATGAACACCGCTTATTCGGTTGAAAATGTGAAAAAGCGGCTAATATGTAGGATAATTTGTTGTATTTCTGCCGTATTAGCGGCGAAAAAGGTATAGCTATCCCGTACTATTGCTCCCCAAATAATTCTTGGGAACCTCTAAAAACCTATCTTTTTACTTGATTCGCAGTCGACAAAGCCCTAAAATACGTTACCAGGCTTTCAAAACTGGGGGTTTTTAGAGGTCTCCTCTTGAATTTTTTAGGCAGCATAAAAAGTAGATTTTGAGCAGAAAAAAGAAGAATTTTTTTAGGAGAAAGTTGTTATTTTTTTGAGATGAGAACGAACATTTTTCTCAAAAAAAATTCAAAAATGTTTTTTTGGAAAAAATTCATAAACTTCTTGACAAGATATAGTGCAAAATGGTATAATAATAAGGCAGTCTGTAAATTGTGTAATGATATTGTGCATAATTAAATTGCGATATGGTGCGTATCAATATCAGTATGCAGAAAGGAAAACGATATCTTATGGCAAAAATAGATGAAACTGTCATGAGGGAAACCAGATATATTGCAGGAATTACTATTATACTCAGCGTTATTATGGAAGCTGTATTTCTTATAATCGGAAAATGGGATTACACCGTACTGCTGGGAAATATTTTCGGCGGAGCTGTTGCTATAGTAAATTTTCTTCTTATGGGAATCACCATTCAAAAAGCTATATTAAAAGATGAAAAAGAAGCAGCAACATTGATGAAATTGTCACAAACACTGAGAAATATGATGCTCCTCATTACTTGTGTAATAGCAATAGCAATTCCTTTTATGAATGGAGTAGCAGCTGTTATTCCTCTGTTTTTCCCGCGTATAGCAATATCCCTTATACCACTGCGTGACAGAATAGCAATTAATGGAAAGGTGGAGAAAAATGGAGAATAATAAAGAGCGTTTTAAAATGCTTGATACGGTATATATGCTGATGATAATTCTTCCGATTGTGTGCGGTATTATAATCAAGATACTGACTACTCCGCAAAGCGATGACATTGCTATTTCGGGAGCACGGATTTTCTTTACGCTGAAATTACCGATTCAGGATCTTCCAATAACAGAATCTCAGATAAATTCATGGCTTGTAATGATTTCCATAATTGGACTATGCTTATTCCTCACTCATGGAATCAAGGAAAAAGCCGATACAAAGCGGCAGCATGTTGCCGAATGGATTGTCGAAAACACAGAAAAACTTGTAAATGGCAATATGGGGGAGTATTTCAGCGGATTTGCTCCTTTTATTGCGGCAATACTAGCATTGTCAGCATTTTCAAGTCTCATGGCACTTTTCGGACTTTATGCTCCCACATCTGATGTAAATGTAACAGCAGGTTGGGCAATACTTGTATTTTTCCTTATAACCTATTACAAGATGAAGTGCGGTCCTGTGGTGTATGCAAAAAGCTTTGCAGATCCTGTTCTGCTTGCACCTCTCAATATTATAAGTGAAATTGCAACTCCTATATCTATGGCATTCCGTCATTACGGAAATGTGCTTTCAGGATCTGTAATTTCCGTGCTTCTTGCCTCAGGTCTGCAGGGACTTTCGGCAATAATCTTAGGAAAGCTTCCCGGGTTTCTGGGAGAATTTCCGCTTTTTCAGATAGGTATTCCCGCTGTATTGTCAATATACTTTGACGTGTTCAGCGGAGTGCTTCAGGCTTATATTTTTGCTATGCTGACGATGCTTTATGTAGCAGGAGGTTTCCCTGCTGATGAATATTTCCGACGCAAGGCAGTAAAAAATAATTAAATGGAGGAATTTAAAATGTTAGAACTGGCAATTGGTATTATTCTCGGAAGCTGTGCTCTTGGTGCAGGTGTTGCAATGATCGCAGGTATCGGTCCCGGAATCGGTGAAGGTAACGCTGTAGCAAAGGCTTGTGAAGCTATCGGAAGACAGCCCGAATGTAAGGGTAACGTTACAACAACAATGCTTATGGGTTGTGCTGTTGCAGAAACAACAGGTCTTTATGCTCTTGTTATCGCAATTCTGCTGATATTTGTTGCTCCCGGCAGACTTGTTAATATCCTTATGGACACTATCAAATAAGATTTGAGGTTGATTGAATGCAGTCGTTAGATGTAATTTCTGTCAATTTCTGGCAGATAGTAATATCCCTTGCAAATCTTGCAATACTGTTCACGATATTAAAGAAGCTTCTGTTCAGACCTGTAAAGAATGTACTTGAGGAAAGACAGAAAACTCTTGAAAGCAAGTACGAAGAAGCAGATAAAAGTGTAAGCGAGGCTGAGGAAAACAAAAAGGCATGGGAGGAAAAGCTCCGAAGTGCAGGAGAAGAAGCTGATGCTATTATCAGAACTGCTTCTGAAGATGCAAAGAATCACAGCGATAGAATTATTGCTGACGCAAGAAATATGGCTGACGGTATTGTACGTCAGGCTCAGAATGCCGCAGAGCTTGAACGCCGCGGTGCTGAGGAAGGCATAAAATTGGAAATTGTCAACGTTTCAGCGGCGCTTACCGAAAAAATTCTTGGCAGAGAAATCAATATGCAGGATCATCATGCAATGATCGATTCCTTTATTGCAGGAATAGGTGATGACGATGACAGAAATAATTAGAGAATATGCTGAGGCGCTTTACGAGATAGCCTGTGAGGAAAATTCCAGAAAGGAATATGCTAAAACGCTGGAAATGCTGTCTGCGGCTTTCGGGGAAAATCCTGAGTATATCGAATTTCTCATTTGTCCCGGCATACCGCTTTCTGAACGTTTAAAAGCTGTTGAAGATGCTTTTGCAGGCAGAGTTCCCGAATATATCGTTATGTTTATTCAGCTGCTCTGCGAAAAGGGGCGAATACAGCTGTTCAGTCAGTGCGTTGCCGACTACGTAAAGCTTGTTGATGCTTCGGAAAATATTGCTGTTGCAAAGATAACAAGTGCTGTAAAGCTTACACAGTCAGAAATGGACGGTATAAGATTAAAGCTTGAAAAACTTATTAAGAAAAGAATAGTTATGGAATGTATTACAGATCCCTCGATTATGGGCGGTGTAATCATTGAAACAGAAGGCAGGATAATTGACGGAAGTCTGCGCAGATCCCTGCATGAAGTAAAGGAAGTGATTGGCAGATGAGCGGAAAACCTGAGGAAATCAGCGGAATTATTAAAGCTCAGATTAAGAACTATAAATCACGTATTGAAATGCGTGAAACAGGTACGGTTATTCTTGTAGGAGACGGTATCGCAAGAGTTTATGGTATCAGAGAGTGTATGGCAAGCGAGCTTCTTGAATTTGAAGACGGTAGCTTCGGTATGGCTCAGAACCTGGAGGATGAAACAGTATCAGTTGCTCTTTTGTCAGATAAAAATAATATCAAAGAGGGCACGACTGTACGCAGAACGGGTAAAGTAGTATCTGTTCCCGTTGGTGAGGGCTTCCTCGGCAGAGTTGTTAATGCTCTGGGTGAGCCTATTGATGGTAAAGGACCCATTGTATCAAGCGGAACCCGTCCCGTTGAAAATGACGCTCCCGGAATTATCGAGAGAAAGAGTGTTGACGTTCCTCTCCAGACAGGTATCAAGGCTATAGACAGTATGATTCCTATAGGCAGAGGTCAGCGTGAGCTTTTGATTGGTGACCGTCAGACAGGTAAGACAGAAATCGCTATTGATACAATTATAAATCAGCGCAATACTGATGTTATATGTATATATGTAGCTATCGGTCAGAAGAGTACATCAGTTGTACAGCTTGCAAATGAGCTTGAAAGAGCAGGCGCTATGGAATACACAATTATTGTATCCGCATCTGCATCGGAAACTGCTCCCTTGCAGTATATAGCTCCCTATTCTGGCTGTGCTATGGCTGAGTATTTCAGAGAGCAGGGGAAAGATGTCCTTATTATATATGATGACCTTTCAAAGCACGCTGTTGCTTATCGTGCGCTGTCCCTGCTTATACGCAGACCTCCCGGACGTGAGGCTTATCCCGGAGATGTATTCTATCTCCATTCAAGACTGCTTGAACGTGCAGCAAATGTTGCTCATGAATACGGCGGAGGTTCTATTACAGCTCTGCCGATTATTGAAACTCAGGCAGGCGACGTTTCAGCATATATCCCCACAAACGTAATTTCAATTACAGACGGACAAATATTCCTTGAAACAGAGCTTTTCCACGCAGGAATCATGCCTGCAATAAATCCCGGTATCTCTGTAAGCCGAGTTGGCGGTTCTGCTCAGTTAAAGGCAATGAAAAAGGTTTCGGGTGAGCTTAAGCTTCTGTATTCACAGTATCGTGAGCTTCAGGCGTTTTCACAGTTTGGAAGTGACCTCGACGCAGATACAAAGGCAAGACTTGCTCTCGGTGAGCGAATCGTTGAAGTTCTCAAACAGAGTCGAAATTCTCCCGTCAGAGTGGGCTGTCAGGTAGCTATAGTTTATGCCGTAACCAAGGGATATCTTAATGATACTCCTGTAAATAAAGTTAAGGATTATGAGCAGAGACTTTATGACAGACTTGAAGCCGAATACAATGAGCTTCTTGTTCGCTTTGAACAGGGCTTCTTTGAGGATGAAGATGTTGAGGAGCTTAAAAAGGCATTGAGCGAAATGCAGAGGTGAGCTGAATGGGTGTCGATACAAAAAAACTGCGTAACCGCATAAAAAGCGTCGATTCCACACTTCATCTCACAACTGCAATGGGACTTGTGGCTTCTTCAAAGATTCGCAAGGCTATGGAGGCAATGCTGAAAAGCCGTGAATATGCAGGAATGATTGAAAAAGTTGTACAAAATCTTGCAAACAGCAAGGAATGTGCGAAAAGTCCATATATGGAGCAGAGAGGCGAGGGTAAAACCTGTATTATTGTTATTGCAGGTGACAGAGGTCTGGCAGGGGGATACAACTCTAACGTTTTCAGACTTGCCAAACAATATCCCGATGCAGAGTTTATCGCAGTAGGAAAACGCGCCTGCGATATATTCGGCGGCGAGTACAATGCCGAGTATTTCAGCTTTGAACAGGCATCTGCTCTTTCAAAGAAGCTTTGCAGCGAATTCTCTGAGGGCAGTATCGACCGTGTAGGCATTATCAGCACGGAATATATCTCCATGATGTCACAGGAAGCAAGAATCAGCTGGATTCTTCCGCTGGTACGTTCTGAGGAAACAGACGATATGACAGGTATAATCTTTGAACCTGATGAGCTTTCCGTTCTCAATACCGCTGTTCCGCTGTATGTGGCAGGTATGATTGTAGCACATGTGCGTGAAAGCTTCATAAGCGAAGTTGCTGCAAGACGCTGTGCAATGGATTCCGCAGGAAAAAATGCCAAGCAGATGATAGATGATTTACAGCTTGCTTATAACCGTGCAAGACAGAGCGCAATCACGCAGGAAATTACGGAGATTGTCGCCGGAAGCGGTATGTAACACAAACAATTATATTGTTCCGCCTGATTGGTGGACCAAACACAATGTATTAGACGACAGCATATCTTTCGTCTTGAAGGTGGTATAAAAAACTATGTCAGATAAAACAAAAGGTGTTGTTTCACAGGTCATGGGACCTGTAGTAGATGTTCGCTTTGCGGAAGGCTGTCTGCCTGCTATATTCAATGCGCTGACTATTCCAAAGGGCGAAAAAACACTGACCGTTGAGGTGGCTCAGCATATCGGCGACAATACCGCACGCTGTATTGCTATGTCCTCTACAGACGGTCTTAAAAGAGGTGTTCCCGTAACGGATACAGGTGCGCCTATCAGTGTTCCCGTAGGAAGAGAAACCCTGGGACGTATTTTCAACGTTCTCGGAGATACTGTTGATAATAGTCCTGCTCCTGAGGTTGAGGAACACTGGGATATTCACAGAGGTGCTCCCGATTACGATGAGCTTTCCACATCAACTGAAATTCTCGAAACAGGTATTAAGGTTGTTGACCTTATCTGCCCCTATTCAAAGGGTGGTAAAATCGGACTTTTCGGTGGTGCAGGAGTTGGTAAAACAGTTCTTATTATGGAGCTTATCAATAATATCGCAAAGCAGCACGGAGGACTTTCCGTATTTACAGGTGTTGGCGAGCGTACCCGTGAGGGAAACGACCTCTACAACGAAATGAAGGAATCGGGAGTTTTAAGCAACACAACTCTCGTTTATGGACAGATGAACGAGCCTCCCGGAGCAAGAATGAGAGTTGCTCTTTCTGGACTTACTATGGCAGAGTATTTCCGTGATAAAGAGGGTCAGGATGTACTTCTCTTTATTGATAATATTTTCCGTTTCACACAGGCAGGCTCAGAGGTATCTGCTCTTCTGGGACGTATGCCCTCTGCCGTAGGATATCAGCCTACATTGGCAAATGAAATGGGTGCTCTGCAGGAGCGTATTACATCAACCAAAAAGGGCTCTATAACGTCAATACAGGCAGTTTATGTTCCTGCGGATGACCTTACAGATCCCGCACCTGCTACTACATTCGCCCATCTTGACGCTACAACAGTTCTTTCAAGAGATATAGCGTCACAGGGTATTTATCCCGCTGTTGATCCCCTTGAATCAACCAGCCGTATACTCTCAGCAGAGATATTGGGCGAGGAGCATTACACTGTTGCCCGTGAGGTTCAGCGTATACTCCAGCGTTATCAGGAGCTTATGGATATCATTGCAATTATGGGTATGGACGAGCTCTCCGACGAGGATAAGCTCCTTGTACAGCGCGCAAGAAAGATTCAGAGATTCCTTTCACAGCCATTCTTTGTATCTGAGAAATTTACGGGTATTGAGGGTACTTACGTGCCTCTTTCCGAGACTATCAGAGGCTTTAAGGAGATTATCGAGGGTAAGCATGATGATCTGCCCGAATCAGCATTCCTTTTTGTCGGCACAATTGATGAAGCTGTTGAAAAGGCAAAGGGAATAGAAATATGAACACATTCGTACTGACAATATCTTCTCCTGATGGAAATATCTTTCAGGGAGAAGCTGTAAAGCTTTCTGTAAGAGGAATTGAGGGTGATCTTGCTGTTATGGCAGGGCATATCCCCTTTATAACAGCAGTAAAGGACTGCGATTGCAAAATAGAGCTTTCTGACGGCACTGAGAAAAAGGGTCATACCTCCGGTGGACTTCTAAATGTAGCAAAGGACAGCGTAATTCTGCTGTCGGATTGTTTCAACTGGTGAAACAATCACAGGCGATGTGAATGTAGACGGTAATTTTACAGTTGCCGACCTTGTTATGCTTGAAAATATTTGCTTGGCACAGGTACACTTACAGATTGCCAGGCAGGGAATTTGTATAATGACGGAATAATTGATGTTTTTGACATAATTGAAATGCGAAAAGAAATTATAAAGCTATAGTAACAACGTGGGTGTAAAAAAACTCCCCAAAACACAATATCTTTCAAAAATAGCCGCACAGAAACAACGATTCTACGTTGTTCTCCTGTGCGGCTATTTCTATTATACCGAGTTTTTTTACAGCGCCGAACAATTTTCTCAGTTGAAAGAAGGCGGCTGTACATTTGTATTTGGAAACGGCGTATCAGCAGGGGACGGCTCCGACATGCTGAAATACATTTTAGCAGCCTTTGTTGTACCAAAATCGCGGTTTGAACCGCTGTTCTGCACCTTATTAAATGCCTCACGAAACATTGCGTTGTGAGCTTCTTCACGATTCAGCAAGAAATCAATTGTTTCACGCACTTTTTTATCTTCAATCTGTCGATAAAGTTATTCATACACAACCTTTGCTCTCTGTTCTGAGGCAATATTTGAAAGCAGATCAGCACAGAGATCGCCAGTTACGCTTACATAATCGCCCGTCCAGGAGTAGCCCGATGCATTGATTAAGCCGGGATTAAGTCCCATAAGCACGTGAGTTTGTATTTCACCGTATGGAACTTCTGATGCATTTACATCGTGACCATTTAAAAGATTGATTGTCTGTGCTACCATTTCCATGTGACCAAGTTCTTCAGCCGCAATATCAAGAAATAAGTCCTTGATTTCGGGATCCTTTATGCGAAAACTCTGTGACATATACTGCATCGCCGCCTTAAGTTCACCATTTGCACCTCCAAGCTGCTCCTGTAAAAGTGCAGCATACTGCAGATTAGGCTTTTCAATTGCCACGGGATGAAAAAGCTTTTTTTCGTGTTTGAACATAGTTTCAACCTCACTTTCGGTAATAGTATTACCAGATTAGCGGGTTTTATACTGCTTTCACAGCTTTCCATACAATTCAATAGTGTCAAACATCAGAATTTATAAATTATTTTTCCGAAGTATTTAAGATTTTTCTTGAAATATGAATATTAAAAAATTCAATCAGTGGACCCATGAAAAAGGCAGTAATTATCGTGCCTATACCTGTAATGGTGGGAATTTTACCGAATTGTCCGCCGCCTGCAACAAACATTATAACGCCAAGAACTACACAGCATACATCGGTACATACACGGATGAACTTGAATTGACCTATCTTCCACTTATTTGCCATAATCAACGCTACTGCATCGTAGGTTGAAACTCCAAGGTCTGCGGTTATGTACAGTGAAGAGCCAATGCATATTATAACGATACCTGCAATGAGGAAAATGATGCGGAGTAATAGTGACGGCTCGGAAATAAGCCATTGGAACAGCTTGTATGAATATTCCGTAACGTATCCCAAAAGAAAAAGATTGATAAATGTGGCAATGCCAATATAATGGCGATCAAAAATCAAGCTGAATGTAAGCAGCAAAGCATTTACAATTACATATAACGTACCAAAACTTATTGGAATAAGATTGCTTATTCCGCTCATAAACGACTGAAACGGATCAACTCCGAATGCTGCCATTTTAAAAATGGCTACGCTAACAGCGCCAATCATCACTCCAAGGATTGACATAATAATTCTTTTTTTCATTGGTTAATACATCTCCTTTTGAACTAAGACAATATCTTAAGGGGTTCTCTAAAAACCGGAACACGAGCGAAATTTCGTGTATGACAAATATCAGTTACAAGGCGACAAACCGCAGTAATACTTGATGTATTGCAAGGTTTGGCAACGCAGTAAGTGATATTTGGCATAGAAAGTTTGCCG